>JANWYF010000183.1 GCA_025057055.1 Rhodovarius sp. | reverse complement strand
ATCATGGGGCTGATCGGGCGGCGGACGGGTTCCGTACGCTTCCGGGGGCGGGAGCTGATCGGCCTGCGGTCGGACCAGATCGCGCGCACGGGCATCGCCTACTGCCCCGAGGAACGCGGCATCTTTGCCAGCCTCAACGTGACGGAAAACCTGCTGCTGCCGCCCGTGATCGCCCCCGGCGGGCTGAAGGTCCAGGAAATCCACGCTCTCTTTCCCAACCTCAAGGAACGGGCCCGCAGCCAGGGCACCAAGCTCTCGGGCGGGGAGCAGCAGATGCTTGCGATCGGGCGCATCCTGCGCACCGGGGCGCGGCTGTTGCTGCTCGATGAGCCATCGGAAGGGCTGGCCCCGGTGATCGTGCAGCAGATCGGCCGCACCGTCCGCGAACTGAAGGAGCGCGGCTTCACCGTGCTGCTGGTCGAGCAGAATTTCCGCTTCGCGCAGACGGTGGCGGACCGGCATTATGTGATGGACCATGGCGTCATCGTCGACGAGGTGAGCAACGCCGCGCTCGCTGCCGCCATGGATCGGCTGCATCGATATCTGGGCGTTTGAGGCAGGCAGGGCGGGCGGCAGAGCCCGCCGCAAGCGGACAGCACACGAGAAGGAGGAGAGGCTTCCATGACCGAGAACACCGAACAGCCGATCAACCGCCGCAGCGTGCTGGCGGCGGCCGCCACCGCCCCGGTCTGGGGCGCGCTGCCCTGGCGCCAGGCCCGCGCCCAGGCCGCCAACACCATCCGCATCGGCGTGCTCAACGACCAGTCGGGCATGTATCGTGACCTCTCGGGGCCGGGGTCGACCCATTGCGTGCGCCAGGCGATCCAGGAATCCGGCATCACCATGCGCGGAATCAACGTCGAGGTGGTGCAGGCCGATCACCAGAACCGGCCCGATGTCGGCTCGACCATCGCCCGGCAGTGGCTGGACCGCGACGGGGTGGATGTGATCATCGATGTGCCCACCTCCTCGATCGCCCTGGCGGTGAACACGCTGGTGCGTGAACGCAACAAGGTCTTCCTGGTCTCGGGCGCCGCCACCTCCGACCTCACCGGCAGCGCTTGTTCGCCCAACACCATCCACTGGACCTATGACACCTACATGCTCGCCAAGAGCACGGGCGGGGCGATGGTCCGCGCCGGCGGGCGCACCTGGTTCTTCATCACTGCCGACTACGCCTTCGGCCATGCGCTGGAGCGCGACGTCTCCAACTTCGTCCGGGCCCAGGGCGGGCAGATCCTCGGGTCGGTGCGCCATCCCTTCCCCGGCACCACCGACTTCTCCTCCTTCCTGCAGCAGGCGCAGCGGTCGCGTGCGCAGGTGATCGCGCTGGCCAATGCCGGGGCGGATACCACGAACAGCCTCAAGCAGGCCGGTGAGTTCCGCATCACCCGCGGCGGCACCCGGATTGCGGGGCTGCTTGTCTTCATCACGGATGTCGACAGCCTGGGGCTCGAGACCACCCAGGGGCTCGTGCTCAGCGAGACCTTCTACTGGGACCTCAACGACCGCACGCGGCGCTTCACCCAGCGGCTCGGCCAGATGCCGGGCAATATCCGGCCCTCCATGGTGCAGGCGGGCTGCTATTCGGCGGCGCTGCACTACTGCAAGGCGGTGATGGATATGGGGGTGGCGGCCGCCAAGGCCTCCGGCGTGGAGGTGGTCAACCGCATGAAGGCGATGCCGACCTCGGACGATGCCTTCGGCGAGGGGACGATCCGCGCCGATGGGCGCAAGCTCCACCCCTGCTATCTGTTCCAGGTCAAGACGCCGCAGGAGTCGAGCGGCCGCTGGGACTACTACAAGCTGCTCGAGACCACACCGGCCGAGGAAGCCTTCCGCCCGCTGGCCGAGGGCGGCTGCGCCCTGGTGCGCGCCTGAAGCGGACCGGGCGCGGGGGTGGGTTGCCTCCGCGCCCGCCGCCGCCGCCATCGCCTGACCACCGCCAGGGTCGCACCGGATGCTGGAGACGCTGCTGTTCGAAATCGAGATGGCCCTGCCCCAGCTGGTGCTGGGGCTGGTCAACGGCGCCTTCTACGCACTGCTCTCGCTCGGGCTTGCCGTCATCTTCGGCATGCTCAACGTGATCAACTTCACCCACGGCGCACAGTTCATGATGGGCGCCTTCGTCGCCTGGATGCTGCTCAACTACTTCGGCATCGGCTACTGGTGGGCGCTGCTGATCTCCCCGCTCGTCGTCGGCATCACCGGGGTGATCATCGAACGGACGATGATCGCGCGGCTCTACAAGCTCGATCACCTCTACGGCCTGCTTTTGACCTTCGGCTGCGCGTTGGTGATCGAGGGGCTGTTCCGCAACCAGTACGGCGTCTCCGGCCTGCCCTATCGCGCACCGCCCGAACTCCAGGGCGGCTGGGATCTGGGCTTCATGTTTCTGCCCACCTACCGCGCCTGGGTGGTGGCGGTCGCGCTCATCGCCTGCCTCGGCGCCTGGCTCGCCATCGAGAAGACGAAGATCGGCAGCTACCTGCGCGCAGCCACCGAGAATCCCGCGCTGGTGCAGGCCTTCGGCATCAACGTGCCGCGGATGATGACGCTGACCTACGGCGCAGGCGTCGCGCTCGCGGCCTTCGCCGGGGTGCTGGCGGCGCCGATCTACTCGGTCAATCCGGCCATGGGGGCCAACTTCATCATCATCGTCTTCGCCGTGGTGGTGATCGGCGGCATGGGCTCGATCCTGGGCTCGGTGGTCACCGGTTTCATCCTCGGCCTGCTCGAAGGGTTGACGCGCGTGTTCTATCCCGAGGCTTCGGCCACCGTGGTGTTCGTGATCATGGCGGTGGTGCTGCTGCTGCGCCCCACCGGCCTGTTCGGGAGGGCCTGAGCCATGGCCGCTCCTGCCGTCGCCGGGACCTTCGAGGGGCTGCCGGCCGAACGTGAGCTGTTGTGGGGCTTTACCCGGCCGCAGCTGTGGGCCTTGGGGCTGATGGCGGCCTTCTTCCTGGTCGCGCCCTTCTTCCTCTACCCGGTCTTCCTGATGAAGGTGCTGTGCTTTGCGCTCTTCGCCTGCGCCTTCAACCTGCTGATCGGCTATGTCGGGCTGCTCTCCTTCGGCCATGCCGCCTATTTCGGGATGGGCGCCTATCTCGCCGGCCACGCCGCCAAGGTCTGGGGCGCCACGCCCGAGGTCGCGATCCTGATCGCGGGCCTGACCGGCATGGTGCTCGGCTTTTGCATCGGCAGCCTCGCGATCCGCCGGCAGGGGATCTACTTCGCCATGATCACGCTGGCGATGGCGCAGATGATCTATTTCTTTTGCCTGCAGGCGCCCTTCACCGGGGGTGAGGACGGCATCCAGGCCATCCCGCGCGGCCAGGCCTTCGGCCTGATCGACCTCGGCAATGACATGGCGATGTACTGGTTCACCGCCATCATCTTCTTCGCGGGCTTCCTGTTCGTCCATCGCGTCGTCCACTCCCCCTTCGGCATGGTGCTCAAGGCGATCCGGGAGAATGAGGCGCGCGCCATCTCCCTCGGCTACCGCACGGACGACTATAAGCTGATGGCCTTCGTCATCTCGGCCACCCTGTCGGGCATCGCGGGCGGGACCAAGGCGATCGTTTTCGGCATCGCCACCCTGACCGACGTGTTCTGGACCATGTCCGGAGAGGTGGTGCTGATGTCCCTGGTCGGCGGGCTCGGCACCCTCTTCGGCCCGGTGGCGGGGGCGGCGATTATCATCACCATGCAGAACTACCTGGCCGAGTTCGGCGCCTGGGTCACGGTGATCCAGGGCGTGATCTTCATCGTCTGCGTCCTCGCCTTCCGCCGCGGCGTGGTCGGAGAGATCGGCCGGGCGCTGAAGGCGCGGCTCTAGCGGGCCGGCCGCGGCCCAAGCGCTCCGGCTGCGTGCCTCGGGGAGGGCATCCCGCCCGGGGCTCGCCCGAGCCCCGGCGTGCGGCAGCCGAAGACGGCGGGGCGGCGACCGGCCATCCATGCCGGACCGGCCGCGCCGCGCTCGGGCTGGCCACTCCGCCTCCCCCGCCCTCTGCGCCATGCCGGCCGATCCGCGAGGCGGCGGCGGGCTTGCTGGGTCTCGGCCGGTCGTCACCCGGCGGCCGGCCGGGCTGTGTGGTCCTCCGGCGGGTCGGGGCGGCCGAGGCGCCGGTCGGCCT
>JANWYF010000100.1 GCA_025057055.1 Rhodovarius sp. | reverse complement strand
CATTCGCGGAAGCGGTGCGCAACCGCCGAAGGGGCCGGGTTGATCTCGATGCTGTGGGCATGGGGCGGCAGCATCTCGACGAAGCCCGCCGCCGGATAGACGGTGCCCGAGGTGCCGATGGCCACGAAGAGGTCACAGGCTTCCACCGCAGGCAGGATGGTCTCGAGGTGGTGCGGCATCTCGCCGAACCAGACCACATCGGGGCGCAGCCGGGCCGCGCCGCAGGCCGGGCAAGGCGTGCTGCGCGGCAGCGGCCCGCGCCATTCCCGCACGCTTGCGCAGGCGCTGCAGCGCACCCGCCGCAGCGCGCCGTGCATCTGCACCATCCGGCGCGATCCGGCGCGCGCGTGCAGGTCATCGACGTTCTGCGTCACCAGCAGCAGCTCATGCGGCCAGGCGGCATCCAGCCGGGCGAGCGCAAGATGCGCTGCATTCGGTGCAACGCGGTCGAGCTGCTCCCGCCGCGCATCGTACCAGGCCAGCACCGTCTCCGGGTCGCGGGCGAAGGCCTCGGGCGTGGCCAGATCCTCGGGGCGGAAGCGCTGCCAGAGCCCGCCCGGGTCGCGGAAGGTGGCCAGCCCGGACTCGGCGCTGATGCCCGCACCGGTCAGCACGACGATCCGGCGGATCGGCCGGCCCGCCGCCCTCATGACGCCCGATGCAGGCTGCTTGCAGCCGCACCCAGCTCCGGCGCCGGGCCGAGCTGGCGTCGCGGCGCCGGTGCGGTTGCCCGGGCAGGCTGGGCGGCCCACCAGGCAAGAGCCATGATGGCCAGGAAGGCCACCGGCACCGCCGCATAGACCGCCCAGAGCAGGACCATGGGCGTCCAGTAATACGCGACCAGGGCCAGCGCCATCCCGATATTGGCGAGACAGAGCAGCACGCCCTGCACGATCTCCTGCTCCTCCGCCGCGGCCAGGGGCGGCTCCGGCCTCGCAGGGCAGGGCTCGACCGGGGCGCGGGCGGCCAGCCAGCCGAAGCCGGCCATGACCAGGGTGGCGACCACCGCCACGGCGGCCATCGCTGGCCCCTCGCCCTCGTGCAGAAGCCAGAGGCTGCCCCCGGCGCCGATCAGCAGGATGGCGAAGGGCAGGGCGCGCGCCAGCCCTTCGGCCAGGGCCAGGCGCGAGGGCGCCCCGATCGCATCCCCCAGCTGGCGCAGGTTCTGGATCCAGAACAGCCCGGCCAGCGGCAGGGAGGCGGCGAGGATCACCGAGCCTGCCGGGCTGCCCAGCTGGCTCCACCCCCCGCCCATGCCGGTGGCGGCGAAGCCCATCCAGAGGGCGAAGGGGGTGAGCATGAAGAGCGCCACGGCGAAGGGAACCCAGCGCTTCATCCGGCGCCCCCCTCCACAGCCGGACGCTGCCGAGGCACTGCCGGCATAGGCGGTGCCTCAGTGCCGGTGATGGCCATGCGGCGCCCGTGCCCCTGGGGCCTGCACCGTCAGCTCCAGCGTGATGCTGCCTGCCCGTTCGAAGGTCAGGGTCACGGGCACCCGCTCGCCCTCGCGCAGGTCCTGCGTCAGGCCGATGAACATCAGGTGCAATCCCCCGGGCTCGAGCCGAACGGTGGCGCCAGGGGGCAGTTCGATCGCGGGCACCGGGCGCATGCGCATCACATCGCCCTCCCGCACATGGGTGTGCAGTTCCATCCTCTGCGCAGCGGGGGAGGAGGCGGCGACCAGCCGATCGGGCGCCTGGCCGCGGTTGAGGATGGTGAGGAACCCCGCCCCCTGCATGCCCGCGCGGGCAGCGCGGGTCCAGGGGTCGCGCAGCAGCAGAGGGCCCAGGGCGACCTCGGCGGCGCGCAGGGGAGAGGACGAGGCAAAGACGGGCAGCAGGCCAACAGCGGCGAGCAGCCCTCGACGAGGGGTGGTCATGACGAAGCTCAGCACTCTTCAACGGGGTGGACGGAAGGCCGACCCGCCGCAGCGGGCGGCCGGGCGAGACTGATCAGCCCGCCACCGGCGGCGCCCTGGGCTGCTGCGGGACGGCGCGCCGCCCGCCTGCCAGCGGCAGCTCAGCCCTCGGGAGGGGAGCAGCCCCGCCCCCGGCCCAGCGCAGCGGAGCGGCTTCCGGGGCAGGCAGCGGGGGCAGATCCGGCAGGCCGGGGCAGAGCAGGCAGATGCCGTGGCGCCCCGGTGCCTTCTCGCCCTGCTCATCGAGCGGCAGGGTGATGCGCTTGAGCCCTTCGGCGCTGCAGATCTCGACCGCGAGAGGGGCCGGGGAGAGGCCCTGCAGCGCCAGCGCCGGCGCCCAGGCCGCCTGGATCAGGGCAGCCAGGACAAGCCAGGGGATGAAGGAGCGGTAGCACCGGCGCATCGCGCCGCCTCCTAGAACAAAGCCCGGCGCGGGTGAACCTCCACCCCGCCGCGGTGGTGTTGCAGCGGCGTCGGCGACCACGCGATGGAGGTGGCGTCAGCCCAACGGCAGCTGGGCGGAGTGAGGAGCGGCCTTCCGCGGCGCCGGGTCAGGCCGCCAGGGCGTATTCGACCTCCGCCGTGTAGCTCGCGCAGTCGCGGCCGAGGTGGGAGGAGAAGAGGGTGAAGCTCTCCACCCGCACCGGTGCGGCGCGATAGAGGTTATGGCGCATGACGAAGGCCGCGACCTTGGCCGGATCCGCACCCTCGGTGCGCGCCAGGGTGACATGCGGGGCGAAGCGGCGCCGTTCCGGCGGCAGGCCGATGCGGCAGAGCGCCCCCTCCACCTTCGCCTGCAGGCGCGTCAGGCCTTCCGACCGTTCCGCCCCGACCCAGAGCGAGGCGACCCGCCCCTGCCGTTCGAAAATACCGACGCCGGAGAGGGTGAGGTCGAAGGGCTTGGCCCGCACGCTGGCCAACGCCTCATCCACATCATGGGCGCGGTCGTGACCGACCTCCCCGATGAAGCGCAGGGTGAGATGGTAGTTCTCCTCCGGCACCCAGCGGGCCCCGGGAATGCCCGAGGCGAGGGCCGCAAGCTCGTGCCGCAGCGCATCCGGC
>JANWYF010000048.1 GCA_025057055.1 Rhodovarius sp. | reverse complement strand
CTGGCTGGGTTGGGCAGCCCGCCGCCCGGGAGCTGCGCGGCGACGGCGCAACCCGCCGGGCTCGCCATCCCCCTGTGCCGTTGCGTGGCGCTGCGCTGATCGTGCCCGAGGTGATCGCGGGGCGGCTGATCGGCATGGCCGATCCCCTCCACACCGCCCGCTCGCTCATGCGCAACGAGAGTTGCGCGCGCTCGCTTGCTCGATGCACGCATGGCTGGCGCTGCGGCCCGCTCTGCCCGCGGTGGGACGTTCTTGGCTGGCTGCCGGGTGCTGAAGGGGCTGCGGCCGGCATGCCCCGGTCGGGCTGCCGCCGGCGGCGATGCTCGCCGGCCTGCAGGGCGCGCTGGCTGGGCTGGGTCCGTCCGGCCTTCCTCGCCCGCCTCGCCGGCCTCGCGATGCGGCCGCTGCCGGTCGGAATCGCGGGGTGTGAGGCCTCTCTCGCCCAGGACTGCCGCGGCTGAGCCGAAACCCTCCCCGCCAAGGCCCGGCGGGGGGCCTCGCACAAGAGAGACCGCAGGCCAGGCCGTCGGTCAGGTCAGCTTGACCGCGAAGCCGCGCTGGGTCGCCGGACGGGCCATCATGCGCGCATACCAGGCGGCCACGTTCGGGAATTCCTCCAGCGCCACGCGATGCCGCTCATGCCGCCAAGCCCAGCCGAGGATCGCGAAATCGGCGATCGAGGGCTCGCCTTCGGTGGCGACGAAGTCCCGCCCCGCCAGCCTACGGTCGAGCACGCCGTAGAGGCGCTTGGTCTCGGCATGGTAGCGGGCGAAGCCGTAATCGCGCGCCGGCCCCTCGGGCTGCAGCAGGAAATGGTGCACCTGCCCCGGCATGGGGCCGAAACCGCCCATCTGCCACATCAGCCATTCATAAACCGGCACCCGCGCGCGCAGATCGCGCGGCAGGAAGCGTCCCGTCTTCTCGCCGAGGTAGAGCAGGATCGCCCCGCTTTCGAACACCGTGATGGGCTGCCCGTCCGGGCCCTCCGGATCGCGGATCGCGGGGATGCGGTTGTTGGGAGAGAAGGCCAGGAACTCGGGCCGGAACTGTTCGCCCTTGGTGATGTCGACCGGCACCACCTTGTAGGGCAGCCCCATCTCCTCGAGCGCGACGGAGATCTTGCGCCCATTCGGCGTATCCCAGGTCCAAAGTTCGATCATCGCGCAGCCCTCCTCACCGCTTGGCGAACTGCGTGGCGCCGAAGAGGTTCTCGCGCTCCTCCTCACTCATCGGGCCGCGGCGCTGATGTTCGGCCAGCACGGCCACGCCGCGCTGCACCGCCGGGCGTGCGGCGATCGCGTCATGCCAGCGCTTGAGCGCCGGGTAGTCCTCGAGGTTGATGCCGCGCCGGTCGGGATTGCGGATCCAGGGGAAGGTTGCGATGTCGGCGATGCTGTACTCCTCGCCGGCGAGGTATGCGGACTCGCTCAGCCGCTTGTCGAGCACGCGGTGCAGCCGCTGCACCTCATTGGCGTAGCGGGTGATGGCGTAGGGGATCTTCTCCGGCGCATAGGCCGCGAAATGGTTGTACTGGCCGAACATCGGCCCGACCCCGCCCATCTGGAACATCAGCCACTGCAGGCAGCGATAGCGTGTCGCGGGATCGGCGGGCCACAGCGGGCTGCCGGTCTTCTCCGCCAGATAGATCAGGATCGCCCCGGACTCGAAGAGGCTGAAGGGGGCCCCGCCCGGTCCCTCCTGATCGACGATGGCAGGGATGCGGTGATTGGGCGTGATGGCCAGGAACTCCGGCCGGAATTGCTCCCCCTTGCCGATGTTGACCGGAATGACCCGGTAGGGCAGCCCGACCTCCTCCAGCATGATGTGGATCTTGTGCCCATTCGGCGTGGGCCAGGTATAGAGGTCGATCATCCGGCTCTCCCCTGCTCTGCGGGCGGGAGTTTCGGCCCGGCGGTGGCGGCTGGCAACCCGGGCCGGGCCTTGCCAAGGGCGGAGGGCTTTGCAATCCCAACCCACCCATCCGGGATGGCGGAGCCAGCCGTGACCGCGCTGATCGAGATCGAGCATCTGACCAAACGCTTCGGCACCTTCACCGCGGTGGAGGATGTGTCCTTCAGCGTCGCCCGCGGCGAGGTGGTGGGCTTTCTCGGCCCCAACGGCGCCGGCAAATCGACCACCATGCGCATGCTGGCCGGCTTCATGACGCCGACCGCGGGCACCGCGCGCATCTGCGGCCATGACGTGGTGGAGGAGCCGGTCGCGGCCAAGCGCTGCCTCGGCTTCCTGCCCGAAGGCGCGCCCACCTACCCTGAGATGACGGTGCAGGGCTTCCTCTCCTTTTGCGCCCGGGTGCGCGGCTTTCGAGGCGCCGAGCTGACCGAGCGTGTGGCGCGTGCGATGAGCCTGACGAGGCTTCAGGGCGTGCGCCTGCAGCCGATCGAGACCCTCTCCAAGGGCTTCAAGCGCCGGGTCGGCCTCGCCCAGGCGCTGCTGCACGACCCGCCGGTGCTGGTGCTCGACGAGCCGACCGACGGCCTCGACCCCAACCAGAAGCATGAGGTGCGCGAGCTGATCCGACGCATGGCGCCCGAGAAGGCGATCGTGATCTCGACCCATATCCTCGAGGAGGTGGAGGCGGTCTGCACCCGCGCCATCATCATCGCGCACGGGCGGATCGTGGTGGATGCCACGCCGCGCGCCCTGCTCGGCGATGCGCCGAGCCTCGATCACGTCTTCCGCCGCCTGACCATGCCCTCTCCGGCTGCGGAGGCGGCGCCCACGGCGCAGGAGGCCGCATGATCGCCGTCTTCCGCCGCGAGCTTGCGGCCTATTTCGCCACCCCCGTCGCCTCCGTCTTCATCGTCGTCTTTCTGGTGGCCTCGGGCGCCCTGACCTTCACGGTGGGCGGCTTCTTCGCCCGCGGGCAGGCCGATCTCTTGCCCTTCTTCTCCTTCATCCCCTGGCTGTTCATGTTCCTCGTGCCGGCCTTGACCATGCGGCTATGGGCCGAGGAACGGCGGCTTGGCACGATCGAGCTGCTATTGACCCTGCCGCTGGCCCAGTGGCAGGCGGTGCTGGGCAAGTTCCTGGCCGCCTGGGCCTTCTGCGCGATCGCCCTCGCGCTCACCTTTCCGCTCTGGCTGACGGTCAACTATCTGGGTGATCCCGACAACGGCGTCATCCTCGCCGGCTATGCGGGCTGTCTGCTGCTCGCCGGGGCCTATCTGGCGCTCGGGGCTGCCATTTCGGTCACCACGCGCAACCAGGTCATCGCCTTCGTGGTCGCGGTGGCGGCCTGTTTCGTCTTCTCGGCGGCGGGTTCACCGGTGGTGACCGAGTTCCTCTCGGCCCGCCTGCCGGTGCTGGCCGAGGTGGCGCGCGCGCTCTCGGTCTCGGATCGGCTGGCGGGCTTCACCCGCGGCGTGCTGGTGGCGCGCGACATCATCTTCTTCGCGAGCTTCATCGGCTTCTGGCTGTTCGTGAACATGATCCTGCTCGATCTGCGCAAGGCGGATTGACCATGTCCGACACCACCACCCCGCGCCCGGCCGGAGGCGGCCGCCGCGGCCTGCAGGCCGCCGCTGCGATCCTGGTCGCGGCCCTGGTCGCCATCGGGGCCAATATGCTGGCGGACCGCTTCCTGGCCGGCGCCCGCCTCGATCTGACGCGCGAAGGCCTCTACACCCTAAGCCCGGGCACTCGCAGCATCCTCGCCGGGCTTCAGGATCCGATCACGCTGCGTTTCTTCTACTCCCGCCGCCTGGGAGCTGAGCTGCCGGCCTATGGCGCCTATGCCGACCGCGTGCGCGATTTGCTGCGCGAATATGTCGCCGCCTCCCGCGGCAAGCTTCGGCTCGAGATCTTCGACCCTGAGCCCTACAGCGACACCGAAGACCGCGCGATTGCGCTCGGCCTGCAGGCGGTGCCACTCGACCAGTCCGGCGAGCAGGTGTTCTTCGGCCTGGCTGCCAGCAACCTGACGGATGACGAGCGCGTCATCCCCTTCTTCCAGCCCGAGCGCGAACGCTTCCTCGAGATGGACCTGACGCGGGTGATCTACGAACTGTCCAACCCGCGCCGGCCGGTGGTCGGGGTGCTCTCGCCGCTGCCGCTCAATGGGGACCCGCGGGCGATGCTGATGCGCCAGCCCCAGCTCGCCCAGCCGCAGGTGGTGATGACGCAGCTGCGCCAGTTCGTGGCGGTGCGTGACATCGCCCTCGATGCGCAGGTGATCGAGCCGGATGTGCAGCTGCTGATCGTGGCCCATCCGCAGGGGCTGTCGGAGGCGACGCTCTACGCCATAGACCAGTTCGTCATGCGCGGCGGGCGGCTGATGGTGCTGACCGACCCGCACAGCGAGATGCAGGCGAGCCGCCCCGGCCCGATGGGCCGCCCGCCGGCGGATACCAGCTCGCAGCTCGACCGGCTGCTGAACGCCTGGGGCATCGAGGCGCCGACCGACCGGGTGGTGGGCGACCTGCGCGGCGCCTGGCGCGTGCGCGCAGGCCCGCAGGATCGGGTCCAGGCCGTGGATTACGTGGCCTGGTTCGCGCTGTCGGGCGATTCGCTCAACCGCAACGACCCCGCCGTGGCGATGCTCGATCAGGTGAGCGTCGCCGCCGCCGGCGAGGTCCGTCTGCGCCCCGGCGCGCAGCTCGAGGTGACGCCGCTGCTCACCTCCTCCGCCCAGTCCATGCTGATCGAGGCCGCGGCGGTGCGGCAAAACCCGAACCCCACGCGGCTGCTCGCCGAGTTCCGCGCGGACGGGCAGCGGCGGATGATCGCGGCACGCTTCCGCGGGCCGCTTGCCACCGCCTTTCCCGACGGGCCGCCCCCCCCGCCCGAAGGGGCGGAGCGGCCGGCCGATTTCCCGGCCCACCGCAGCGCGACCGAAGGCCCGGCCACCCTGGTCGTGATCAATGACAGCGACGTGCTGGAGGACCGCTTCTGGGTCCGCATCCAGGACTTCTTCGGGCAGACCGTCACCACCCCCTTCGCCGGCAATGGCAGCATGATCCTCAACCTGGTCGAGCTGCTGACCGGTTCCGATGCGCTGATCAGCCTGCGCTCGCGCGGCGAATCCCTGCGCCCCTTCGAGGTGGTGGAGGCGATCCGCCGCCAGGCCGATGCGGAGTTCCGCCAGACCGAACGCCAGCTGCGCGAGAGGCTGGAGCAGACCGAGCGCCGGCTGCGCGAGCTGCGTCAGGGCAGCGGCGGTCAGGGCCAGAATCAGGCGCTGATCACTCCGGAACAGCGCGCCGAGATCGACCGCGCGCGGGAGGAGATCGCAGCCACCCGCCGCCAGCTGCGCGCCGTCCAGCTCGAGCTGCGGCGCGACATCGAAGCCCTCGAGGCGCGGCTGCGCCTGCTCAACATCGCCGCCGTGCCCACCCTCGTCGCCCTGCTCGCGATCGGGCTGGCGATCTGGAGGGCGCGGCAGCGCCGCGCGGCCCGGGCATGAGGCGCCGCAACCTCTGGCTGCTCGGCGCAGGGCTGGCCGGCGCGGCAGCGATCGCGGCCGCACTCCATTTCCGGCCGCGGGAAGACAGCCCAGGCTTCGCGCCCGGCGAGCTGCTCTTCCCCTCTCTCGCCGAACGGCTGCCGGCGGTGGCCGAGGTCTCGATCCGCCGGCACGAGGGCGGCGTGCTGATCCGCCGCACGGCCGAAGGCTGGGTGCTGCCCGAACGCGACGGCTTTCCGATCCGCGAGGCGAGGCTGCGCGAACTGCTGACCGGGCTGACCGAGCTGCGCGTGATCGAGCCCCGCGCCCGCGACCCCGAAGGCTGGGCGCGGCTCGGGGTGGATGATCCGGCCACGCCGGGCAGCACGGCCGCGCTGCTCACCCTCTCCGATGCCGCGGGGCGGCCGATGCTCGAGCTGCTGGTCGGCCGGCGGCGCGTGCGCACCCTGGCCAGCGTGCCGGAGTCGGTCTACGTCCGCCGCCCCCAGGAGGCGCAATCCTGGCTCGCCGAAGGGCGCCTCATCGTGGAAGCCGATGCCGCCTCCTGGATGGATCGCGACATCGTCGATCTGCCGCCGGAGCGTCTGCTCTCGGTCGAGATCCGCCGCCGCGATGCGCCCGCGCCGCTGTCGCTCGCCCGCCCTGCCCCCGGCGCTCCGCTGGCGCTGAGCGGGATCGACCATCCGCCCGAACTCGATGCCGGCGCGCTGGAAGAGGTGCTGCGCGGCTTCGAGCGGCTGACGCTGCTCGATGCCGTGCCGGCCGAGCGCATGCCCGGCGAGCTCCAGGGCGAGGCGCAGTTCCGCTTCGATGGCGGCCTGACCGTCCGGGTGGAGCTCTCTCGCCTCGAGCAGTTCGTCTGGATCCGGCTGACCGCCGAAGGCGGAGGGAGCGAAGGAGAGCGGCTCGCCGCCCGCTGGAGGCCCTGGGCCTATCAGGTCGGCAACTGGAAGGAGCGCGCCTTCCTGCCCAGCCTCGCGGATCTGACCGGTGCTCGATAGGGAATATCCGGCCCGTCCCTGGGTGGGCATCGGCGCGGTGGTGTTCAAGGAGGGGCGGGTGTTGCTCGCCCGGCGCGGCAAGCCGCCGCGGCTGGGCCGCTGGTCCCTCCCCGGCGGCGCCCAGCTGCTGGGAGAGGCGGCGGAGGCAACGGCGCGGCGCGAATTGCTGGAGGAGACCGGCGTGCAGGCGGGCCCGCTTCTGCTGGCGGACGTGATCGATGCGGTCTCGCGCGATGACCAGGGGCGCGTGCGCTACCACTACACGATCATCGACTATTGCGGCTTCTGGGTGGCCGGAGAGGCGCGGCCCGGCGACGACGTAGCCGAAGTGGCCTGGGCCGCGCCCGAGGAGCTGCCGCGCTACGAGCTGACGCCGGAGGCCCTGGCCGTCATCGCCAAGGCGCGCGCCCTGCTTGGGATGTAAGGCTACCCCCTCGGCCCGGGTGGTTCTGCCGGGCGCTCCGGGCCGGCCGCCGGGGCGCTGCCGGGGTTGGGCCGCAAGCCTGCCCGGGCAGCGGAAGCCAGGCGGGGTGGCGGCGGTGCCCCCCGCCCGCCGCCCGGCCGCCGGGCTCGGCGC
>JANWYF010000037.1 GCA_025057055.1 Rhodovarius sp. | reverse complement strand
CGTCGAAGGAGGGCGCCATGGGCATGACACCGGCCGTGCTGATCCGCCCGTGGCTGGTGCGGATGCCGTAAAGGCCGCAGAAGCTTGCCGGCACGCGCACGCTGCCGCCAGTGTCGGTGCCGAAGGCGACATCGGCCAGTCCCGCCGCCACGACCGCTGCCGAGCCGGAAGAGGATCCGCCAGGGACGCGGTCGGGCGCAGCAGGATTGGGCGGCGTGCCGTCATGCGGGTTCTCCCCGAACATCCCGCAGGCGAGCTCGTCGGTGATGGTCTTGCCGATGAGCGTCGCCCCGGCGGCCAGGGCGGCGGCCACCGCCGGCGCGGTCGTGACGGCGGGTTCGGCCTCGCGCAGGCGGTCGGGATTGCCCCAGCCGCTTCGCGTGCCGGCGACATCGAACAGATCCTTGACCGCAAAGGTAAGCCCGGCGAGCGGCCCCTGCGGGGCGCCCGCCACGCGCAGCCTGCCGTGGGCGACGAAGCCGTCGGTCACTCCGCCGCCCTGGCCTGCCGGCGCCGCGGCAGGTCATAGCTCGCGAGCATCGCATCGACCATCGCCTTCGGCCCCGACCAGTCGTGGAAGCGATAGGCATTGCCGCGGGTGACGAAGGGCGCGCCGGAGTAGAACATCTCGTATTGCAGGTGGCGGCTGCCGAACTCGCTGCCCACCGCATCCCAGGCGAGCTTCATCAGCTTGACGCGACCTTCGCTGTCGGTGGCCGGGCTGCGCTGGGCGGCGCGGATCAGGCCCTCGATTTCGCCTCCGTCGAAATCGGCGACCGAGGAGGGGACCATGATCATCCCGCCGCCCGAGAGGCCGCGGATCGCCTCGACGAACTCGGGATAGGTGGTCTGGGCCACCACCTGGGCGGCACACAAAAGCGGCCGGTCCGGCACCCAGTAGCCGTGGAAGACCTCCCCCTTCGCCTCCATCGCGATCACCAGCGCCTCGATGGTGCTGCACTTGGCGGCGAGCAGGCCCAGCGTCTCGCGTGTCTGCGGGAAGTTGAGGATGCCGTTCACCTCCGCGATGCGGTGCGCAAGGCCGAGCAGGAAGCGCAGCTTCACCATCAGCCGCACGATGCACTGGTGGTTCTGGATCACATGTGCGCGCGTCTCGTGCCATTGCGCCTGGGCCATGCGCAGGTCGCGATGGACGAAGACGCGTTCCCAGGGGATCTTCACGTCGTCGAAGAAGACGACCGCATCGCTCTCGTCGAAGCGGGAGGTGAGCGGATAGTCCCATTCGCTGCTGGCGGCCGCCGCGTAGGCGCGGCGCGAATGGAGCTTCACCCCGCGCGTGTTGACCGGCATGGCGGCGGTGAAGGCGTAGGCCTCGTCGCCCGGCATCAGCGCCTGGAAGCCGCTCACCATGATCTCGTCGGCCATCACGCCGGAGGTGGCGAGCATCTTGGCGCCGCGGATGGTGATGCCGTGGCTGTCCTCGTCCACGATCTGGGCGACGAGGTCGCGCCCCGGCTGGCCGGAGGCCGATTTGGACTTGTCCGCCTGCGGGTTGACGATGACGTAGGAGAGGTAGAGGTCCCGGTCGCGGATGTAGCGGAAGTAGGATTCGAGCGCAGCCGCCCGGCGCGGGTCGTGGGCGCGAAACACCTCGAGCCCAACCATGAAGCCCACGAAGGTCGAGGCGACGTGGTCCGGGCTGCGCCCGATCATGCCGAAGGTCAGTTCCGACCAGCGCTCCATGGCACGCCGGCGTTCCACCCATTCGGCGTGGCTGCGCGGCAGCATCCAGGCCTTGTTGACCCGCGCGCCGGTCTCGGTCGTGAAGGTCATCTCCTCGGCATGCTCGGCCTGATAGGCATAGAGCGCGCGGGCCGAGGCGATGGCGCCGCGGAAGGCGGGGTCGGTCGTGACGTCGCTCACCCGCCGCCCGTCGAGGTAGACGGCGCGGCCGTCGCGCAGGCCGGCCACATAGGCATCGGGGTCGCGTGGGGTCATCGCGTATCCTCCTCGGCGGAGAGGCGCAGATCGGTCAGTTCGGCCTCCGCGTAGCAAAACAGTTCGGCCTCATGCTGCGGGGCCTGGGAGAGGAAGATCTCGCGCCGGATGCCGTCGGCCATGCGGCGCACCGCCGGGCCGAGCGTCGAGATGCCGCCCGAACAGCCCATGGAGAGGAAGGCCGCGTAGCCGTAGCTGCGGATGCGCGAGAGCCAGGGGGCATCGCCGGTCAGGGCGAAGCTGCCATCGAGGTAGGGAAAGCCGCCGAGCAGCTCATCCTCCTCCCCCGGCGGCGGGGTGTAGCGGTCGCGCCAGAACGCGATGTGCGGCGCGATGGCTGAGAGTTCGGGCCGCGCCGAAAGATCGATCACAAGCCCCGTTCCGGCGATGACGAAATCGCCGCGGAAGACGCCGCGCGGGGTCTCGAGCACGGCTTCCGCTCCCTCCGGCCGGGCGGCGAGCAGCGGCGCGCCGGTGACGATGCGGAAGTGGCGATGGCGCGCGCAGCGGTTCCAGCTCTCCTGCGGCGGGGGCTGATTGATCGCCATGAAGCGGCGAAGCCAGCGCCATTTCGTTGCATCCGGGAGATCGGCGTAGTGCTCGAGGAAGCCGGCGAACTCCATCCAGCGGTTCGGGTTGACGCGCGGCAACTCGGCCCGGCGGGCAAGTAGTGTGACCGAGGCCGCCCCCGCCTCCAGCGCGAGCGCGGCATTGTCGAAGGCCGAGGCGCCGGCGCCCACCACCAGGACGCGCCGTCCGGCGAGGCGGTCGGGCGCGATCGGCTCGGCGGTATGGGCCCATAGCCTGCGCGGCAGGGCTGCGATCTCGGCCGGTGCGCGCCAGGCGCCCATGCCGTCCATGCCGGTGGCCAGCACGACATGGCGCGCCCGCCAGACGCGTTCCCGCCCCGCTCGATCCGCCGCGGCCAGGGTGAACAGGCCATCCGCGTCGGGCGGCCGGATCGCCTGCACGCGCCAACCGAAGGCCAGCGGCAGGCGCAGGGTTCGGCGCAGCCAATCGAGATATTCCTGCCAATGGGTGCGCGGCACCTTCTGCAGCGCGGCCCAGGCTGCCTCGCCAAAGCGGGCCTCATACCAGGCGCGGAGGGAGAGAGAGGGCACGCCGAGCTCCGGCCCCAGCACATGCTTGGGCGTGCGCAGCGCGTGCATGCGGGCAAAGCCGGTCCAAACGGCGGATTGCCCTTCGGGCAGCGCTTCGATTACCTCGATCGGGCCGATGCGGGAGCGCCACAGCGCGAAGGCCAGGGCTAGGCCGGTCTGCCCCCCGCCCACGATCGCCACCTGCAGCGCCCCGCTGGGCGGTGGCCTCACCCACTCCCGCGCCGGGTAGGAGAGCGTCTCAAGCTCCCAGGCCACGCGGCGGGCGAGGGCAGCGAGCCGTGCCGCCGCCTCCTGCTCTAGCCAGGTGGGGATGTGGTCCATGCGTACCCTGCCGACACCCTCTGCGCGCAACCCGCCAGGCTTGCTCGAAGAGCTGACCTCTGCCAGCTCTGATGTCGGATCAGGCCCGTCTTTCCGGCTCACCCGTCCAAGGTGAAGGAGAGCATTGGCATCCGCCGCTGCCAAGCGATTTCGCGCCGCCTCGGTCCGCCGCGAAGGGACTCTCTGCCCAGCTGATGGGCAGAACCGCGCGCCTTGGATAGGCTTCTGCCGTGGAAAAGGTCGATCTCCTCCTGCGCGCGGCGGCGCTCTGGCCCGGCGCGGGTCTGCCGCTGCAGCGGCCCGGGCTTCTCGCGGTGGCGGGCGAGCGGATCGCCGCCGTGGGGCAGGAGGTGCCCGCGGCCGCGCTGCTCGAGCTCGGGGATGCGGTGCTGATCCCGGGCCTCGTGTGCGCCCACCAGCATGGGCGTGGCCTGCCGGCATGGCGCATGGGCTATCCGGATGATCGGCTGGAGGCCTGGATCAATCGCCGCCGCAAGCGTGGCGTGCCGGATGCGCGCCCGCTCGTGCTGCTGGCGGCAGCGCGTATGCTCGCCCATGGCATTACCTCCTGCCTGCATGCCAACTGGTCCTGGGGCGGGCCGCAGGAGGAGGAGCTGGCAGCGGCGCAGGATGCCTATGCCGAGGCCGGGATCCGCGCGGCCCTCTGCATCGGTATTGCCGACCGCGCCGCGCTGGTGATGCCGGAGGAGCGGACGGAAGAGTTCCTCTCCGCTCTGCCCCCGCCCCTGCGCGCCCTGGCGGAAGGGCTGCGCCGCCATCCCTTTCCTGCTCGGATCGAGGAGGTGCTCGCCCTGCGCGACCGGCTGCTGGCGCGGCGGCCCGAGGCGCGGGTGATGTTCGGCCCGGCCGGCCCGCAATGGGTGAGCGATGCCCTGCTGCGCGAGGTGGCGGAGGCGGGGCGAGC
>JANWYF010000018.1 GCA_025057055.1 Rhodovarius sp. | reverse complement strand
GCGCGCAGGAGCGGGGCCTGGCCGGTCAGCGCCTGGGCCACCGCGCGCAGCTGTTCGGCCGTCATCCCTTCGGGCGAGATCGCCGCCGCCTCCTCTGCCCGACCATTGGCGGCCAGGGCGATGGCCAGATTGTTGCGGATGCGCGGGCTGACGCCGGGGCGGCGGGCCAAGGGCTCGAGCAGGGCCAGCGCCTGCTCATGCTGGCCGGTCAGCAGCAGCGAAAAGGCGAGGTTGTTGATCAGCCCCGGGTTGTCGCCTTCGATCTCCAGCCCCTGGCGATAGGCCGCCTGGGCCTCGTAGTGGCGGCCCAGCATGTCCAGGGCCACGCCCATCCCGTCACGCGCGGCCACATGGCGCGCATCGCGGGCGGCCGCGCGCTGGAAGAGGGCCAGCGCCTCGTCGACCCGGTTCTCCCGCAGGCGCAGGCGGCCGAGGGCAACCAGCACCTCCGGATGATTGGGATTGCGCGCCATCGCCCGCTGCAGCACCTGCTCCGCCTCGAGCGTGCGGCCGACGCGGCTCAAGGCCTGGGCGTAGCGGGCCTGGGCCAGCATGTCATGCGGTGAGGCCTGGGAAGCGGCGGCGAGCAGGTTGAGCGCGAACTCCATCTGCCCCGTCGTCTCCGCCACCTGGGCCACGCGCAGGCGCGCGGCGGTGTCGGGATCCCGCAGCCCGCCCGGCCCGGCGCAGGCGGCAAGCGTAGCCAGCGGGGCGAGCCAGAGGCCACGCGCGAGCCGAGACGTCTTCCGCTGATGGGTCAGGGTCTTCATTGCTGCCTCAGGTAAGCGAGCATGCCGACGAAGGAGGGTGCGCCAAGCGCGATGAACAATGCCGGCAGCATGAAGAAGATCATCGGAAATGTCAGCAACGCCGGCAGCCGGACCGCCTTCTCCTCGATCTTCATCAACCGCTGGGTGCGCATATCGGCGGCGAGTGTCCGCAGCGCCTGGGCAAGCGGCGTGCCGTAGCGGAGGGTCTGGGCCAGGGTGGCGGCCACCTGGCGGAAGCTCTCGAAGCCGCTGCGGCTGGCGAAGCGCTCCAGCGCCTCGCGCCGGTCCGGCAGGACGCGCAGCTCATAGGAGAGGACCGAGAATTCGTGCGCGATCGGCCGGTTGGAGGTCCCCATCTCCTTGGCGACGCGGGCCACTGCCGTCTCCAGCCCGAGGCCGGCCTCGGCGCAGACCACCATCAGGTCGAGAGCATCGGGCAGACCCTTGCGCAACTGCGCCTCGTAGGGGCCGGCGACCAGGCGCAGCACCACCGCCGAACCGTAGATGGCGAGGGTCAACCCGACGAAGGCACCGATCAGCGCACCCAGGCCGGCCAAGCCCATCTCCTGCGCCAGGAGATAACCCGCCACCGGCAGGGCGATCAGCAGCACCAGCTTGCCGCCGACGAAGGCCTGCACCATGCTTGGCCCGTCCAGGCCGAAGGCCGTCACCGCGCGCTCGAAACGCGCGAGCTCCTTATCCTGGAACAGGGCCGTATGGCGCAGCCGTTGGCCGAGCGCCAGGAATGGTGCGACCAGAAGCTTGATCAGCCCTTCCTTGGTGCGCGGCACGCGCAGAGGCGTGCTCCGCTGCAGCACGCCTGCGAGACGGGCGCGGAAGGCGCGCTCTTCCGCCAGGTTGGCGATGATGACCGCGACCATGGCCGCGAGCAGCAGCGCGACCGAGAGGATGGCGGCGCCGATCAGAAGCGTGGTGCCCCCCATCCCTCAATCCTCCGTCGCGCGTCGGATCATGGTGCGGATGATCGTCATGCCGATGCCGGACATCACCAGCGCCACGATCGCCATCTGCTGGCCGAGCGGCGTATCGACGAAGAAATTGAGATAGCCAGGCTGGATCAACGACATCACCGCCACAGCGAGGAAGGGCATGGCGGCCAGGATCACGGCACCCAGCCGAGCCTCGGCAGAAAGGGCACGGACCTTGGCTGCCATGTTGACGCGCTTGCGCACCAGATCGCCCAGGTTTTCGAGCGTCTCGGCCAGGCTGCCGCCGGTCTGCGCCTGCAGGCTGAGCGTGACCGCGAAGAAGCCGTATTCCGGCAGCCCGCAGCGGTCCTGCATGCGCAGCAGCGCCTCCTCCACCCCGCGGCCGATCGAGAGATCCCCGACAAGCCGCGTGAATTCCGTACGGGTAGGTTCGGGCATCTCCCGCGCCACCGTGCGCAGCGCCTCATCCATCGGCAGCCCGGTGCGGATTGCCCGCGTGATCAGGCCCATCGCATCGGGGATCTGGCGGAACAACTCCCGCTGCCATGCGCGGCGCTGCTGCGCAAAAACCAGCCGAGCCGCGAGCAGACCCACCCCCACGCTCACAGCCCCGCCGGAAAGAAGGCCAAGACGGGCCGACAGCAGCGGGAAGAGCAGCACGACCATGCCCACCGCCAGGGCGAGCACCGCAAGCGGCGGCAGCCCGCCGGTGCGGGTCACCGCCGGATCATAGCCCGAGAGGGATAGCAGCCGCTGCGACCAGGGGCGCCTCTCGCTGCGGCGGAAGATCGGACGCGGCGCAGCCTCCACGGCAAATCCCGCCGAGGTGTTGCGCGTAGCCGACCCGCGCGCCGCCGCATCTTTCACCCGCGCGAGCTCCTGCTCCGCCGCCTTGCGGTCGAGCTTGCGCGAGAGGAAGGCGAGCAGGAAGCAGGCGCCGGAGGCCAGCACCAGAAGCAGCGGCGAGACCTGGAGCAGCTCGCTCATTCGAAGGCGTTCTGCAGCGTCCGCATCCACGCCTCGCCAAGGCCGTAGTACTGCAGACGGTCGTAGAAGGAGGGGCGCGTCGCCGGGGTGACGTAGCGCCCGATGATCCGCCCCGTCGCATCCTCCCCGACATATTGGAAGGTGACGACGTCGTTCATCGTGATCACGTCCCCTTCCAGGCCGGCGACGTCGGCCATCGCGACCACCCGGCGCTGGCCGTCGCGCATCCTCTCGATCTGGATGATGAGGTCGAGCGCGCTGACGATCTGGGTGCGAATGGCGCGCGAGGGCAGGTTGACCACCCCCATCTGGACCATGTTCTCGATGCGGGTCAGCGCATCGCGCGGAGAGTTGGCGTGGATCGTGCAGAAGGACCCGTCATGGCCGGTGTTCATCGCCTGCAGCATGTCGAAAGCCTCGGCCCCGCGCACCTCGCCCAGGATGATCCGATCAGGGCGCATGCGCAGCGCATTGCGCACCAGATCGCGCTGGGTGATCTCGCCCTTGCCTTCCAGGTTGGGCGGACGCGTCTCGAGCCGGACCACATGCGGCTGCTGCAGCTGGAGTTCGGCTGCATCCTCGATCGTGATCACACGCTCGCGCGGGTCGATCATGCGGCTCATCGCGTTGAGCATGGTGGTCTTGCCCGACCCGGTGCCGCCCGAGATGATCACGTTGAGCCGACAGCGCGCCGCAATCTCGAGCAGCCGCGCGATCTGGGAGGTGATGGAGCCGTTCTGCACCATCGCCTGCAGGTCGAAGCGCCGGCGGGCGAATTTGCGGATCGAGATGTAGGGCCCATCGAGCGCCAACGGCGGAAAGACCACATTGACGCGGCTGCCGTCGGGCAGGCGGCAATCGACGAGCGGGCTCGATTCATCGATGCGCCGGCCGATGGTGGCCGCCATCTTCTGGGCGATGGCCGCGACCTGCTGGGCATTGCGAAAGCGCACCGGCGCGCGCTGCAGGATACCTTCGACCTCGATGAACACCTTGTCCGGGCCGTTGACCATGATGTCATTGACCCGCTCATCGGCCAGCAGCGGCTCGAGCGGGCCATAGCCCAGCATGTCCTGAACCAGCTTCTCGGCCAGCGCCGCCTGGTCGCGGGCGGAGATTTCCATCCGCTCGCGGTTGGCAAGGCTGTGCAGCAGCGCCTCGATCTGCCGGCGGAGCTCAGCCACCGGCAAGGCGCCCGCGGCCACCGGGTCGATGCGCTCCATCACCTCGTTGCGGAGCTTCTCCAGCCGCGGGTCGTCGCTGTCGAGGTGGAGGTCGCGCGGCGCCTCCAGCTCGGCCTCAGGCTCGCCGATGACAGTGACGGCCCGTTCCCTCTCCACCAGCGCCTGCCGTTCGCGTCTGCCGAAGGTCTTCATCGCCTAGCTCCGAACAGCCGATGCCAGAACGCTGCCGCAGGCAGCGGTTCGGCGCCGCTGATCTCCCGGACCAGGGGCGCGAGGGCGCGGCGCAGCACGGAGCTTTCCCGCACGGCGGGACGGCCGAGATTGACCGACCGCGGCAGCAGCTTGGGCAGATAGGGGATGACCGCATCAGGAGGGGCGCCAAGCCCCTCCTCGACCAGCGCTCGTTTCATCGTGCCCGGCTCCCCGTCCCGGTTGAGCGCGGTCATCACGGCGGCGCCACGCGCGAGCCCGCCCACGATCCGCCGCAGTGCGACCGTGTCGCGGATCGCAACCACATCGGGGGTGGCAACGATCACGCTGCTGCGCGCAGCGGTCAGCACCTGCCGTTCGCGCGGGCCGAGCGGTCGCGGCAGATCGATGACGATGTGGTTGAACCGCTCCTGCAGCAGGGAGAGGACGCGCGTGATCCCCTCCGGTGTCGGGTTGGGATCGGCATCGAGCGGCTCTTCGGCTGCGATCAGGCGAAAGCGCGGTTCGATCTCGACCGCCACGCGCTCGAGGAACAGCGCATCGACCCGCGCCGGTTCCTCGAGGGCGATGCGCAGACCCGCGCTGGCTTGCGCCCCCAGCATGAGGGCGGTGGCACCACCGCGCAGATTCAGATCGAGCAGCGCCACATGGCCGCGGCTGTTGTCGGCCACCGCCAGGGCCAGATTGACCGCAACCACGCTGGCGCCCACCCCGCCATGGGCGCCCAGCACACAGGTGATCCGCCCGGACCGCGCGGGCGTGATCCTTGCCCGCCCGGTCGCGCCGCGCAGATGCGGTGCGAAGAGCTGGGTGACATTGTCGCGCGTCAGCGGCTTGTAGATGTATTCGCTGACCCCCAGCCGCTGCGTCAGCTCACGATAGAAGCCCATATCGGTGCGATCGCCGATCACCAGCACCCGCATGTCCGGCGTACACACCTGGGCCAGCGCATCGAGGGCCGCATAGGCATCCGCCACCCCCTCGACATCCACGATCAGCGCATCGGGGGTGGGTTCACGGGCGAAGGTGCGGGTGGCCAGCCGCACATCGCCGCGGCGGATCTGCAGATCAGGCTCGAAGGGGGCCAGAGCGTTGCGGATCGCCGCCTCACTGGTGTCGTCCGTGACGAAGGCGATCAGCCCGGGGCGATCCCCGAGAAGGGGCGGCGGGCCTTCGCGTGTGGCGGTATCGGAGGGGGCCATCCTAGTTCACGCCGCCAACGAACCCGATATTGGTTGCCCGGGTGGTGGGCAGTGCCTGACGCTCGCCGGAATCGAGCAGTTCGATCGGCCGCACCGCGTTGGCCGCCCGCTCGCGGTCGGTGCCGATGCCGCGGCTGAGATGCGCGGGATCGGCCACCATCCGCGCGAGATTGGCCTGGTTCACGCCGCTCGCCCGCCAGGTGCCCGGCAGGTCATAGGGGTCATAGGCGCAGCCTGCGGCGAGCAACCCGAGGAGGAAGAGAAGGGGAAGGCGCTGGCGCATCGGCGTCAATCCAAGATGAAGCCCGCATCGCGCGGCAGCTGCACCGGCGGCCGCGGAGCACCCAACTGGCGGCGCTGCAGGATCCGCTCGAGGTCATTGGGGGCGCGGAAATGGTCCATCGGCGTCGCCAGCGCCGTCGGGTCGGAGACGGGGCGCACGATGTAGGGCGTGACGATGATGACGAGCTCGGTCTCGTTGCGGCGGAACCGGTCGGAGCGGAACAGCGCACCCAGGATCGGAATGTCGGCGAGGCCGAAGGGGCCATCCAACACCTGGGCGCTCGACCGCTGCAGCAGGCCCGCGATCGCGAAGGACTGGCCGCTGCCCAACTCCACCGTTGTCTCGGCCCGGCGCACGGCCAGGGCGGGCACGCGGATTGCTTGGCCGCCCGGAATCGGCAGGCTGATCGCCCCCTGTTCGCTGAGCTCGCTCACCTCCGGCCGGATCCGCAGATTGAGCCGATCAGGCGAGAGCACGGTCGGGACGAAAGCCAGGCTCACGCCGAACTGCCGGAACTGGATCGCCAGCTGCCCGGCCAGGCCGCTGGCGACCGGAATCGGGAATTCCCCGCCCGCAAGGAAGCTCGCCGTCTCTCCGGACAGGGCGGTCAGATTGGGCTCGGCCAGGATGGTGATGAGGGAATCACGAGCCAGGGCATCGATCAGGGCATTGATGTCGGAGGCCGGAAAACCAAGGCCGAGCCCGCCGCCGCGCGAGGGATAGAGGTTGCCGGGGCCGGCCAGACCGAAGGGCAGCGTGCTCGGCGCGCCCAGCAGGTTGAGGCCCGACTGCATGCCGATGGCGAAGCTGCCGACGCTGCCGAAGGTCGACCAGCTGAAGCCGAGCTCCCGCGTGATCTGGCGCGAGATCTCGGCCACCCGCACCCGCACATTGACGGTGAGCGCAGAGAGCACCGCGAGGTCATTGACCACCGGCTCATCGCCGAGCGCGGTGCCGAGCACTGCCATGACGCGCCGCGCATCCTCGGCCGTGGGGACGGTGCCAGAGACCACCACCCGCCCTGCGACCGACCGCAGCGTCACATTCTGCGCGCCGGGCAGCGATTGCCGCAGCAGGCTTTGCAGCTGGGCGATGCTGGCCTGCGCCTGGCGCTGCGCCTGCGGCGTCACCCCGCGCGCCCCGGCGGCAGGCCCGGTCCCGGTCACCGTCACGTTGAACTCGACGATGGGCCGGCCCTCATTGTTGGTGGCGATGATGTTGGTCCGGCCCGGATTCACCCCCATGATGAACATGGTGGTGGGAGAGGTGGGCTGAACGCGCACCACCTCCGGATTGGCCGCCATGATGGTGTTGGCGGCCGCCGGCAGCTGCAGCAGCCGCCCCGTCCCTGCCGGGAGCGAAATGTCCATCACGGTCGGAAGGAGCTCGACCGGCTGCGCGCGCGCCGGGGCGGCGGCGAGCATCAGGGCAACCAGCAGGAGTCGAAGCAGCATCATCACGCGATTGTGTGCTCCTGCAACGGCCTTGTCACCGGAACGTTACCTCGCGCTGCTCTGCCCCCTGGATCACGCGCACCCGCTGCCCCTCGGCCGGATCGCGCGCCAGGGCCGGGGAGACGTCACGCGCGAAGACCGTGGCTGGCCGGTCCGCGAGGGCGGCCGGTGCGGCCGGCGGGTCATCCTCCTGCGGCCGCACCACGAGGCTCAGCCGCCCAAGACGAGACGCGACGGCAATCCGCTCCGCCGCTTCCGGCGTCACCTCCAGGGTGATGGCGCGGGCCGGTTCCAGCCGGACTGCCGGATCCCCGCCCTGGGCAATCCGCTGGTCGACCGCGATGACGCGCAGGCGCCGCTCCACCGTCTCGGCCCAGGTGCGGCGAGAGAAGGGCACCCCCTCCTCCGGCCGTTCCTGGGTCAGGATGAGATCGACCAGATCACCGGGCCAGATCAGGCCGGCGGTGCCGGTGACGATATCGACCGCCACGCTGATCGCGCGATG
>JANWYF010000170.1 GCA_025057055.1 Rhodovarius sp. | reverse complement strand
TGGCCGCAACGAGGCAGGGAAGATGCCGCAAGCCGCGATCGCACGGGGCTTCCTTGCCCCGCGACCGGCGTCAGCGCAGCCCGCGGCAGGCCGGAAGCCTTCTCGCCCCGCGCCAGGCAGCGTCCCGATACGGCATGGGCGGAGCCTTCCCTGCCCATCCTTGCGCCCGAGGTCAGGGAGGCCCGCCGCAGCCGCCGGCGCAGAGGATGGGGCTGAGGCGGAGCCTGGCAGCCGCGGCGCCGGGCTCGGTGCTACTCCATCCGGATGCCGAGGCGGGCGATCAGCGCCCGTTCGAACTCCGCCCTTTCGCGGATGAAGGCGGTGTACTGCTCGCTGTCCATGTAGACGAGCGGCATGTCGTACTGCTCGCGCACCCGGGCATTCTCCGGGCTCAGCAGCGCCTCCTTGAAGGCATCGTGCAGGCTGCGGACGATCCGCGGCTCCATCCCCGGCGGGCCGGAGAGCCCGTAGTTGGACGTAACCACCATGTCATAGCCCAGTTCGCGCAGCGTCGGCGCATCGGGGAAGCGGCGCGCCCGCTCGGCGCTCCAGACGCAGAGCAGGCGCATCCGCCCCGCCTCCACCATCGGCGCCCAGGTCGAGCTGTCGGCGACCATGTCGACCTGCCCGTTGAGGACGGCGGGCAGCGCCTCGTTGGAGCCGCGGAAGGGCACATGCAGCAGCTGCACCCCCTCGCGCTCCATGATCTGTTCCATGGCGAGGTGGTTGGTGGTCGCCACGCCGGAGGTGGCGAAGGAAATCCGCCCCGGCCGGCGCCTCGCATCCTCGATCATCTCGCGGAAGTCGCGCCAGGGCGCCTCGGTGCGCACGGCCACGCCGAACAGCCAGCCGGCCAGGCCGATGATGTGGGTGAAGTCCCGCACCGCATCCCATTGCGGCTGGCGGACCAGGAAGGGGCGGCGGATGATCGAGAAATGCATCTGCCCGATGGTGTGCCCGTCGGGCCGCGCCTCCCGCGCCAGATGCACCGCATGCATGGTGCCGCCGGCACCGGGGCGGTTCTCCACCACCACCGGCTGGCCCAGCGTGCGCGAGACGCTTTCGGTCATGGCGCGCATCTGCGCATCGGCGCTGCCCCCGGGCGGCCAGGGGATGATCATGCGGATCGGCCGCTCCGGCAGCCAGCGCCCCTGGGCAAGAGCGGGCGCGGCGAGCAGCGCGGGCGGGGCGGCCAGTGCCAGGCGGCGGGTGATGGCGGACATGCTCCCTCCTGCGAATTGTGTTTGTCTGACGCGGCATTGGGGCATGAAGGCCTGGGCCTTGCCAAGCACGCCGGGCTGCCGCCGCGTTCTGCCGCCGCCGGCCGCCGCGGCGGGGGTCGGGGCCCATCCGGCGCGGCCGCCCGAGGCCCCGTCCCGGCCGTGCAGGGCGCCGGTCCGGCCGGGCCGCTGCGCCCGGCCCCGTGGCCTCTGGAGCAGGACGCGCCGGTCGGCGGATTCCCGGCGATCGGAACGTGCTCTAGGGTGCCGGCCGGCACAGACCAGCTTGGGGAAGGCGCATGGCGGATGGTTTCGATGTCATCGTGATCGGGGCGGGGCCGGGGGGCTATGTCTGCGCGATCCGCGCGGCACAGCTCGGCATGAAGGTGGCCTGCGTCGAGAAGCGCGCCACCCTGGGCGGCACCTGCCTCAATGTCGGCTGCATCCCCTCCAAGGCGCTGCTGCAATCCTCCGAACTCTACGAGGAGGCGCAGCACAAGCTGGCTGATCACGGCGTGGCGGTGGGCCAGGTCAGCCTCGATCTGGCGCGGATGCAGGCCCGCAAGGCGGAGGTGGTCTCGGCCAATGTGCGGGGGATCGAGTTCCTCTTCCGCAAGAACAAGGTCACCTGGCTCAAGGGAGAGGGGCGCATTATCAGGCCCGGCCTGGTTGCGGTGGGCGATCAGGAGTACGCCGCCAAGCACATCGTGATCGCCACCGGCAGCGAGAGCATTCCGCTGCCCGGCGTCTCGGTGGACGAGAAGCGCATCGTCACCTCGACCGGCGCGCTCGAGCTCGATCGGGTCCCGCAGCATCTCGTGGTGATCGGAGGCGGCTATATCGGGCTCGAGCTCGGTTCGGTGTGGCGGCGGCTGGGGGCGGAGGTGACGGTGGTCGAGTTCCTCGACCGCATCGTCCCTGGCATGGATGCCGAGGTGGCCAAGGCCTTCGAGCGCGTCCTCGCCAAGCAGGGGATCAAGTTCCGCCTCAAGACCCGCGTGGTCGGCGCGGTGGCGGATGAGCGGGGCGTGCGGGTGACGGTGCAACCGGCCGATGGCGGGATCGAGCAAGAAATCGCGGCGGATGTGCTGCTGGTGGCGATCGGCCGGCGGCCCTACATCGCCGGGCTCGGCCTCGATTCGGCCGGGGTTGCGCTCGATGAGCGCGGGCGGATCAAGGTCGACGACCGCTATGCCACCAATGTGCCCGGCATCTATGCCATCGGCGACTGCATCGCAGGCCCGATGCTCGCCCACAAGGCCGAGGAGGAGGGCGTGGCCCTGGCCGAGATCCTCGCCGGCCAGCATGGCCATGTGAACTACGGCGCGATCCCGGGCGTGGTCTATACTTGGCCCGAGGTTGCCGCGGTCGGCGAGACAGAGGAGCAGCTCAAGTCCCGCGGCATCGCCTATCGCGTGGGCAAGTTCCCCTTCACCGCCAATGGCCGCGCCCGCGCGATGGGAGAGACCGAGGGCTTCGTGAAGATCCTCTCCGATGCCGCAACCGATCGGCTGCTCGGCGCCCACATCATCGGCCCCGATGCCGGCACGCTGATCGCCGAACTCGCGCTGGCGATCGAGTTCGGCGCCAGTGCCGAGGATGTGGCGCGCACCTGCCACGCCCACCCCAGCCTGAACGAGGCGGTGAAGGAGGCTGCCCTCGCCGTCGAGGGGCGCGCGCTGCATATCTGAGCGAGGGTTCCGGGCAGGGGCGCGGCCCCGGGCTGCCCGCTCAGGCGCGGGCGAGCTGTCGGCCCTCGCGTTCGGCGATCAGCGCATCGACGATGCGTGCCGAGGAGATCACACCCGGCACCCCCGCCCCGGGATGGGTGCCGGCGCCCACCAGGTAGAGGCCCGGCAGCTCCTCGCTCAGATTGTGCGGGCGGAACCAGGCGGATTGGAACAGCTGGGGCTGCATCGCAAAGGCCGCCCCCTGCCAGGAGAGCAGCCGGTCGCGGAAATCCTGGGGCGTTAGGATGCGGGATGTCACGATGGCCTCGCCGAGCCCCGGCAGCACCGTGGCCTCCAGCCGGCGCTGGATGGCGGCGCGATAGCGCTCGCCCTCAGCCGCCCAGTCGGTGCCGGATGCCAGATGCGGCACCGGCGAGAGCACGTAGAAGGCATCGCAGCCCGGCGGCGCGACCGAGGGATCCGTCGCGCTCGGCCGATGCAGGTAGAGGCTCATGTCCTCGGCCAGCCGGTGATGCGTGAAGATGTCGCGCAGCAGCCCCTCATAGCGGGGGCCGAGGATGATCATGTGATGATAGACCTCCTCGAAGCGCCGCCGGGTGCCGAAATACCAGACGAAGAGGCTCATCGAGAAGCGCGCGCGGGCGAGGCGGCGGTCGGTCCAGCGCCGTCTGCGATGCGCCCCGAGCAGCCGGGCATAGGTCCAGGCGGGATCGGCGTTGGAGACGACGATATCGGCCGCGATCCTCTCTCCTCCGGCCAGGCGCACGCCGGCGGCACGGCCGCCCTCGACCAGGATCTCCTCGACCTCTGCGCCATAGCGGAAGCGCACCCCCTGCCCCTCGGCCAGCCTGACCAGGCCGCGCACCACCGCCCCCGTCCCGCCCATCGCGTAGTGCACGCCATGCAGCCGCTCCAGATGCTGGATCAGGCAGTAATAGGCGGTGGTGGTCAGCGGGTTGCCGCCGATCAGCAGGGGATGGAAGCTGAAGGCGATGCGCAGCTTGGGGTTGCGGAAATAATCGCCGATCTTGGCATAGACGCTGCGCATGCCGCCCAGGCGGATCAGATCCGGCGCCTCGCGCAGCATGGCCCAGAGGGAATGAAAGGGCCGGTCCGCCAGCTTCTCGAAGGCGATGCGGTAGATGCGCTCGGAATCGATCAGACAGCGGTCGAAGCCCGCGACCTCCTGCGGGTCGATCCGGGCCACTTCCTCGCGCATGCGGCTGCGTTCGGCGAAGGCGCGAAAGCGCGTGCCGTCGTCGAAGCGGATCTCGTAGAAGGGATCCATCCGCCGCAGCACGACATCCTCAGCCATGCTGCGGCCGCAGAGCGTCCACAGCTCCTCGAGCAGATAGGGGGCGGTGATGATGGTGGGCCCGGCGTCGAAGTGAAATCCGTCCTGGCGGAAGACATAGGCCCGCCCGCCCGGGCCGTCGAGCTTCTCGACCACGGTGACGCGCCAGCCGCGCACGGCCAGCCTGATCGCGGCGGCAAGCCCGCCGAAGCCCGCGCCGATCACGACGGCGTGCGGGTGCTCCTGTCCCGTCGCATCCAGCATCTTCCTACTCCCTCTCGTGCCGGATCGGCCGGGCTCGGCCGGGGTGGCGGGCGGCCTTTCGGCCGCGGCGGCTCAGAGGAGGCCGAGCGTGACCCAGGCCAGCACCAGGTAGCGCCCGGTCTTGGCCAGGCCCACCAGCAGCAGGAAGATGGCCAGCCGCTCGCGCATCGCCCCCGCGATGACGGTCAGCGGATCGCCCACGAAGGGCGCCCAGGAGAGCAGCAGAGACCAGCGCCCCCAGCGCGCATACCAGCGGCGCGCGGCCTCGAGCCGGTCGGGTGGCACGGGGAACCAGCGGCGGTCGCGGAAGCGGTCGATCTGCCGGCCGAGCCACCAGTTGACGACCGCCCCGAGCGTATTGCCGAGGCTTGCCGTGGCCACCAGCAGCCAGGGCAGGCCAACCCCGCCCGCCAGCAGCCCGATCAACACCGGTTCGGACTGCAGGGGCAGCAGGGTCGCAGCACCGAAGGCCGACAGGAACAGGCCGAGATAGGCGGCGAAATCCATCGCCGCCGCTCCTTGCCGGGGATGGTCGGCGGGGCAAGGGGGCCGGCGACATCAGCGCAGCGGCCGCGGCACCCGGACCGGCAGCAGCGCCTGCACCGGCAGGCTCGCGAAGCGGTCGAAGGCGATGCTCTCATGCACCGCGACCGCCGGCTGGCCGAGCAGCCGGGTGCCGATCACGCTGCGGGCGTAGAAGGGCGTATCCTCGAGCGTGCGGATCACCTCCGCCGGCCCTTCGGAGCGGGTGGGGCGGGGGATGCGCCACCAGCGGGTGGGGGGCAGCATCACCGGCGGCGGGGGAGGGATGTCCTGCAGGCTGCCGTCATCGGCCACGCGCAGCGCGATCTGCCGTTCCGTGCCGTCGCGCCGCTGCGGGTTGTAGAGGATCGCGGTCGCCTCGGGCAGGGCGGCGCGGCACCAGTCCCAGGAGCGGAAATCCTCCTCGAGCGGGGCCGCACCCCAGTTCGAGTCGAAGTAGCAGGGGCCGGCCCAGGACAGGCGCGGGCTGTCCATCTCGACCTCGGCCCAGGCGCGGGCGGCGATCGGATGCCAGATGTGCTTGCCCTGCGCGTCCAGGGCGAAGCTCCGGGTGGAGAGAGCGCGCGGGCGCACCCGCACCAGCCCGCGCAGCCGGCTGGGAAGGGGGGCGGTGATTTCGGCGATCTCGACGGTCAGGACGCTGCCGTCCCAGCCGATCGAGGAGGGGCCGATGGCCAGCCGGCTTTCGCTGCGCGTCACCTGCCGGCTGCGGCGGTCGGTCATCGCCCAGCGCCGCGGCCGGCCGTAGAGGGCCACGTTCAGCGAGCAGTGATCGAGCGGATCGCCCCCGCCGCCGCGCCGCGCCCAGGCATACCAGGGTGAGAAGACGGCACCGATCATGGCGATGATGGTGATGCCGTGCTGCCCGTCCTCGCTCAGCGCATCCACATACCACCAGCGATAGCCGCGCATCGGCACCGGCCGGTCGAACTCCCAGCCCGTGGTGCCGGGACTTGGTGCGTCATCGGGCATCACAGACGCTCCTCGAGGATCGCAGCTGCGGCCAGCCGGCCCGAGATCGCGGCCATCGCCACGCCGGGGCCGGGATGGGTGCCGCCGCCGCAGAGGAAGAGGCCGGGCAGGGCGCTCTGCGCAGCCGGGCGCTGGAAGGCGGCCGACCAGCCATGCAGCGCCGCGCCGTAGAGTGCCCCGCCCGTGCCGGGGAAGGCCGCGGCGAAATCGGCCGGGGTCAGCGGCGGTCCCTCGGCCTCGGCCATGACTCCGATGCCGGCCAGCCGCTCCTGCACATGCCGGCCACAGGCGGCGATCGCCTCCGCGGGGAGGGGGCGCGTATCGGCCCGGGCGGGGGCGCTGACCATGCAGAGCAGCCGATCCCCATCGCGCGCCAGCTGAATGCTCGGGGCGGGGGGCAGGCGGTGGCGGTACTGCAGCTCGGTGTATTCGGCGGTGGGCTCATCGGGCAGCAGCACGGTCTGGGTGGCCAGCAGCTCGCCGCCGGCGGTGATGCGCATCGGCCAGGTGATGGCCGAGAAGGACCGCGCGCCCGCGGCCACGGGGGGCACGGCACGCGCCGCCTCCGGCCCGAACAGCCCGGCGCCCAGCGCCATGGCATCGGCATTGACCAGCACGGCATCGGCGCCCAGCCGCTCGCCGCCCTCGCGCAGGATCACCCCGGCGGCGCGCCCGCCCTTGAGCGCGATCGCCGCCACTTCCGCCCCGCAGCGGATCTGCGCACCGTGCCGGGCGGCGAGTTGCGCCAGCGCCTCCGCCAGCCGCAGGAGGCCGCCTGCGACTTGCCAGACGCCCTCGCGCTCGATGTGGGAGATCATCATCAAAGTCGCCGGGGCGAGCAGGGGGGAGCAGCCGACATAGGCGGCGGCGCGGGCGAAGACCTGGCGCAACCGCGGATGGCGGCGGAAATGGCCACCCAGCGCCTCCCACAGCGGGGAGAGGGCGGCCGCGCCGAGCCGCAGCGCCACCGCGGGGTTCATCGAGAGGGCGAGCGGATGCGGCCGCGGCGAAAACAGGAAGGGACCGGCGAGGGCCTCGAAGATCTGGCGCGCGCGGGAGAGGTAGCCGCGATAGGCGGAGACCGCCTCCGCCCCAGCCATGGCCCCGATGGCCTCGGCGGTCGCCTCCGCATCGTCGAAGAGGTCGAGCAGCTGCCCATCGGGCCAGAGGAAGCGGTCGAGCAGCGGCTGGCGGGTGAGGGCGAGCTCCTCCTCCAGCCGGGCCCCGGCCGCCTCGAAGAGGGCGGCGAAGACCTCGCGCAGGGTCAGGCCGTTGGCGGGGGAGAGGAAGCGCAGCTTCCCCCCCACCGCCGGGGCGCGTTCCAGCACCGTCACCTCCAGCCCGCGGGCGGCCAGCAGGGCCGCCGCCGCCAGCCCGCCGATGCCGGCCCCGACGACGCAGAGGCGTTGCACGGACCGGCTCATGGGACGAATAAGCGGCTGACGCTTCCTTCTGTCAAGTTTGTTGGACTTTCGCAACGGCCACGTCGCCGCCAGCCATGACGCCTCTGCCCAGCCCGCAACAGCTCCGCTACCTCGTCGCTCTCGCCGAGCATGGCCATTTCGGCCGCGCCGCCGAGGCCTGCGCGGTCAGCCAATCCACCCTCTCGGCCGGGATCATCGCGCTGGAGCGCCAGCTCGATGCCGCGATCCTGGAGCGCAGCGGCGGCAAGCGGCCGGTCTTCACCCCCCTCGGGCTCGAGGTGGTGGAGCGCGCCCGCACCGCGCTCGCTGCCCTGCAGGCGGTGGCGGAGACGGTGCAGGCGGCGCGCACGCCACTTTCCGGCCCTCTGCGGCTCGGCGTGATCCCGACCATCGGCCCCTTCCTGCTGCCGCGCCTGATGCCGGTCATCGCCGAGCATTTCCCGCGCCTCAAGCTCTGGCTGCGGGAGGATCAGACGGCGCGGCTGGTGGCAGCCCTGGAAGCGGGGCGGCTCGATGTGCTGCTGCTCGCCCTGCCCTGCGACTGCGGCGGGGCCGAGACGCTGCCGATCGCGACCGACCCCTTCCTTGCCGCCCTGCCGCGGGGCCACCGCCTGGCCGCGCAGCCGCAGGTCGAGGTGGCGGCCCTGGCCGCCGAGCCGCTGATCCTGATGGAGGACGGGCATTGCCTGCGCGCCCAGGCGCAGCAGGCCTGCGGGCTGCCGGCCGGTGTCGCCCGTGGCGAGGGGTTTGCCGCCACCTCGCTTCATACCCTGGTGCATATGGTCGCAGGTGGCCTCGGCGCGACGCTGCTGCCGCGGCTGGCGATCGAGGGGGGGGTGCTGGCCGGCGCGGCGGTGGAGGTGCGGCCGCTCTCCGCCGCCGGTGGCAGCCCGCCTGCGCGCACCATCGCCCTCGCCTTCCGCCCGCGCAGCCCCCGCGCGAAGGAGCTGAGCGCGCTGCTGCCGGCCATTCAGCAGGCGCTGGCGCCGGGCTAGGATGCCGCCCATGGATCTCGGCAAGGTATTGGGCGCGCTGCTCTCCGGCGCCGCCGCGCCGCCGCGCCGCCGCGCCCGGCGGGGCAGCGGCCCCTTCGGCCTGACCCGGGCGGAGACGCGACAGGTCGGCCGCGCGCTCGGCGCCCTGGCCAGCGTGGCGGCCGAGGCGCTGCGGCAGAGTCAGCGCAGCAGCCCCCCACCCCCACCCCCGGCGCCGCCGCGGCAGGGGCAGGGCAGCCCCGCTCCGACCCCGGTCCCCTCCGCGCCCCGGCCCCTGCCCGATGCCGGCCCGGCCCCACCGCCCGGAGACCCCTGGGCCCCCCGCCCAGGCCCGACCGGCCCCGGCGACGAGACGGCAGAAAACCGGGAGGCGCTGCTGATCACCCGTGCGATGATCGCCGCCGCCCGCGCCGATGGCGCAACGGATGCCGAGGAACGCGCCGCCATCGCCCGCCAGCTGGATGCGGCCGGCCTGACCCCGGCCGAACGCGACCAGGTCCTGGCCGATTTCGACCGGCCGCTGAGCCCGGAGGAGATCGCGCGCGAAGCGCGCGACCCGATGCTGCGCGCCCAGATCTATGCCGCCTGCTACGCGGCGGCAGGGGCGATCAGCCCGGCCGAACGGCAGTGGCTCGACCGGCTGGCCGCGGCGCTCAAGCTCGATGCCGCGGCCAGGGAGGCGATCGAAAGGCGGCTGAGCTGACGGGGCGGGACCGCCGCCGCATGGGCTGACGCGCCCTGCCGCCCTGGGCGCCCTCGGGCGGCATGCCGGTGGCAAGGCCGAAGGGCGCTGAGGCGCCCGACCGGCAGCGCGAGCTGTCTCGCCCCGCTGCCTTCGGTCAGGACAGCCGCTTGTTCACCCGCCGCAGCGCGGCGGCGAAGATCTGCTTCTTGACGGTCGCCGCTTGTTCCGGGGGGGCAGGGGGCGCCTGATCCCGCCCCCGCCGGGCGCGGCGCCAGGCGCGCAGCTGTTCGCGCAGCGCCTCGTGCCG
>JANWYF010000156.1 GCA_025057055.1 Rhodovarius sp. | reverse complement strand
GCGCGCCAGCGCTTCGTCGATGCTGGCCTGCTCGAGCTCGCTGTAGCAGCCTTTGGCCCGTGCCTCGGCCAGCATGCCGGCGGAGAGATCAACCCCCTTGAGCCGCCCGCCCAGCAGATCATGCAGCACGACCCCGATCAGGCCGGTGCCGCAGCCGAGATCGAGCACATCCCCAAGCCGCCGGCCCTGCCCGAGGCCAGGGAGAAGCTCCTCGAGCAGGCGGAGCATGAGCCCCGGCACCCGATAGCCGAGGGCGAAGAGCGAGGCTTCGAAGCCGGGCGCATAGCCGTCAAAGAGATGGGCGACATAGGCGTCCGAGGCGCGGGCGGGGCGGTCTGCCTCCGGCCCGGCCAGGGTGGCGGCGAGATGGGCGAGGTAGCCATCCTGCGGCTGCAGGCGATGGGCGGCGAGCAGATGCGGCCGTGCTCCCGCCATGTCGCCCTGCCGGATCAGGGCATGCGCCAGGGTAGAGAGCAGCGGGACATCGGGGCCGGTCAGCGCCAGCGCACTGCGGGCGAGAGCGGCGGCCTCCTCCGCCGCACCGGCCGACAGCGCCGCCTGGGCGCGCAGCCGCAGGGCCGCGCGCTGCCAGGGCGCAGGCAGATCGGGGCGCGAGGCCACGAGCGCGGCAAGCTCCCGCGCCGCCTCGGCCCGGCCGGCGCGCAGGAAGGCCTCGGCCAGATGGAGCGTGGCGGGAACATCCTCAGGCCGTTCCTGCCACAGCTCGCCCAGGACGGCGATGCCTTCATCATGGCGGCCGGCCAGCATCAGCGCCTGGCCGAGGACGACGCGTGCATCCCGGTCGCGCGGGGCGGCGTAGACTGCCTCCGCCGCATCGCGCAGGGCGGCCGCCTGGTCCCCGGCGCGGGCATGGGCACGGGCCCGCAGCGCAAGGGCGGCGGGACAGCCCGGGGAGAGCGCCAGGGCTTCATCGGCGGCGGCTCGCGCTGCGGCAGGGTTCTGCAGGTCGAGATGCGCCTCGGCCAGGGCGCGCCAGGCCGCGGCGGAGGGACCAGAGCGCGCGGCGGCCTCCAGCAGGCGCAGCGCCTCCCGGCTGCGGCCGCCGCGCAACAGGCCAAGGCCTTCGGCCAGCAGCCGGGCTGAGGTTCCGGCATCCTGCCGGAGGGTGTCGGTGTGCATGGCTGTGCTACGCCCAGAGCCCGGCTGCGACCTGTTCGTTCATCTCGGCGATGAAGGCGAGATCGGGCGCATCAGCCGCGCATTCGCGCAGCACCGCCCGGGCAAGGCTGGCGAGCTGCGCGCGCAGCCCCTGCGGCAGCTGATTGGCCGGGTCGAGCACCGCCATCAGCACCGCATCCCACAGCCGGCGATTGTCGGCCACGGCGCGGGCCAGGGCGATCGGGTCGGGATTCGCCTCGGCCGCGCGGATCGAACGCGTGGCGCGGGCGAAGACCTCGGCCTCCATCTGCTTGCTGCTGAGGCGCCGGCGATAGGCGGCGGCACCGCCCGGCGGCGGGGGAGCCGGTTCGGCGGCAGGAAGAGTGTGGGACATGGCCGGTGTCGGTCTCCTTGCTGGAGGAAGGGGGAGGGGCCGGCCTCCTGCCGGCCCCCGTCACTCATCAGCGGAAAAGGCTGAGCAGCACCTGCGGCGCCTGGTTGGCGATGCCGAGCGCCTGGGCACCGAGCTGCTGACGGATCTGCAGCGCCTGCAGCTTCGCCGATTCGCGGGCGAGATCGGCATCGACCAGAGCGCCCATACCGGCCTCCATCGCGTCGATCTTGCTCTTGTTGAAGTTGATCTGCGTATCGAGGAAGCGCGAATAGCTGCCGAAGGTGTTGAGGCGGGTCAGCGTCGCGGTGATCGCCGAGGAGACGGCACCGCCCGCCGTCAGCGCCTGCGAGGCCTGGGTCGCATCCCAGGTGTTCACATCCGAGATGACGTCGTAGACGCTCGCGATCATGTCGAAGGCGGAGAGCGTGAAGCTGCCGCCTGCGGCATCGATCACCACCTTCGCATCGGCGCCGCCGGTGTTGATCAGGTTGGTGCCGTTGTAGCTCGCGCCCTCGATGAAGGCCTTGATGTTGTTGACGACCTGCTTGGCCTGCTCCTGATACTGGCTGCGCTGTTCGGCGGTGATCGACCCATCGGCCAGCTTGACCGTGAGCTCCTTGAGCTTGACCAGGGATTTCGAGACATTCTCGAGCGAGGCGCGCGTGACGTCGGCCAGGCCCTTGACGCCGCCCATCTGCTCATTGGCGGAGGTGGTGGCGGCGATATCACCGCGCACACGCTCGGCCACCGCGAAGGCCGCGCCGTCATCGCGCGCATCGGCCACCCGATAGCCAGTGGAGATCCGCTTCTGGGTGGCGGCCAGCTCTTCGCTCGTGCGGTTGAGCGACTGCAGCGCCACCATAGCGCCGATATTGGTGTTGATGCTGTTGAGGGACATCGAGCTTTTCCTCGCCGATGGGTCCGTGGGGTGAGGCTTTTCCTCGGGTCCGATCCGTGCCCGCGGCTGCGGGACAGCGCCTCTCTTCCCATGCCGGCCTGAATCGGCGGTTAACGCCCAGGGCGGCCACCACCCGGCCCGGCCGCCCTTCGACCCCGTGCCCTTGCGCAGGTCGTTGGCCTCGGGCATGTGGCCCCGCATCGGGGGAGGCGGGCCCGCGGCCCGCGCGCCCGCTTGCGCGGAGGGGGGGTCATGCGCGTTGCAGTGTTGCGGGAACGCCGCGGCGGGGAGACCCGGGTGGCCGCCACGCCCGAGACGGCGAAGAAGCTCGCCGCCCTCGGCTGCCAGGTGGTGGTGGAGGCCGGGGCGGGTTCAGCCGCGGGCTTTCCCGATGCGGCCTATGTCGAGGCGGGGGCCGAGATTGCACCCGATGCAGCCGCTGCGCTCGCCGGGGCGGGGATCCTGCTCAAGGTGCGCGCGCCAATGGCCGCCGGAGAGGGCGAGGTGGACGAACTCTCCCTCATCCCGCGCGGGGTGCTGCTGATTGGCCTGCTCGAGGCGCTGACCCACCCCGAACGCGCCGCTGCCTACGCCGCGGCCGGGATCGATGCCTGCGCGATGGAGCTGCTGCCGCGCACGACGCGGGCGCAGAGCATGGATGTCCTCTCCTCCCAGGCCAATCTGGCCGGCTATCGCGCCGTGATCGAGGCCGCCGGCGCCTTCGACAAGGCCTTTCCCATGCTGATGACGGCCGCGGGCACCATCCCGGCGGCCAATGTCTTCGTCCTGGGTGCTGGGGTGGCGGGGCTGCAGGCGATCGCCACGGCCCGGCGGCTCGGGGCCAGGGTGTCGGCCACCGATGTCCGTCCCGCGGCGAAGGAGGAGATCAAATCGCTCGGTGCGACCTTCGTGGGCTATGAGGACGAGGAAAGCCGGCAGGCCCAGACGGCGGGCGGCTACGCCAAGCAGCTCTCGGCCGCCTTCTACGCCAAGCAGGCTGAGGTGGTGGGCGCCCACATCGTCAAGCAGGACATCGTGATCTGCACCGCGCTGGTGCAGGGGCGCAAGGCGCCCACCCTGGTCACCGCCGAGATGGTCGCGGGCATGAAGCCCGGTTCGGTGATCGTCGACATCGCGGCCGATGCGGGCGGCAACTGTGCGCTAACCCGCCCCGGGGAGATGACGGTCACGGACAATGGCGTGAAGATCCTGGGCTATACCAACTGGCCCGGCCGCATCGCGCATGCCGCAAGCAGCCTCTACGCCCGCAATCTGCTGACCTTCCTCTCGACCTTCTGGGACAAGGCGGCCGGCCGCCCGAGCCTGCCGCCCGAGGACGACATCATCCAAGGCGTCAGCCTCACCCGCGGCGGCGCCGTGGTGCACCCGCAACTGGCCGCCAAGGCCTGAGGAGCCGAGCATGACCCAAGCCGAACTCGCCACCCAGGCCGAGGGGCTGGCCGCCCAGGCGCTGGCCCTGGCCGAACAGGCCCGCCGCATGGCGGAAGCCGCAGGCCCGGTCGCGCAGACGGTGGAGCCCTTCCTGCTCCTGCTGACGATCTTCCTGCTCGCCTGCTTCGTCGGCTACTACGTGGTCTGGAACGTCACCCCGGCCCTGCATTCTCCGCTGATGGGGGTGACCAACGCCATCTCCTCGGTCATCGTGGTCGGGGCGATCCTGGCCGCGGGCCTGTCAGAGAGTGTCGCGGCGCAGATCTTCGGCTTCCTCGGCGTGATGCTCGCGGCCGTCAACATCTTCGGCGGCTTCCTGGTCACGCGCCGCATGCTCTCGATGTTCAAGAAGAAGGGCTGAGGCGATGGCGACCTTCACGACCCTTTGCTACCTCGCCGCCTCGGTCCTGTTCATCCTCGCATTGCGCGGCCTGTCCCATCCCGAGACCAGCCGGCAGGGCAACACCTACGGCATGATCGGGATGGCGATCGCGATTGGGGCGACGCTGCTCGCCCCGGGCATGACGCTGAGCGGCCTGTTTGCCATCCTGATCGCGCTGGCGATCGGCGGCAGCATCGGTGCGGTGGTGGCCCAGCGCATCCAGATGACCGCGCTGCCCCAGCTGGTGGCGGCCTTCCACAGCCTGGTCGGCATGGCGGCGGTGATGGTGGCGGCGGCTGCCTTCTACTCGCCCGAGAGCTTCGGCATCGCGCGGCCCGACGGCGGCATCAAGACCGCCTCCAAGATCGAGATGGCGCTCGGCATGGCGATCGGGGCCATCACCTTCTCGGGCTCCGTCATCGCCTTCCTCAAGCTCGACGGGCGGATGTCCGGCGCGCCGATCACCTTCGAGAACCAGCACAAGATCAACGCGGCGCTGGGCGCGCTGCTGCTGCTGTTCATCATCCTGTTCGTCGCGACCGGCTCCTGGTTCTTCTTCTGGCTGATCGCGATCCTCTCCTTCGTGCTGGGCTACCTGCTGATCATCCCGATCGGCGGGGCGGATATGCCGGTCGTGGTCTCCATGCTCAACAGCTACTCCGGCTGGGCGGCGGCGGGCATCGGCTTCACCATCGGCAATCTGCTGCTGATCATCACCGGCGCGCTGGTCGGGGCCTCGGGCGCCATCCTCTCCTACATCATGTGCCAGGGGATGAATCGCAGCATCATCAATGTGCTGCTCGGCGGCTTCGGCAGCGAGGGCGGGACCGCACCTGGCGCCGGGGCGGCCGACCGCCCGCCGGTCAAGGCCGGCAGCGCGGAGGATGCCGCCTTCATTATGAAGAACGCCTCCAAGATCATCATCGTGCCCGGCTACGGCATGGCGGTGGCGCAGGCGCAGCAGGTGCTGCGGGAGATGGCGGATCTGCTCAAGAAGGAGGGGGTCGAGATCAAATACGCCATCCACCCGGTGGCCGGGCGCATGCCGGGCCACATGAACGTCCTGCTGGCCGAGGCCAATGTGCCCTATGACGAGGTCTTCGAGCTCGAGGAGATCAACCCCGAGTTCGCGGATGCCGATGTCGCCTTCGTCATCGGCGCCAATGACGTGACCAACCCGGCCGCCAAGACCGACAAGTCGAGCCCGATCTACGGCATGCCAGTGCTGGACGTGGAGCGCGCCAAGACCGTCTTCTTCGTCAAGCGCAGCATGGCCTCTGGCTATGCGGGCGTCGAGAACGAGCTGTTCTACCGCCCGAACACCTACATGCTGTTCGGCGATGCCAAGAAGGTGACGCAGGAAATCGTGCAGGCGCTGCAACGCTAGCGCCTGCCCCTGCCGCGGCTCGGCGGGCGGCGCGGCGGACGGAACACCCCCCGCGGCTTGGCCGGCGAGGGCCGGCAGGGCGGCCGCTTCGGGTGGAAGGAACGCCCGCCCTAAGCCCCATCTGGCAGAGGGCCCCATCCGGCAGCTGGCCGAGCCCAGCGCGCCTCTCCGGGTTCGGCTTGGCCCTGCTCGGCCCGGCTGCCCGGCGGCCGCAGCGGTGGCGCGGCCGCAGACGCCGGCCATCCGCCCCAGCCGAAGGAGCAGCTCAGACGACGCTTGACCACTCCGCCGGGACGAAGCGGAAGCCGTTGCCCTCGCGCGCGACGAAGCCGTTGGCGGGGAAGGGGAAATGATAGCCGCTCACCCGCACCCGCTCGCTGGCTGCCATCTCCAGGATGCGTCGGCGGGTGGCGGCGGCGGCATCGCCGTCGAAATCGAAGATGATCTGCCATTCGGGGCGGCGCATCATCGCTTCCGGCCGATTGGTCAGATCGCCGAGGAAGAGGAGCTGCTCCGCCCCGTCATGCAGGCGCAGCACGGTATGGCCAGGGGTGTGGCCATGGGCAGGCAGGGAGGCAATGCCCGCAATCACCTCCGCCCCCGGGGTGAAGGGCGTCACCCTGCCCTGATAGGGGGCGAAACGCCGCGCGACATTGGCGAAGGTCGGGCGCTGCCCCTCCGGCGTGCGCGACTGGTTGCCCTCATCGGTCCACCACGCCCATTCCGGTGCCGGCACCAGCACCTGGGCGTTGGGGAAGGCCGCCCCGCCTTCGGCATTGAGCAGGCCGTTGATGTGATCACCGTGGAAGTGGCTGTGGATGACATGGGTCACACGCGCCGGATCGATACCGGCGGCGGCCATGTTGGCGATCATCCGCCCGGCGGTGGCACCGGCCGGGGTCACGCCATTGCCGGCATCAAAGACCGCCAGCACCTCTCCGCGCTGGGCGAAGGTGACGGTGAAGGGAACCTGGATGTGGTCGGTAGGCTGGAAATGCTCGGCCATCAGCGCCTGGACCTCGGCGAGCGGCGCGTTGCGCACGAAGCCCTCGAGCGGCCGGCGGAAGAAGCCGTCATGCACCATCGTCACCAACCAGCCGCCGACGCGGAACCGGTAATAGCCGGGCGCCTGGGCAGGAGCGGGGGCGGGGGCCGGGGCTTGGGCAGCGGCGGGCAGGGCGGCGGCGGCGGCGATGGCGGCCGATCCGATCAGCGTGTGGCGACGTGGCAGGCCCATGGCTGTTCTCTCCCTCGGGGACCGATGTTCCGGGACCGGTGACGGCGGGCAGTTTGGCAGAGGATCTCCTCCGGCCCAACCTGTTCTCTCGCACTGCCGCGAGGCCAGACCTCCTCGGCGCCGTCGCGGCCGACCTGCGCCTGCTTGAGGGGCGGTCTCTCACGCCAAGGCGAAGGCAACCACCGCCTCGACCTCGGCCGACCACAGGAACTGATCCACCACGCCGGCCGAGACGGCACGGTAGCCCGCCGCCTGCAGCTGGCGCGCATCGCGCTCCAGCGCCGCAGGGTGGCAGGAGACGTAGATGACATGCGCCGGGGCCCTGGCGCGGGCGATCTGCGCGATCTGCGCCGCCGCTCCGGCATGCGGAGGATCGAGCACCAAGGCGGCAGCGGTCTTGAGCTCCTGAGGCAGCAGGGGCTGCCGCGCCAGATCCCGGCAGGCTGCCCGCACCCGCCCCCCCGCCGCCCGCGCTGCCCGATCGAGGGCGGCGGCTGCCTCGGCCGCGCCTTCGTAGGCGAGCACCGGTGCGCGCGATGAGAGCGGGAAGGAAAGGGTGCCGAGCCCGGCGAAGAGGTCGAGGATCGGCCCCCGCTTCAGACGCTCCGGCAGGGCAGCGAGCACGGCGGCCTGGATCGCGGCCTCTCCCTGCCGCGTGGCCTGCAGGAAGGCGCCAGGCGGGGGCAGGATCTCTGCCCCGCCCAGGCGGTGGCGAACGGCTGCGAGCTCCACGATCACGCCCTCCGGGCCGGAGATGCGCGCAAGCCCTGCGGCGCGCGCAAAGCCGATCAGGCGCTCCGTATCGCGAAGCGAGAGGGCGGCATCGAGGCGCAGCAGCAGATCAGGCCCGGAGTCGAGCAGGTTGATGATGGCATCGCCCTGCCGGCGCAGGCCCGTGATCGGCCGCAGCGCGTCTGCCAGCGGATCGATCAAGGCGACCAGCTGGGGCGCGAGCAGGCGGCAGCCCTCGATCCCGACCACGCCCTCTGGCCCATGCAGGCCGATCACAACCGACCCGTCGGTGCGGCGGCGGATGGCCAGGTCGGCGCGCCGCCGGCTGCCGGGTGGGGACTGGTGCAGCAGCGCGACCGGCACCTCATGCCCTGCCCGGCGCAGCGCTGCCTCCACCCGGGCGCGTTTCCACTCCGCCTGGGCGGAGAGCGACCAGTGCTGCAACACGCAGCCGCCGCAGCGGCCGGCCTGCGGACAGGGTGGCGGCACCCGCTCCGCCGATGCCTCGAGCACGCGCCGCAAGACGGCCCGACGGCCTTCGGCCGGGCCAGTCTCCACCAGCTCCCCGGGCAGGGCGCCGGGGATGTAGAGCGGTCCCTCCGCCACCCCATCGCCGGCGCTGCCCAGCGCCAGGATGCGATGGGTGGTCATCGCCGGTCAGCCGAACGCGTTCAGTCCTGTTTGTGCGCGGCCGAGGATGAGGGCGTGGATGTCGTGGGTTCCCTCGTAGGTGTTGACGGTTTCGAGGTTCATGACGTGTCGGATGACGTGGTATTCGTCGACGATGCCGTTGGCGCCGTG
>JANWYF010000128.1 GCA_025057055.1 Rhodovarius sp. | reverse complement strand
CCCGTCCGCCGCCCGATCAGCCCCATGATCGCGCGCAGGGTCGAGGTCTTGCCCGCCCCGTTGCGGCCGAGCAGCGTCACCACCTCGCCCTCCCGCACCTCGAGGTCGACACCGTGCAGCACATGGGATTCGCCGTACCAGGCCTCGAGGCCGCGGACGGTGAGCATCGCCTCAGCCATGCGCCGCCCCCTCGGGCACGCCGACACTCGCCGGATCGGTGCCGATATAGGCCGCAATCACATCCGGATTGCGCGAGACGCTGGCATAGTCCCCCTCGGCCAGGATCTGCCCGCGCGAGAGCACGGTGATCCGATCGCACAGCCCCTCGACCACCTTGAGGTTGTGCTCGACCAGCAGCACGGTCCGGCCGACCGCCACCCGGCGAATCAGGGCGACGATGCGCTCGACATCCTCGGCCGTCATGCCCGCGGTCGGCTCATCCAGCAGCATCATCCGCGGTTCCATGGCCAGGGTGGTGGCGATCTCGAGCGCGCGTTTGCGGCCGTAGGGAAGTTCGGCCGCGGCGAGGTCGGCGTATTCCGCGAGCCCGACATCGGCCAGCAGCTCCCGCGCCCGGGCGTCGTATCGGCGCAGCACCGAATCGGCGCGCCAGAAGTCAAAACTGTTGCCGCGCTCGCGCTGCAGGGCGATGCGCACATTCTCAAGCACCGTGAGGTGCGGAAAGACCGCCGAGATCTGGAAGGAGCGCACGAGCCCGAGCCGCGCCACCTCGGCCGGTTTCATCGCGGTGATGTCGCGCCCGTCGTAGATGATCGTGCCGCGGGTGACCGGCAGGAACTTCGTCAGCAGGTTGAAACAGGTCGTCTTGCCCGCGCCATTCGGGCCGATCAGACCGTGGATGCTGCCCCGGCGCACCCGCAGATCGACGTCGGAGACCGCGGCAAAGCCGCGGAACTCCTTGGTCAGCCCCCGGGTTTCGAGGATGTACTCGCTCACCCCTTGGACGCTCCCGCCATGCCCTGGGCGCAGGTGTGCCCCCCGCGCTCTGCTCACTCTATCGCTTGGCATGGGCCCGCTGGCAAGCGTCCAGCAGGCGTTCGGGAGAGACGGGGGCATCGAGCCGGCTCACCCCGGCCGCGTCCTTGAGCGCGTTCCACACCGCGGCGGCGAGCAGCAGCGGCGGTTCGCCCACCGCCTTGCTGCGGAAGATGGTGTTGGCGCGATTGGGCGTGGCCTCCAGGATGCGCGCGGCAAAGACCGGCGGCACGTCGCGCGAACCCGGGATCTTGTAGGTGGAGGGGCCGAGGGTGCGCAGCCGCCCGCGGCTGTCCCACCACAGCTCCTCGGTGGTCAGCCAGCCCATGCCCTGGATGAAGGCGCCCTCGATCTGGCCACGGTCGATCGCGGGGTTGAGCGATCTGCCGCAATCCTGCACGAGATGGGCCGAGAGCACGCGGTGCTCCCCGGTCAGGGTGTCGATCACCACCTCGGCCACCGCCGCGCCGTAGGAGAAGTAGAAGAAGGGCCGCCCGCGCACCGCCTGCATGTCCCACTCCAGATCCGGCGTCGCATAGAAGCCGGTGGCGGAGAGCGAGACGCGCCGCATCCAGCAGGTCTTGGCGAGCTCGCCGAAGGTCAGGCGCTGGTTGCCGGAGGGGCCGAGGACCAGCCCATCCTCGAAGCGCACCTCCTCAGGCCGGCAGCCGAAGAGGCTTGCCGCCACACCGGCCATGCGCTCGCGGATGGCCTGCGCCGCCTGGAAGGCCGCCCAGCCGTTGAGGTCGCTGCCGGTGCTGGCAGCGGTCGGGCTGGTGTTGGGCACTTCCCCGGTATGGGTGGCAGCCAGGCCGATCTTCTCGATCGGGATCTGGAACACCTCGGCCACCACCTGCGCGACCTTGATGAACAGCCCCTGCCCCATCTCGGTCCCGCCGTGCGCGAGCCGCACCGACCCGTCGGTATAGACATGCACCAGCGCCCCGGCCTGGTTGAGGTGCGGGATACCGAAGCTGATGCCGAAGGCCGCCACGAAGCAGCCGAGGCCCCGCCGCAGGGTGGGGTGGGTCGCGTTGAAGGCCGCAATCTCCGCCCGCCGGCGCGCCCAGCCGGAATCGGCCAGCGCTTCGGCATGGACGCGGCGGATCAGCTCGCCTTCCAGCTCCTGCCCATAGGGCGTCTGCGACGGGTTGGGGCCGCCCGCGAAGTTGAGGGCACGCACCGTCTCGATGTCACGGCCGGTGGCCCGCGCCACATGGGCCAGCACATCCTCCATCAGCAGCGCCCCCTGCGGCCCCCCGAAGCCGCGAAAGGCGGTGTTGCTGACATGATGGGTGCGCTTCGCCCCGCAGGTGACGCGCAGATCGGCCACCGCATAGCAGTTGAGGGCGTGGGTGATGGCGCGCATCACCACCCCGCCCGACATGTCCAGCGAATGGCCGCCATCGGCGATCAGCTCGGCGATCAGCGCGGTGATTCGCCCCTCCGGCGTGAAGCCCGCGCGCCAGCGGTAGCGGAAGGGGTGGCGCTTACCGGTGGCGGCCATGTCGGTCTTGCGCGGCAGCCGCAGCTTGACCGGCCGGCCGGTGGCGCGCGCGGCGAGCGCAGCGGCCGCCGCTACCCAAGAGGCGTTGCTCTCCTTCCCGCCGAAGGCCCCGCCCATGCGCCGGCATTGCACCTGCACCTGCGTGTAGTCGAGGCCGAGCACGCGGGCCACGATGTGCTGCCCCTCGGTCGGGTGCTGGGTGGAGGAGTGGATCAGCATCTCCCCCCCCTCGCCGGGGATGGCGAGGGCGATCTGCCCCTCGAGGTAGAAATGCTCCTGCCCGCCCACCTCGAAGCCGCCTTGGGCGGTCAGTGCTGCGCGCGCCAGGGCGGCATCGGCATCGCCCTGGCGCATGGTGAAGGGGCCGACCAGCCATTCCCGCGCCTCATCGAGGGAGAGCACGGGCGGCAGCTCCTCGACCTCGAGCCGCACCGCAGCGGCAGCGCGCAGCGCCGTATCGCGCGTCTCGGCCACGACCAGGCCGACCGCCTGGCCATAGTGCTGGATCTCGCGCTCGACGAAGAGCACCTCGCCCCGGCCGATCGGGGCGATGTCGTTCTGCCCGGGAATGTCGGCCGCCGAGAGGACCGCCACCACCCCGGGCATGGCCAGCGCCGGCGCCGGATCGAGGGCGACCAGCAGCCCATGCGCGACGGGGGCCGTGATGAGGGCGGCATGCAGCGTCCCGGAGGGTTCTGGCATGTCGTCGAGGAACCGCGCCTCCCCCGTGCAGTGGCGCAGCGCGCTGTCATGGCGCAGCGCGCTGCCGGCAATGCGCAGCGGCGCGTTCATGCCGAGACCTCCATCACCTCGGCCGGCAGTTCGGGATGGGCGTGCCTCAGCCACAGCCGTTCGATCAGCCCCCCGGCCGCGGCCAGCCGCCAGGAGGCGCTGCCGCGCCAGTCGGTCAGCGGCGTGAACTCCTCCGACAAGAGGGCGGCTGCCGTTCGCGCAGCCTCCCGCGTGAGGGGCCGGCCGGTGAGGGCGGCCTCCACCCGCCTGGCGCGGCGGGCGGTGGCGGCCATGCCGCCGAAGGCGATGCGCGCACGCGCCACCACCCCTTCGGCGAAGTCGAGGCAGGCGACCATCGAGACCGCCGAGATGTCCTGATCATAGCGGCGCGAGAGCTTCTCGGCCGCCAGCAACGCCCCAGGCGCGGGGCGGGGCAGGCGGATCGCTGCGATGATCTCATCCGGCCCGAGCGCGGTGCGGCGGTAATCGATCAGCAGCTCGGCCACCGGCAGGCGGCGGGCGCTGGTCTCGACCTCGGCATCCAGGGCAAGCAGGATGGGCAGCGCATCGCCGATGGGTGAGGCCGTGCCGAGATTGCCCCCGAGGCTGCCCATGGCGCGGATCTGGCGCGAGCCGAGCCGCGCGAGATAGGGCGCGAGCGGTGCGAAATCCGGATCCGTGCGGCAGGCGGCCAGCAGCGTCTCGAAAGGTTCGGCCGCGCCGATGCGAAGCCCTGCCGCATCACGCGCGATCCCGCGCAGCTCCGCCACGCGCGAGAGGGCGATGACACAGCCCGGAACTTCCCGCCCCTCGGAGAAGCGCAGGCCGAGATCGGTGCCGCCTGCGAGCAGCCACGCCTCGGGGTGGGCGCGCTTGAGCGCGACCGCCTCGGCAAGGCTGGCCGGGAGGTAGAAGACCTGTCCGGCAGCCGTGAAGCGGCTGCTCTGATGCGGCGCGGCGGGCGGGGCGGTCGCGCCGTCATCTCGCATGGCGGACATCGCAGCCAGGATCGGGCGATAGCCGGTGCAGCGGCAGAGATTGCCAGCCAGCGCCTCATGCGGATCGCCCCCTTCGCGCGTCCAGGCCCAGGCCGCCATCACGATGCCCGGCGTGCAGAAGCCGCATTGCGTGCCATCGGCGGCGGCCAGCGCTTCGGCCACCGGGTGGGGGCGGCCGGCGTTCAGCCCCTCCACGGTGCGGATGCACAGCCCATGCATCTGGCCGAGCGTGGCCAGGCAGGCGTTGATCGGCCGGCGGCGGCTGCCCTCCTCCAGCACCACGGTGCAGGCGCCGCAATCGCCCTCGGCGCAGCCTTCCTTGGTGCCGGTCAGCCGCGCTTCCTCGCGCAGCCAGTCGAGAAGGGTGCGGGTCGGCGAGGTGCCCGCGGGCAGCAGCCGGGGCTGACCGTTGAGGGTGAAGGCGATCCGGGTTTCTTGCATTCCTGTCATCTGTGGCCAGGGGCGCGGGCAGCGCAAGGCTTTGCTGCGCCTCCGGCTGTGGTTTTCCGATTGAGCCGAGCGCGATCTGCCCGATACTGCATCATGCCCTGGCTGCCCGATGCATGCGCGCGCCTGTTGCCGGACGGCCGCCTCCTGATCGAGGAGGGGCTGGTGCATCTGCTGGCCGGGGTGGAGGGGGGGCCTTCCGCGGTGCGGGCCGCCCATGCCGCCGCGCTGCGGCGGGCCCGGGGGCTCGAGGCGGCGCTGGGCGCCGAACTGCCCCTGCTTGCCCGGCCGCTCGGGCCCGCCATGCCGGTGCTGCGCCATCCGGTGGCACGACGGATGGCGGAGGCGTGCTGGCCGCATCGCGCCGCCGGGCTGGCGCCGATCGCTTGCCTCGATGGTGCGATCGCCGAGCATGTGCTCGAGGCGGTGGTCGAACAGCCCGGCATCCTCTGCGCGCATCTCAACCAGCAGGGGCGGGTCGCCGTGCATCTGGCGGCCGGGGCCGGCTTGCACCTTGGGATCGGTGCCGGTGCGGCCGAGGGGCGGCCGGAGGCACTCCTTGCCCTGCGCGCGGGGCAGGGTGTCGGCGGAGTCGCTACCCGGGGTTGGCGCGCGCCGGGCGGCAGCCGCGGCATTGCCGATGCGGTGACGGTGCTGGCCGGCCGCGCCGCGGATGCCGATGCCGCCGCGGCGGTGATCGCCGATGCGGTGGATGTCGACCACCCGGCGGTGCTGCGCGCCCCCGGCCCCGACGGGAGGCCGCGCACGGTGGCGGTGCGTCACCTGCCCCCGCCGCTGCTGCTGCTGGCCCTGGAGCGCGGGGCGAGGGTGGCCGAGCGTCTGCTGGCCCGCGGGCTGATCCGCGGCGCCCTGCTGCGGCTGGGCGAGCAGCGTGTGACGGTGGGCGAGATGGGGCTGTTCCCGGGCTCTCATCGTTAGGCGGTGCCGCCGCCACCGCGGCCGGGCCGGCGGCGGGGCAATCTGTCACTGGACAGGGCCGGGCCAGGGCTGCGATGGTGCATCCAGGCAGAACGCGCCTCCCGACGGCGGGCGGCACACAGGGTGAGGAAGGCCCATGGCGCAGGATGAGGCCGGTGCGCCGCGCTGGTTCCGGCGGCTGCTGGTGGTGAAGCTCTCGGCGCTGGGCGCCTTGCCCGTCGCCGCCCAGGGGCCGAAGTCGGGTTTTCGGGAACCGCCCGGCACCGGCGTGACCGATACCGATCCGACCGATGCGCCCGGGAGGGGCCGCGGGATGGGTCCGCGCCAAGGTGGCATCTCGGATGCTGACCCGACCGATCCGCCCGGGCAGGGGCGCGGGCGGGCGCGGCCGCCCGCACCGCAGCGCGAGGCAAGCGATTCCGATCCGACCGACCCGCCCGGTCAGGGGCGCGGGCGCCTCAAGCCGGCCTGAGGGGAGGGCCCGCCCCGCTCAGCTGGCGCGGATGTTGCGGGCGCGGATCAGCGCCCCCCACTTCTCGCTCTCGCGCCGCTGATAGGCGCGGAAATCCTCGGTCCGGCCGGCAATCGGGGTCATGCCCTGCGCGATCAGCCGCTCCCGCACCGCGGGTTCGGCCAGGGCCTGCGCGAAGGCGGCGTGGATGCGGGCGATCAGCGCAGGCGGCGTCTCCCCAGGGGCGAACAGGGCGAAATCCGTGCTGCTCTCGAAGCCCGGCAGGCCGGCCTCCGCGATGGTCGGCACATCGGGCGCGAGCGGCGTGCGCGCCGCGGTGGAGACGCCGAGCGGGCGCAGCTGGCCGCTGCGGATATGCGGCACCGCCACGATGGTATCGACGAAGGTGACCTGCACCTCGCCCGAGAGTTGGGCCTGCAGCGCCGGCGCCCCGCCGCGATAGGGCACATGCAGCATCTCGATCCCGGCCATCTGCATCAGCAGCTCGGTCGCGAGATGGCTGGTGCCGCCGGGGCCGGAGCTCGCGAAGGATAGCCGGCCCGGATGGGCCCGGGCGAAGGCCAGGAAGCCGGCGAAGTCGCGGAAGGGCTGGGCCGGATGCGCGACCAGGATCTGCGGGTTGGTCGCGATCAGCATGATCGGGGCCAGCGCCGTCTCGTTGTCGTAGGGCAGCTGCGCCATCAGGTGCGGGGCGATCGCGTAGGTGCTGTTGGTGCCCACAAGCAGCGTGTAGCCATCCCCTCGCGCCCGCGCGACATGCGCATGCCCCACCGTGCCGGTCGCCCCGGCCCGGTTCTCCACCACGAAGGGCTGGCCGGTGGCGGCTGCCAGCTGCTGGGTCAGCACCCGCGTCATGACATCGGTGGACCCCCCGGCCGGCCAGGGCACCACGACGGTGACCGGCCGGTTCGGCCAATCGGCTTGCGCCCTTGCGGTCTGCGATGCGGACAGAAGCGGCAGGAGGAGGAGCGGCAGGGGGCGGCGGGGCGTGCGCATGGGGGGCCTCGGCACAGCTCAGGGCAGATCGATCACCAGGTTGAGCATGGAATCGACCATCGCCCGCGCGCCAGGGGGAATCACCGTGGTGCTCTCCCGCTCCTCGACGAGGGCCGGGCCCATGACCAGATCGCCGGGCGAGAGGGCGTAGCGGTCGAAGACCTCGGCCATCACCTCGCCATGCGTGTCGGTGATGAGGGGGCGCTGGCCGCGCCGTGCACTGCCCGCCGGCGTGGTCGGCCGGGCCTGGGCCAGCGCGATATCGAGCGCCGGTCCGCGCGCCGCCAGGCGCCAGGTCAGCGCCTCGATCGGCGCATCCTCGATGATGCGGGAGAAGCGCTGCCGATAGCTGGCGTAGAAGGCCTCGCGGATCGCGTGCAGATCATGGGCGGAGAGGACAAGCCCAGGCAGCGGCACGGGAATCTCGAAGCCCTGGCCGACATGGCGCATCTCCGCCACCGGGAAGTAGGCGATGGTCTCCGGCTCGGCCCCGGCTTCGATCAGCAGGGCGTCGCATTCGGCCCGCATCTCCGCAAACAGGGCCGAGACGGCCGACCAGTCCAGTCGCTCCAGCCGGCCGACGAAGCTGCGCACGGCATCGGCGGCCGGGGGCGCGACCAGGAAACCGAGCGCCGAAGCCACCCCCGCCCCCATCGGCACAAGCACGCGACGGACCTTGAGCAGCCGCGCGAGGTTGCAGGCATGCACAGGGCCCGCGCCGCCGAAGGCGATCAGGGTGTAGCGGCGCGGATCGCGCCCCTTCTCGGCCAGATGCATGCGGGTCGCAGCGGCCATCGTCTCATCGACGATGCGGCTGATGCCGGCTGCCACCTCGCCGATCCCCATGCCGAGTTCGGCCGCGATGCCGCCTTGGATGGCCGCGACCAGCCCCGTGCGGTCAAGCGGCATCTCTCCGCCCAGGAAATGGGCGGGATCCAGCCGGCCGAGCAGCAGATCGGCATCGGTCACCGTGGGCTCGCGCCCGCCGCGGCCGTAGCAGATCGGGCCCGGCACCGCACCGGCGCTCTGCGGGCCCACCTTCATCAGGCCCGATCCCGGCTCGATCCGCGCAATCGACCCGCCACCCGCGCCGATTTCGATCATGTCGACGACCGCAACCTTCAGCGGCAGGCCGGAGCCGCGGACGAAGCGGCGCACCCGCCCGGCCTCGAAATCATGCTTGCGGTCGGGTGTGCCGTTCTCGATCAGGCACATCTTGGCCGTGGTGCCGCCCATGTCGTAGCTGATCACCTGCGCAAGCCCGGCCTTGCGCGCGATGAAGGCCGCGGCCATCGCCCCCGCGGCGGGGCCGCTCTCGATCAGGCGGATCGGGAAGGCCCTGGCCTCCCTGAGCGAGGCGATGCCCCCCGCCGAGAGCATGACATAGACCGCCCCCGCGATGCCCATCGCGCGCAGCTCCTGCTCGAGCCGCGTGAGGTAGCGCTGCATGCGCGGCTGCACATAGGCGTTGGCGCAGGCGGTGCTGACGCGTTCGTATTCGCGGATTTCGGGCGCCACCTCGCAGGAGAGGGTGAGCGGCAGGTCGGGAAAGGCAGCCCGCAGCAGCTCGCCGGCGCGCCGCTCATGCGCGCCGTTGCGGTAGCTGTGCAGGAAGCAGACCGCGATCGCCTCCACCCCCGCCTCGGCGAGCGCCTGGGCCTCCTTGAGCAGCGCGGCCTCATCGAGGGGCAGCAGCACCTCGCCCTCCGCGCTCATGCGCTCCGGCACCTCCCGCCGCAGGTAGCGTGGCACCAGGGTGGGCGGTGGCTCCAGGAAGAGGTCGTAGAGGTCGTAGCGGATCTCCCGCCCGATCTCGAGGCTGTCGCGGAACCCCTGGGTCGTCAGCAGACCGACCTGGCAGCCGGTGCGCTCGATGATGGTGTTGGTCACCAGCGTGGTGCCGTGGATGATGCTGTGCACATCGGCCGGCGACAGCCCCGCCTCCCTCAGGATGCGCGCGATGCCCTCGACGATCGCGCGGGAGGGATCCTCGGGCGTGGTCAGCAGCTTGCCGGTGCGGGTGATGCCCCGGTTCGGATCATGCAGCACGAGGTCGGTGAAGGTGCCCCCCACATCGACCCCGATGCGGGCGCTGCGCCCCGCCGCCGCGCCCCCCGGCCCAGGGCTGCCGGCCGCCGGCGCGCTCACCGGTAATCCTCCGGCCGGGTCACCACGCCGTCGCGCAGATCGGCCGCGAGCGCCGCCGGATCGCGCTCGGCGGGCGGTCCGTAGCCGCCGCCGCCGGGATAGCGCATGATCAGCCGCATGCCGGGGGCGATCATGGTGCGGGACTTGGGATGGGGGCGGGTGCCGTCGCTCATCAGGATCTCCGCCGGGGCACCGGGCTTGCCGCCCAGCACGCCGAGCGCCGGATGGTCGCGCCGATCTGACAGCAGGGAGAGACGCAGCGGTGCCGGGGCGCGCACCTCGATCTCGACCTCCTGCCCCAGCCCGCCGCGGAAGCGTCCTGGCCCCCCGCTGTCCGGGCGGAACTGCTTGCGCCAGACGACGAGCGGGGCCACCGCCTCGAAGGCCTCGATCGAGCCTGCCCCGGCATTGGTGGGAAAGGCGGTGGTGGAAAGCCCGTCGCGCTGCGGCGTGGCACCCATCCCGCCCGAGGCGAAGAGCACCTGGCTGAAGCGATCTCCGTGGCGGTCGAGCCCCGAGAACAGGCAGCGCATGGAAGGCGCGCTGCCGCAATCGGCGATGATGCGGTCGGGCAGCACCGGGGCCAGCGCGCGATAGATGGCCCCGGCCAGCAGATGGCCCGTCAGCTGCCGGGCCGAGACCGGGGCGGGAAAGGCGGGGTTGAGGATCGACCCGGGCGGCGCATGCACCGCAATCGCCCGGTAGCTGCCCTCATTGCGCGGGGTGAAGGGATCGAGCGCGCATTTGACCGGATAGACCGAATAGGCGTGGGTGTAGTTGAAGACGCAGTTGATCCCGCGCCCCACCTGCGGCGAGGTGCCGCTGTAGTCGATCTCCATCCGATCGCCGCTGACCCGCACCGTGCAGCAGATGCGCGTCACTTCGGCATCGAAGCCGTCGGCCTCCTGCACGGCGTGGTATTCGCCGTCGGGCACGGCGGCGATGGCGGCGCGCATGGCCGCGTCGGTGCGCTCGGCCAGGGCGGCGCCGAGTTCGGCGAGATCGGGCAGCCCGGCATCGGCCAGGAACTCCGCGACCCGGGCGGCTGAGACCTCATTGGCGGTGACCTGCGCCTCGAGATCGCCCAGCACCTGCCGCGGCACCCGCACATTGGCCAGGAACAGCTCCAGCACCTCGTGGTTCCAGGCGCCTTCGCGGATGATGCGGGTGGGCGGGATGCGGATCCCTTCCTCGAACACCTCCTGGCAGTCCGCACCCCACAGCGCACCACCGACATCCGGGCTGTGCGCGATGGAGCCCGCGAAGCCGACCAGCCGCCCGCGGTGGAAGATGGGCGAGACGGCGGTGATGTCCGGCAGATGCCCGGTCGCGAGCCAGGGGTCGTTGGTGATCACCACATCCCCCGGGCGCCAGCTGTCGGCCGGGAAGCGTTGCAGCAGGGCGCGGGTGGTGCGCGGCAGGATGCAGGAGAAGCTCGCGATCCCGCCTGTGTTCTCGCTGACCGAATGGCCTTCCGCATCCATCAGCACCGTCGCGAAGTCGTTGCTTTCGCGCACGATGGTGCTGAAGGCGGTGCGCAGCAGGGCGGTGGCGGCCTCATCGGCGATGGCGATCAGCCGCGACCAGTGCACCTCGAGCGTGATCGGATCCATGCGCGCAGCCCTTCCGCTCTGCCCGGAGGGCATGGCAGACCCCGCGCGCTGCTCCGTCAACCCCGGCCGATCAGCGCGGCCAGAAGGGAGATCGCCTCCTCGAGGGCGAAGGGCTTGGGCAGGAGGGGAGCGGTCGGGTGGGCGGGCAGCGGCGTCTGGCCCGGGGCGCCGCCCGTCAGCACAAAGGGGATGCCCCGCGCGGCCAGGGCATCGGCGATCGGTGCCGCCGTCATCCCGCCGGCCAGATGGAGGTCGATCAGCGCGGCATCGGGCCGTGCTCGGGCGAGCAGCGCCAGCGCCTCGGCCGGGGAAGGGGCGGGGCCCAGCACCTCGGCCCCCGCCTCGGCCAGCATCTCGGCAAGCAGGGGGGCGAGCAGCGCATCGTCCTCGGCAAGCAGGATGAGGCGGCCGGCCAGCGACAGCATGGGCGCCGGATAGCCCGGGCCGGGACCGTCGCGCCAGCCCGGCTGGCCGGGCGGCGGGGAGGCGGCTAGGAAGGCGGCAGAGAGGGGATCAGGGCATGAAGCGCGCGCTCATCACCGGCATCACCGGGCAAGACGGGGCCTATCTCTCGCAGTTCCTGCTCGAGAAGGGCTATGAGGTGTTCGGCCTGATCCGCCGATCCGCCTCGGCCGATGTGGTGGGGGAGAGGCTGCGCTGGCTCGGCATCCAGGACCGGGTGCGGCTGATCGACGGGAATCTCTCCGACATCTCCTCCCTGATCCGGGCGTTGCGCGAATGCGAACCCGACGAGGTCTACAACCTAGGGGCGCAGAGCTTCGTCAAGGCCTCCTGGAACCAGCCGCTGCTGACCGGGCAAGTCACCGCGCTCGGGGCCGGCAATATGCTCGAGGCGGTGCGGCTGGTCCGCCCGCAGGCGCGCTTCTACCAGGCCTCCTCCAGCGAAATGTACGGCCGGGTCCAGGAGGAGCGGCAGAACGAACGCACCCCCTTCTATCCGCGCAGCCCCTATGCGGTCTCCAAGCTCTATGCCCATTGGCTGACCATCAACTACCGCGAAAGCTTCGGCCTGCATGCGAGCAGCGGCATCCTGTTCAACCACGAAAGCCCGCTGCGCGGCATCGAGTTCGTCACCCGCAAGATCACCGACGGGGTGGCGCGCATCAAGCTCGGGCTGGCGAATGAACTTCGGATGGGCAATCTGGAGGCACGCCGCGACTGGGGCCATGCCCGCGACTATGTGCGCGGGATGTGGATGATGCTGCAGCAGGACCAGCCCGACGACTATGTGCTGGCCACCGGCCGCACCACCAGCGTGCGCGAGTTCTGCCGCCTTGCCTTCGCCTATGTCGGCCTGGACTACGAACGCTATGTGAAGGTCGATCCGGCCTTCCTCCGCCCGGCGGAGGTCGATGTGCTGTGCGGGGATGCGACCAAGGCCCGGCGGGTGCTGGGCTGGCAGCCCGAGATCACGCTCGAGGAGCTCATCGCCGAGATGGTGGAGGCCGATCTGGCGCGCCATCGCGCCCGGCTCTGACCCCTCCCGCTGTCCGCCGGGGGCGGCCGCCGCGTCAGGGCGGGGGCGGGCGGCGACCGCCGCGGGACCGTGCCGCCCCGCCGCATGGCCGGGCCGCGCGCGGTAGGGGTGACGAAGGGCTATCCCGCCGGCTAGAAGGGCGGCCCATGGCGCGGTTCGTCTTCATCACCGGCGGCGTGGTCTCCTCCCTCGGCAAGGGCATTGCGGCGGCCTCGCTCGGCGCGCTGCTGCAGGCCCGCGGCTATAAGGTCCGGCTGCGCAAGCTCGACCCCTATCTCAACGTCGATCCGGGGACCATGTCCCCCTATCAGCACGGAGAGGTCTTCGTCACCGACGACGGGGCGGAGACCGACCTCGATCTCGGCCACTATGAACGCTTCACCGGCGTGCATGCCACCCGGGCCGACAATTGGACCACCGGGCGCCTGTATGCCGAGGTGATCGCCAAGGAGCGCCGGGGCGACTACCTCGGCGCCACGGTGCAGGTCATCCCGCACATCACCGACGCGATCAAGGAAGCGATCCAGGCCGAGACGGAGGCCTACGACTTCGTCCTGGTCGAGGTCGGCGGCACGGTGGGCGACATCGAAAGCCTGCCCTTCCTCGAGGCGATCCGGCAGCTTGCCAACGAGCTCGGTCCCACGCGCACGATGTTCCTGCACGTGACGCTGGTGCCCTTCCTGGCCGCCGCCGGGGAACTCAAGACCAAGCCGACCCAGCATTCGGTCAAGGAGCTGCTGAGTGCGGGCATCCAGCCGCATGTGCTGCTCTGCCGCTGCGACCGTCCGATCCCGGAGAATGAGCGGCGCAAGATCGCGCTGTTCTGCAATGTCCGGCCGGAGAGCGTGATCCCGGCCCTCGATGCGCAGAGCATCTATCAGGTGCCGCTCGCCTATCACGCCGAGGGGCTGGACCGCGAGGTGCTGCGCCATTTCAACCTGAGCATCTACGGCGAACCCGACATGTCGCGCTGGGAGCGGGTGGTGCAGCGCATCCTCCACCCGGAGGGCGAGGTGACCATCGCCGTGGTCGGCAAGTACACCGGCCTGCGCGATGCCTACAAATCCCTCAGCGAGGCGCTGGCGCATGGCGGGATCGCGCACAACATGCGGGTCCGCCTGGACTGGGTGGACAGCGAGATCTTCGAACGCGGCGAGGCCGCCGTGGTCGACCGCCTGCAGGGCGCGCACGGCATCCTGGTGCCCGGCGGCTTCGGCGAACGCGGCACCGCCGGCAAGATCGAGGCGGTGCGCTTCGCCCGGGAACGGCGCGTGCCCTTCCTCGGCATCTGCTTCGGCATGCAGATGGCGGTGATCGAGGCGGCCCGCAACCTGTGCGGGCTCAAGGGCGCCTCCTCGACCGAGTTCGGCCCCTGCGAGGATCCGGTGGTCGGCCTGCTGACCGAATGGGTGCGCGGCAATACGGTGGAACGGCGCAGCCCGGGCGGGGATCTCGGCGGCACGATGCGGCTCGGGCAGTATCAGGCCGTGCTCGCCGAAGGGTCGCTCGTGCGCGAGGTCTATGGCGGCAAGCCGGTGATCATGGAGCGCCACCGCCACCGCTACGAGGTCAACATCACCTACCGCGAGCGGCTGGAGGCAGCCGGGGTGCGCTTCTCAGGCATGTCGCCCGACGGGCTGCTGCCCGAGATCATCGAGATCCCAGACCATCCCTGGTTCATCGGCGTGCAGTATCATCCCGAGCTCAAGTCCAAGCCCTTCGATCCGCATCCGCTCTTCGCGGGCTTCGTGGGCGCTGCGGTCAAGCAGGCGAGGCTGGTGTGACGGCAGCCACCCCGCATAGGGTCGAGATCGGCGGCCTCTGCCTCGGCAATGACCGGCCGGTCGCCTTCATCTGCGGCCCCTGCCAGATCGAGGGGCGCGACCATGCCCTGGCGATCGCGCGCGAGCTGGCCGCGATGGCGCGCGATGCCGGCGTGCCGATGATCTTCAAGGCAAGCTTTGACAAGGCCAATCGCACCAGCCTCGCGGGCGCGCGGGGGGTGGGGATGGAGCGCGGCCTTGCCATCCTGGCCGAGATCCGGGAGGCGACCGGCCTGCCCACCCTGACCGATGTCCATCTCCCCGAACAATGCGCCCCGGCGGCGCGCGCGGTGGATGTGCTGCAGATCCCGGCCTTCCTCTGCCGGCAGACCGACCTGCTGCTTGCCGCCGGGGAGACCGGCGCGGCGATCAACATCAAGAAGGGCCAGTTCCTGGCCCCCTGGGACATGGTCCAGGTGGCGGCCAAGATCGAAAGCACCGGCAACCGGCGCATCCTGCTCTGCGAACGCGGCGTCTCCTTCGGCTACAATACCCTGGTGTCGGACATGCGCTCCCTGCCGATCATGGCGCGGACCGGCTATCCGGTCGTCTTCGATGCCACGCATTCGGTGCAGCAGCCGGGCGGCCTCGGCAGCGCCTCGGGCGGGCAGCGGGAGTTCGCGCCGGTGCTGGCGCGCGCCGCGGTGGCGGTGGGGGTGGCGGCGGTCTTCATCGAATGCCACCCCGATCCGGATCATGCCCCCTCCGACGGGCCGAACATGATCCCGCTGCGCGAGATGCCGGCGCTGATCGCGCGGCTCAAGGCCTTCGATTCGCTGGCCAAGGCGGCGTGAGGCGCTTCTTCGCCGGGCTGTCGCTTCTGGCCGGGATCGGGGCGGTGGCGGTGGCGCTGGGCGCGCTCGGCCTCTGGGCCGCCGGCGATCCTCCCCCGCTTGGCGATACGCTGCGCCTGATCGCCGGGCTGATCATGGTCTGGTTCCTCGCCCGCGGGCTGCCCTGGCGCTGAGCGGTCGCAGCCTCCCCGCACGCCGGCCCCCTGCAGGGAGGGGCATCCGGCACTGGCCGTGGTGCGATCGGCAGCGGGATAGGGCGCGGGGAAGCCGGCGGGTCCCGGCTGGTTGGGGGCAGGCGGCGGGGCGCCGGCCGCAAGCGGTCTGCCGCCGCGCGCCCCTTGGCCTCCCGCACGCCCGAAGCGGCTGGCAGGCAGCCGGAGGAGTCCGCAAGCCTGGATCTGCCCTCGCCACAGAGCCGGAGAGGTCGCCGCGCGCAGAAGCGGCCAAGACGGCGCTAGCGGCGGCTCGGCCCGGCCGCGCTCAGCGAGAGGTTCTGCTCGGCCAGATCGGC
>JANWYF010000014.1 GCA_025057055.1 Rhodovarius sp. | reverse complement strand
TGCGATGCGGCCGCCCTGGCGCGTGCCATCCCGCCCGAGACGGAGGTGATCTTCCACCTCGCCGCGGTGGTCAGCGCGGCGGCGGAGGCCGACTTCGACCTCGGCATCCGGGTCAATCTCGAAGGCTGCCTCGCCCTGATCCGGGCGGCGCGGGCCTGCCGGCGGCCGCCCAGGGTGGTGTTCACCTCCTCCGTGGCCAGCTTCTCGGGCGGGCAGGAGACGGTGATCGCCGATGACGCCCGCCAGCTGCCTCTCAACAGCTATGGCGCGCAGAAGGCGGCGGCGGAGCTGCTGCTGCAGGATGCCTCCCGCCGCGGGATGGTCGATGCCATCAGCCTGCGCCTGCCCACCGTGATCATCCGGCCCGGCCGGCCCAATCGGGCCGCCTCCTCCTTCGTCTCGGCCATCCTGCGCGAGCCGCTGCTCGGGCTCAGGACGACCCTGCCGGTGGCGGAGGATTTTGCGCTCTGGGTCGCCTCGCCGCGCATCGTGGTCGAATGGCTGCTGCACGCCGCCCTTCTCGATGCGACGCTGCTCGGGCCCGATCGCGGCATCAACCCGCCGGGGCTGACCGTGACGGTGGCGGAGATGCTGGCCGCCCTCTCACCGGCCGAGCGTGCGCTGGTCGAAGCTGCGCCCGATCCGGCGGTGCAGGCGATCGTCGGCGCCTGGCCGGCGCGCTTCGCGGCGGAACGGGCGCGGCGGCTCGGCTTCGTCGAGCAGGTCGGGCTGCCTGCCATCCTGGCCGCCTTCCGCGAGGATGATCTGGCGGCCACCCAGGCCGAGCGCTTCGGTAGGCCCGGCTGAACGGCCGCCGGCTGCCGCGGGCGCGGCGGAAGGCCGCCATCCGCCGCCTGACGCTTGTGAGAGGGCTCCGACCGTCGCGCGGCGGACGCAGCAAGGGGGCACCGGATGGCCTGGACCGGCCCCAAAGCCGCGTCGGCGCGGGCGGCCGGCCGCTGGCTCGATGTGGCCGGGCGGGCGGGGGTTTTTTTTAGCCGACGCTGCGGCGTCCGCGGCGATACCGCGCAATCAGGGCGCGCAGCAGGGGCTTGAGCTTGAGGGCGTCGATCTCGGGGTGGCGGGCGAGGAGTTCGGCCTCGTGTTTCTTGGCCGCGACCAGCAGATCGGCGACCAGCGCCTCCCCGCGCGGGGTCATCTGGATGCGCACCACGCGGCGATCGCGCGGATCGGGCAGGCGCTTGACCAGACCGTCCCGCACCATCCGGTCGAGCAGCTTGGTCATGGTCGGCTGCTGCAGCAGGCAGGCGTCGGCGAGGCCGCTCACGGTCTCTCCCTGGCTGCCGGAGAGGGCGGCGAGCACGCGCCAGACCGGGACCGGCACCCCGGCGCGGCGGAGGACGGCGTGGAATTCGGCCGAGACGACATGGGAGGCCCGGGCCAGCAGGTAGAGCAGATAGTCGTCGATGAAGCGCGGCTTCTCCGCCTCCGTCTCTGCCATGGCCTGCGCCCCGTCCCCTCGCCTCCGGCGCCGTCATCCAAAAGGAGGATGCCTTCTGACGCAACCGTGATCGGTCCGTGACTATCCGGATCGAAGCCTGTCCAGTCATCTAAATCATTTTGCGATTCCGCCGCTTTCAGGCGCGATCCAGCAGTGCCTAACATATGCTGCCGAACTCACCACGGGATGAAATATGCGTAACCTCTCGTCGTCGTGAGCTTGTCGCACCCTCGGGACGGATGCGGCAGCAGCAACCATCCTGCCCTCCGCTCCGCTGCCCGGCTGCGCGCGCGGCCCCGCCCGCCTGCCCCGCATTCCCGGCGCATCCTGGCGGCCGCGGCAGATGAGCGGCCGGCTGCCCCGCTTGGCCTGCGGCCCAGGGAGGGGCTGCGGGCAGACATCCGGCGCGGGTGGGCGGCCCTTCTGGTGCAGGATGGCCGCACCGTCCGATCAGCCGCCGAACACCTCGGGCCAGGCCTGCCACAGCGCCGCATCCGCTTCCGCCATCCCGCAGGAGAGGCCCAAGGCACGCAGGCTGGTCACGCCGTGCTCGAGGATCCCGCAGGGGATGATGCCGTCGAAATGCGACAGGTCGGGGGCGACATTCAGCGCCACGCCATGCCAGGCCACCCAGCGCGAGACGCGCACGCCGATGGCGGCGATCTTCTCCTCCCGCCCCTCGCCGTCCACCACCCAGATGCCGACGCGCCCGGCGCGCCGTTCGCCGCGCACACCCAGCCGGGCCAGAGCCCGGATCAACCATTCCTCGAGCCCCGCGACATAGGCGCGCACATCCCGCGCCGGCACCGTGCCATGGGGACGGGTCAGGTCGAGCATGGCATAGGCCACGCGCTGTCCGGGGCCGTGATAGGTCCACTGCCCCCCGCGGCCGGCAGCCAAGGCGGGAAAGCGCGGATCGCGCAGATCCTCGGGCCGGGCGGAGGTGCCGGCGGTATAGGTGGGCGGATGTTCGAGAAGCCAGACGCATTCCGCCGCCGTGCCGGCGCGGATCGCGGCCACCCGCGCCTCCTGCGCCGCGAGCGCGGGCAGATAGGGCGTGAGCCCGGGGCTTACGCTCCACTCCACCGCCCCCCGCCACGTGCCGGGCGGAATGTCGGCCACCGGCAGTCCCGTCATGGCCGCGCTTATGCCCCCGGCCGCATGACGTTGTAAGCCGCCCCGGCCTGCGCTATGGCGGCAACCGCACGCGGTCGTGGCGGAATGGTAGACGCGCCAGCTTGAGGTGCTGGTGGGGGAAACCCCGTGGAAGTTCGAATCTTCTCGACCGCATATCCCTCTCTTCTCCCGCGTTGCCGGCGCCCGTGATGGCGGGGAGGGCCTGCCACAGCCTTGGCGCGAGCCCGTCCTGACAGCGACAGCCGCGCAGGCGCCGCGGCATCGCGGTCGGCTGGCCCGGCCCTGCGGCGTCGGCCCCCGCGGCAGGCGCGAAGCAAGCACTCCCAAGGAAGTGGCACGGCCGCACCGCGAGCCCCGGGCGCAGGGCACGCCGGAGCGGGCGCAGCCCAGGCCGGGCGGGCGCCCGAGGAAGGCCAGGGGCGGCCTCGCAGCGGGGCCGCCGGGCAGAGCGGAGACCCGGCTGCGGCCGCAGCGGCAGCGCCCCTCTGCCTCCGCCGGAGCAGGAAGGCACCGGCTGCCCGTCTGCCCGACCTGGGCGGGGCGCCGCAGCCCCGCACCAGCGACCGCCTTGCGCCTCACTTCAGGCAGAGAACGCCCGCAGCCCCCCACGACAGCGCCAAGGCGGCGCCCGCGCTGGCCTGCCCGGATCGTGATCCGCGGCTATGCTGGGCTGCATGCGGATCGCCTACTGCACCATCTGTGCGGCCAACTACCTGCCCTTCGCCCTGACCCTGCACGAGAGCCTGCGCAGCGCCGGCGAGCAGGCGCCCTTCACCGTCTTCCTGGCCGATGAGGTCGCCGGGCGTTTCGATCCCGCGCTGCTGCCTTTCCCCCTCGTCGAGACGCAGCGGCTGCCGATCCCGGCGCATTTCGACATGGCGGCCCGCTACAGCGTCATGGAAATGAGCACGGCGGTGAAGCCCTTCTGCATCGCCTGGCTTTTCGCGACGACCGATGCCGATGCGGTGGTCTATCTGGACCCCGATATCCTGCTGCTGCGCCCCCTCTCCCATGTCCACGCCGCGCTGGCGGAAGGGGCGCCGCTCGTCCTCACCCCCCATGCCACCGCCCCGCTCGAGGACGGGGCCGAGCCCGATGACCTGACCTTCCTGCGCACCGGGGCCTATAACCTGGGCTTCTGCGCCTTCGGCCGCCGCCCCGGCGTGGCTGAGTTCCTCAGCTGGTGGGGGCGGCAGCTCGAAACCCGCTGCGTGGTCGATCTGCCAGCGGGGCTGTTCGTCGACCAGAAGTTTCTCGACCTCGCGCCGGCCATGTTGCCCGGCGCGCACATCCTGCACCATCCGGGCTACAATGTGGCCTATTGGAACCTGGCCCACCGTCCGGTCACCCGCGGGCCGGAGGGTTGGCTCGCGGGCGGGAAGCCGCTGCATTTCTTCCACTTCAGCGGCGTGGTGCCCGGCGATCCCACGGTCTTCTCCCGCCACCAGAACCGCTTTACGGTCGGCGATATCGGGCCGCTTGCCGATCTCTTGCGGGACTACCTCGCCGCGCTTGACCGCCATGCGCTGCTGGGCGGCGTTCGGCTGCCGGCCCTGCCCTACATCTATGGGCATCTGCTCGACGGCACGCCCTTCACCGAGGATATGCGCTGGGTACATGCGGCGCTGCGACCGCGGGGCGGCCGCGCCGGGCGCGAGGCCTGCTTCAGCCCCGACCTCAACCGCTTCTGCGCCCTGGCGGCCGAGGTGCCGGAGGACCTCGCCGCCCCGATCACCCGCCTGATGCACGCGATCTGGTCGCGCCGGCCCGATCTGCAGCGTGCCTTCCGCCTCGATCGGGCAGAGGGACGGCGCGATTTCCATAACTGGTTCCGCAGCCGCGCAGCCCTCGAGCATCGCCTGCCCGCCACCCTGCTTGCCGCGCATGAGGCGCTGCTTGCGCCCGAGGCCATTCCCGGCCCGGCCGATCGCCCCCCGGGGCTCGATATCCACGGCTATTTCCGCACCGAAAGCGGCATCGGCGCCGCCGCGCGCCGCCTCTGGCGCAGCGCCCGGGCCGCCGGCATCGCGGCCGAGGCCTATGCGCTGGAGGGCCAAGGCTTCGAGGACCGGGTGGAGGAGGGCATCCCGATCGCCACCGCCCCGCCGCGGCACGACTGCGCGCTGATCCACATCAACGCCGACCAGGCGGTGCGGCTGTTCTGCCATATCGCCCCCGACCGCCTCTATGGCCGCTACCGCATCGGCGCCTGGTACTGGGAACTGTCGCGCCTGCCGCCGGCCTGGGATGCGGCCTTCGACCATCTGGACGAAATCTGGGCGGCGACCGCCTTCACTGCCCGCGCCTTCTCCCGCCGGCAACGCCGCCCGGTGCATGTCATTCCGCCCTGCGTTCCGCGCCCCCCGGTGCCGGAGGGGGATCGGGGTGCGCTGCGCCGCATGCTCGGCCTGCCGGAATCGGCCTTCATCGTGCTGGCGGGTTTCGACATCGGCTCCTTCCTGGCCAGGAAGAACCCGCTGGGCGCCATCCGCGCCTTCCAGGCGGCCTTCTCAGGCCGGGAGGCGCTCCTGGTCCTCAAATGCCACGGCGATCCGGCGCGCGATCCGCATTGGCGAGTGCTGGCCGAGGCGATCGCGCGCGATCCCCGCATCCTGCTGCTGCATCGGGTGATGAGCCCCTCGGAGGTGGCGGCGCTGCAGGCGGCCTGCGACGTCTTGCTCTCGCTGCACCGCTCCGAGGGCTTCGGGCTGTGGATCGCGGAGTGCATGGCCCTGGGCAAGCCGGTGGTGGCCACCGCCTATTCCGGCAACATGGATTTCATGGATGGGGCCAACAGCCGGCCCGTGCCCTTCCGGCTGGTCCCGGTCGGGGCGGGCGAATATCCGATGGCGGAAGGCCAAGTGTGGGCCGAACCGGACATCGAGGCCGCAGCCGCCGCGCTGGCTGAACTCGCCCATGATCCGGCTCTGGCCGCCCGGTTGGGAGAGGCGGCGCAGAGGCGAATCGCGCAGGCCTACAGCGCCGAAGCGGTGGGTGCCCGCATCGCCCAGCGCCTCGCTGCGATCCGTGCCGGCTGGCAGATCGGGGCGGCCTGAGGCGGATCGCGAGGGGCTGGACGGAGCCCGCGGCGCGGCTTTGCCCTGCGGAGAGCAAGCCGGAAAGGTGCCAGCCGGCAGGGGAAGAAACGGCCTCAGCGCATCGCCTGCGGCGGGAGGTCTGTAAGGCCCGATGCTGCCGGGGCCCGAGCCAGCGTCGGCCTGGCCGCCGATCCGGCAGAAGCCGCGCGGGACGGAGCTCGCACCCCACCCTTGCCATCGCGGCGCGAACCTGTATGGTGCGCAGCGTCAGCCGCGTCAGCTTCGGCCTGCTCTCTTCATCCTTCGTGCGCCCGCGGGGCGCCGCGGTGCCGAGCTCAGATGCCTCCCCTGCCGTCGATTGACCCGCTGCGCGGCGTTCGCGCTGCGGTCCACCATGACGGAAGGAAGATTCCCCTCATGTCTCAAGGCACCATCAAGTGGTTCAACGCGGCCAAGGGCTACGGCTTCATCGCCCCGCAGGATGGCGGGGCTGACGTGTTCGTCCACATCAGCGACGTGCAGCGGTCCGGCCTGACCGGCCTGCGCGAGGGCGATCGGCTCGCCTTCGACCTGCAGCGCGGAGAGCGCGGCCGCGTCTCGGCCTGCAATCTGCGGCTGATCTGACCGGCCGCGATGCCCGGGCGCTGCGGCGCCCGGGCGGTTACCCATTCGGGCGGGGCGGGATGGCGCCGCCCCGTCCGACTATTGCGTGAGGCCCATCTTCTTCTTCAGGTTCTCATCCAGCTTGGCGAGGAAGGCCTGGGTGGTCATCCAGGGCTGATCAGGGCCGATCAGCACCGCCAGATCCTTGGTCATGAAGCCGGCCTCCACGGTCTCGATGCAGACCGCCTCGAGGGTCTGGGCGAACTCCACCACCTCCGGCGTGCCGTCGAACTTGCCGCGATACTGTAGCCCGCGCGTCCAGGCGAAGATGGAGGCGATCGGGTTGGTGCTGGTCTCGCGCCCCTTCTGGTATTCGCGGTAGTGGCGGGTGACGGTGCCGTGCGCCGCCTCGCTCTCCACCGTGTTGCCGTCCGGGGAGAGCAGCACGGACGTCATCAGCCCGAGCGACCCGAAGCCTTGTGCGACGATGTCGGACTGCACATCGCCGTCGTAGTTCTTGCAGGCCCAGATATAGCCGCCCTCCCACTTGAGCGCGCAGGCGACCATGTCGTCGATCAGCCGGTCCTCGTAGGTCAGCCCGGCGGCCTTGAAGCGGTCGGCGAACTCGGTCTCGTAGACCCGGCGGAAGATGTCCTTGAACTCCCCGTCATAGGCCTTGAGGATCGTGTTCTTATGGCTGAGGTAGACGGGGTAGTTGCGAGCCAGGCCGTAGTTGAAGCAGGCGCGGGCGAAGCCCTCGATCGACTTGCGCGTGTTGTGCATGCCGAGCAGCACACCGCCGCCCTCGGGGAAGTCGGCCACCTCCATCACGATCGGTGCACCGCCATCGGCGGGGGTATAGGTCAGCACGGCCTTGCCCGGGCCTGGGATCTTGGTCTCGGCGGCGCGGTAGATGTCGCCATAGGCGTGGCGGCCGACCACGATCGGCTTGTTCCAGTGCGGCACCAGGCGCGGGACGTTGCGGCAGATGATCGGTTCGCGGAAGATGGTGCCATCGAGGATGTTGCGGATGGTCCCGTTCGGGCTGCGCCACATCTTCTTGAGCCCGAACTCGGCCACCCGCGCCTCGTCGGGAGTGATGGTCGCGCATTTGACGCCCACGCCGTATTTCTTGATGGCCAGCGCGGCTTCGACCGTGACCTGATCCTCGGTCGCATCCCGGTTCTGGATGCCAAGGTCGTAGTATTTCAGATCGATATCGAGATAGGGCAGGATCAGGCGCTCCTTGATGAAGCCCCAGATGATCCGCGTCATCTCATCCCCGTCCATCTCGACGACGGGGTTCTTGACCTTGATCTTCGCCATCAGCCTTCCTCGCGCCGCCGGGGCGCGCCTCTCTTCTCTGCTCTCGGCAGCCGCCCGGCGGGCGGCCGGTCCGTCTCGCCTTGCCGTCAAGCGGGGCGGACCATTACACCGGGGCGGGGGCAGGGCAAGCCGGGGCGGCGGCCGGGCGGGGGCAGCAGAGCGCCATCCATCCCCTCCCTGGCCGGTTGATGAATAGGCTTTTCATTCCTATGCTTCGATTGTACGGCCAAAACCGGACCGCCCCATCGCCCCCACCGATGCCGGAGCACCCCTGGGCCCCATGACCTCCTCGCCCATCCCCCCCGCGGTGGCCCGCCTCTGCGAGGATGAGCTGCACCGCCGCCTGCCGCGCATGCGCGCCGCGGTGGCTCAGCGCAACCGCGCAAGCCTGGTCGATGACGCGCATGCCCTGCGCGGCATGGCCGGCAATTTCGGCCTGGCCGAACTGGCGCAGGCCCTCGCCGCGCTGGAGGCCGCCGCGCGCCATACCGAGGAGGGGGTGGAGGAAGCGATGGCCGAAGTGGAGCGCGCACTCGTCACCGCGCTCGAGACGCTGGCCCGCTGGCGCTAGCCCCGTCTCGCCGCCGAGGTTTGGGCCCAGGACAGGCCTCCCAGGGCCGGCGCAGGCGCCTGCTGCCCTGCCGGGCCATGAGCGCTTCGCCGGCCGCTGGACAGGCCGACACGCCGCCATCGCCGCAGGCCGCTCGAGGGGGGGTGCAGGTTTCGGCCGCCACCGGCGGCGTCCGGGCCAGCCCCGGCTTAGAGCGCGCGCCGCCCCCGTAGCGCGGTGGCCAGCGTGCCCTCATCCAGGACATCGAAGGTGCCGCCCACCGGCACCCCCTGCGCCGGGCGGGTGATGGCGACACCCGTCGGGGCCAGCCGCTCGGCCAGCACATGGGCGGTCGCCTGGCCGTCCACGGTGGCGGGCAGGGCCAGGATCACCTCCTCCACCCCGCCTTCCGCGATGCGCTCGAGCAGCCCGGCGATCCGCAAATCCTCGGGCCCGACCCCGCCCAGCGCCGACAGCAGCCCGCCCAGCACGTGATAATGCCCCTCATGGGCGTGGGCACGCTCCAGCGCCCACAGATCGGCCACGCCTTCGACCACGCAGATCACCCCCGCCTGCCGCGCGGGGTCGGTGCAGATCCGGCACGGATTGCTGGAGTCGAGATTGCCGCAACGGCTGCAGGGTCCCACCGCGGCCGCCGCGCGCTGCAGCGCCTCGGCCAGCGGGGCGATCCGCCGCTGCGGGTCCTCCAGCATGCGCAGCGCCGCCCGCCGCGCATTGCGCCGGCCGAGACCGGGCAGACGGGCGAGTTCGGCGATCAGCGCCTCGATCGGATCGGGCGGCGGCAGCCGGGACATCGGGCAGGCTGGCGCCTCAGAAGGGCAGCTTGAGCCCGGGCGGCAGGCTGATGCCGGCGGTCGCCTTCTGCATCTCCTCGGCCATCATCGCCTCGACCTTCTGCCGGGCATCGGCATGGGCCGCCACCAGCAGATCCTCGAGCACCTCGCGCTCCTCCGGCACCATCAGGGAGGGGTCGATCATTACGCGCTTGAGGTCGCCCTTGCCACTCAGGCGCAGCTTGACCATGCCGGCGCCGGCCTGTCCCTCCACTTCTGCCGCCTCCAGCTTGGCCTGCATCTCCGCCATGCGGGACTGCATCTGCTGGGCCTGCTTCAGCATATGGGTGAGGTTCTTCATCCATCCTCCGGGGGTGGTGCCTCCTCGTCCCAGACCGGTTCGGCCTCCGGCGGGGCGAAGTCGGGCAGGTGGTCGGGTGCGGCGAGGGCCGCCGGGCCCGAGAGGCCGTAGCGATCCGCCGTCGCATCGCGCACGGCGGTGATCTCGGCCCCCGGGAAGGCGGCCAGGATGGCCTGCACGAAGGGGTGGTTGCGCGCCTCCTCAAGCCGCGCCGCCTCCGCCGTGCGGGCTTGTTCGGCCAGGGTCGGGGCGCCGCCGCTGCGTGCCAGCGCGACCAGCCAGGGCCGGCCCGTGGCGGCCTCGAGCAGGCGAGAGAGCCGCCCCGCCAGGTCGCGCGGGGCGGCGGGGCGGGGGAAGATCTCGATCCGCCCGGGGGCGAGCGCCACCGGCTCCACCTCATGGCGCAGCGCGGCATGCAGCATCGGATCGGCATCGGCGGCCAGCGCCACCACCTCCTGCCAGCTCTGCGGCAGCGGGGCGGCGGCCG
>JANWYF010000088.1 GCA_025057055.1 Rhodovarius sp. | reverse complement strand
CGATCTTCACCGAGGAGTGGATGCGCATCTTCATGTGGGCGGGGCTCAGCGGAGAGGGGCTCAACCGCCGCTATCTCGGCACGGTGGAGGCGCAGCTGCTGCGCCCGCTGGCCGAGGAGATCGCCGCCGACGGCCGCTTCGCCGCCCCGGAACTCGAGGCGATGTGGGCGCTGCACGGCAGCCTCGTCTACATCGGGATCCGCCGCTTCATCTATCGCCTGCCGACGCCTCAGGATCCCGCCCCGGCGGTGGCGGCCACTCTCCGCCGTTTCCTTGCCGGCCTGCGTGCCGAGGCACGCCAGGCCCGGCGCGCGGCGCCTCGTCTCGGCCCTCCGGCGCAGGCGGCCGCGGCAGTGCGCCGGCGCCGCGCCCCGGCGAAGGGCTGAAGCGGGGCGAAGGAGGCACCCCGCCGAGGCAGTCAGCCAGGCTGCGGTCGAGCGCGCGCCGCGGTCACCTCTCCGGTCCCGCCTCCTCGCGCACCGCGAGCACCTTGTCGACCCGGCGTCCGTCCATATCCACCACCTCGAAGCGCCAGCCGGCCCAGAGGATGCGATCGCCCTCCCGCGGCAGGCGGCCGAGCAGGTCGAGCATGAGGCCGCCCACGGTGTGGTAGAGGCCCGGATGCGGCGGCGGCGGCAGATCGAGCCGCGCGCGCAGCTCATCCATCGGCATCATCCCATCGAGCAGCAAGGAACCGTCGGCGCGCGCCGCAACGCCGGGCTTCGGACTCTCCGGCGCCGGGCCCAGCTCGCCCACGATCGCCTCGAGCAGGTCGGAGGCGGTGACCACGCCTTCGAAGCTGCCGTATTCATCGAGCACCAGGGCAAGCCCGATCGGATCGCGGCGCAGGCGCTCCAGCCCATCCAGGGCGGAGAGGCTGTCGGGCAGGACGATCGGCTGGCGCAGCACCGGCCCCAGGGCGAGCGGCGCACCGGCCAGCATCTGGTCGAGCAGGTCCTTGGCCAGCACCACCCCGACCACCTGATCGACCGACCCCTCGGCGACGATGAAGCGCGTGACGTCGTGGCGGCGCAGCGCCTCGGCGATCTGCTGCGGGCTGGCATGGCGGTCGATCCAGGCCACTTCGGTGCGCGGGGTCATCAGCGCGCGCACCGGCTTGTCGGAGAGGCGGAGGACGCGCTCGATCATCTGCCGCTCCTCGCGCTCCAGCGCACCGGCCTCCGCCCCCTCGGCCACCACTGCCTTCACCTCCTCCTGCGTCACCGTCTGGCCGGCCGGCGCATGCAGGCCGAGCGCGCGCAGCACGAGCCCGCTCGCCCCCGACAGCGCCCAGACCGCAGGCGCCGCGAGCCGGGAGAGCAGCGCGAGCGGCCGCGCCACCAAGACCGCGATGCGCTCCGGCTCGCGCAGCGCGATCTGCTTGGGCACGAGCTCCCCGAGCAGCAGGTTGAGCGCGGTGATCACGACCACCACCAGCCCGAAGGCGAGCTCGGTGGCCAGGGCGCCGAGCCAGGGCAGGATCGCCAGCGCCTCGGCCAATGGCCCGGCCAGGGTGGCGCCGCCGAAGACGCCGGCCAGGATGCCGACCAGGGTGATGCCGACCTGCACCGTGGGCAGGAAGCGCTGAGGCTCCTCCTGCAGGGCGAGCGCCGCAGCGGCACCCGGGCTGCCGCGCTGGGCCATCGCCTGCAGCCGCGCGCGGCGGGAGGAGACGATGGCGAGCTCGCTCATCGCAAAGACGCCGTTGAGCAGCACCAAAAGCAGGATGACCAGCGCTTCGGTCCACAGGCTCATCAGCCCCGTATAGGCCGGCTGAGGGCGGGGGCGAAACCGCAAGGCTTGCCGTGGCATGGCGCTGTGGCATGTGGGGCTCATGCGCCCTGCCCTGCCCCCCCTCGCATGGCCGCTCGGCCTGCTCGGTCTGATCCCGTTTCTCGCCGGCGCCGGGGCGCTGGCGATCGGCATGGGCTGGGCGGGCTTTCCGCTCGCCGCCTATGGGGCGACCATCCTCTCCTTCCTCGGCGCCGTGCATTGGGGTCTCGCGCTGGCCGAGCCGGAGCGGGCAGCGCGGGAACGCCTGGGCTTCGGCGTGGTGCCGAGCCTCTGGGCCTGGCTCGCCCTGCTGCTGCCTGTCCCGCTCGCCCTGCCGGTGCTGGCTGCCGGCATCCTCGCCACCGCGGGGGCGGAGACGCTGGCTGCACAGCGCGGGCTGCTGCCCGGCGCCTATCTGCGGTTGCGCTGGGTGCTCTCCGTCGTCGCGGCCGCCGCCCTGTTCGCCGGCGCCATGTTCGCCCCGCATCCCGCCTGACCGGGCATTGTTTTTTTCAGACTTGTCTCGCTTAGGGAGACGGCTTAGGAAAGCGTTAACCAAATCCCGGCGCGCGGCGCGCCGGATCGCCCAGGGAGCGCCCGATGCCCGACCCCGGCCCCGTCATCGCCTTCCCCCAGGCAGCGCAGAGCCGCCTGCGCCTGGCGCTCCGGTCGCTCGATGCCGCGCTCGCGGAGCAGGCCCTGGCCTGCCGGGAGCTCCGCCTCAACCTCGCGCTGCTCGGCGCGGCGGTGCAGGGGCTCGATCGGCGGCTCGGCACCTATCGCCAGGTGCTCGAGGAGCTGGCGCGCGATGCCGCCGCCGCCCATGCCGTCGCCCGCGCGGCCGAACAGGCCGCCTCCCGCCTACCGACCGGGTGAGCGATCACGGATCGAAGGGCAGGCCTACGACGAAGCACAGCTTGTGCCCGTCCGGGTCGCGCAGATAGGCCCCGTAGAAATCCGGCCCGTACTGCGGCCGCGGGCCGGGCGCGCCCTCATCCCGCCCGCCGGCGGCCAGGCCGGCCGCATAGGCTTTCTGCACCACGGCGGCATCGGCGCAGGTGAAGGCCAGCATGCTGCCATTGCCTACGCTGGGTGGCCGGCCGTCAAAGGGGCGGCAGAGGAAGAGCGCCGCACCTCCCGCCGGGTGGCGATAGCGCGCCCAACCGCCCTCCGCCCAGAGATGGTCACAGCGGATGCCGAGCGGGGCCAGCGCCGCGTCGTAAAACCGCATGGCACGCGGCAGATCGGCCGTGCCCAGCGTCGCATAGGCGAAGATCATGGCAGGCCGAAGCCCCGATGATCGCCCGGGCGCAGCCGCAGCCCCCGGCGCAGTCGCCGGAAGGGCAGCACGGCCGGATCCGCCACCACCGGCCCCGGCGCCGCAGCGACCAGCACCGCCGCGGCGATCGGCCCGAAATGGGCGCGGAAATGGACCGAGGACTTGAGCACGATGATGCGCTGCGCCAGCGGATCCACGCCGAGATGCCGCAGGATCTCCTGATCCAGCGCCTGCATCTTGCGCGAGACCACGATGACGCGCACGCCGGCTGCGACTCGGATCAGGGCCGTGGGGCCGAGATCGGCCGGATTGCCCCACCCCATCGGCCCGCTCAGGGTGAAGACACCGTCGGACAGCGCCTCCACCCGCGCGGTCACCGGCAGGGCCACGCCGTCGCTGCGCCCGCCGAGGCGGAGCGCGACTTCCGCCCCCACCCCGGCGGCGTGGCAGCGCGCGGCGCTCTCGGCATCGTTGATCAGGGCGAGCACCGCACCCTCGGCACCCTGGGCGATCAGTTCGCGCAGCAGCCCGGTGGTGTCGCCATGGCCACCGCCGCCCGGGTTGTCCTGGGTGTCGGCGATGATGACCGGGCCTCGAGCGCCGGCGGAGGCGATCTCGATCGCCCGCGCCACCGCCTGATCGGCCGGCAGGATGGCGCTTTGGAACTCGGCCTCCCGCGCCGCGATATGCGCCAGGAGCGCATCGGCGGCCGCCTCGGCCTCGGCGCCGAAGGCCGCGATCGCCTGGCCGCAGCCTTCGAAGTCGCAATAGGGAAAGCCGAAGCAGTAGGCGAGTTCAGCCAGCCCGTAGCGGTCGGCGATCGCCGCGCGCGCGGCCATCACACCTGCCATCGGCTCGACCAGCGTGCATTGGCTGGTGATCGGGATCAGGAAATCGAGCTCACGGAAGGCCTTGGGCCAGGGCCCCTCGCCGCCGATCCGCCGCAGCAGCAGCGCGATGGCCTGCGCCCCGGCGGCCTTCATGTCGACATGCGGATAGGTGCGGAAGGGCACCAGCGCATCGGCCGCCTCCACCATGGCGCGGGTCATGTTGGCGTGGGGGTCGAGGCTCGCGGTGATCGGCCGCTCCGGCCCCACCACCGCGCGCACCCGGCGCAGCAGCTCGCCCTCGGCGTCGGGAAAGTCCTCGCTCAGCATGGCGCCGTGCAGGTCGAGATAGACGCCATCGAGTGGCCCCTGATCGAGCGCGCGCGAGAGGGCACCGACCAGCATGCCGGCGATCCGCTCGAAGGCCTCGCGCGTGACCGGCCCGGCCGGATTGGCGAAGCACCAGCCGAGCGGGGCGATCGCCGCACCCGCCGCCTCGGCCGCCGCGATGGCACCGGCCGCCGGCACCGAGGTCGGTCGCAGCGCCTCCACCATGGTCTCCGGCCATTGCAGCGGCGGGAAGCCGCCCGTCTCGATGAACTGGCGATAGCCGGTCGGCATCGGCGCGAAGGAATGGCTCTCGTGCAGGAAGCCGCCGATGGCGATGCGGGTCATGCTGCGCTCTCCTGCGCCGCTGGGGCGTTGGCGGTGGCGATCACGGCATCGGCCAGCACATGCAGGCCGGCCGTGGCCCATTCGGGCGTGATGCTCTCGGCCTCGTTGTGCGAAAGGCCGCCATGGCAGGGGGTGAACAGCAGCACCGCGGGCAGCCCGCGCGCCACATAGACCGCATCATGGCCGATGCCGGTCGGCAGATGGCGCCAGCGCAGCCCGCGCGCGGTGGCCGCAGCCTCGCAGCGCGCGATCAGGACAGGGTCGAAGGGGATGGGCGGGCTGTGCCAGAAATCCGCAACCGTGATGGCAAGCCCGCGTTCCTCTGCGATCGCCGCCGCGCGGGCGCGAAGCGCCCGGCCCATCGCATCAAGGCAGGCCGGATCGCCGTGGCGGGTATCGAGGCTGAACCAGACCTCTCCCGGCGCCACATTGCGCGAACCCGGCTGGATCCGGACCTGTCCGACCGTGGCCCGCCCTGCCTCCCTGCCCGGGGAGAGGGTGGAGAGTGCGATCTCCTCCGCCGCCGCGATCAGCCGCGCGGCGCCCATCAGCGCATCGCGCCGCCCGGCCATGGGGCTGCCGGCATGCGCCTCCTCGCCCCGCACCGTCACATCATACCAGCGCTGCGCCAGCGCGTGGGTGACGATGCCGATGTCGAAGCCGCCATCCTCGAGCAGCCGCCCCTGCTCGATATGCAGCTCGAAATAGGCGGCGCAGCGACGGATCCAGCCGGGATCGGCCTCTCCCCGCCAGCCGATGGCGGCCAGCGCATCGCCGAAGCGAATGCCATCGGCATCGCGCGCCGCGAGCACCGCCCCCTCCTCGAGGATGCCCATCGCCACGCCGCTGCCCATCATCGGCGGGGAGAAGCGCGCGCCCTCCTCGTTGGTCCAGTTCACCAGCAGCAGCGGGGCGAGGGTGCGCAGCCCTGCCTCCTCCAGCGCGCGCATGATCTCAAGCCCGGCGAGCACGCCGAGCACCCCGTCGAACTTGCCGCCCGTCGGCTGCGTGTCGAGGTGGCTGCCGATCGCGATCGGGGGGCGGTCCGGCTCTCGGCCCTCGCGCCGGAAGACCATGTTGCCCACGCGATCGACCATCAGGCTGCAGCCCGCCTCGGCGGCCCAGCGGGCGAGCAGGGCGCGGCCCTCCCCGTCGAGCACGGTCAGGGCCTGCCGGTTGCACCCGCCCTTCGGGGTGGCGCCGATGCGGGCCATCTCCATCAGGCTCTGCCAGAGCCTTTCGCCGGAGAGCGGCAGCTGGACCTTCATGCCTTCTCCACCCCGCACCAGGCGGCCATCAGCAGCGCCAGCGCCCGGGTGCAGCCGTGCAGGCTCTCCACCCCCACGCTCTCATCCACGCCGTGGATGTCCCGCGCATCCGGTCCGAAGACCGCGACCTGGGTGCCCTGCCGCAGCACGAAATGCCGCCCGTCGGTCAGCCCGGGCGCCGGATAGTCGCTGAGGCTGCCGCCCGTCGCCTCGGCATAGCAGCGCCGCGCCAGGGCCACGATCGGCGCGGCGGTGTCGAAGACGCAGGGTTCGGCCATGAAGCCGCGGAAGGTCACCTCGATGCGCGCGCCGGCCAGGGCCGGATCGGCCCGCGCCTCCTCCACGATCCTGAGGATGTCCTCGCGCACCTCGGCCGCGCTGCGCCCGACCATGACACCCACCCGCAGCCCGATGCGGCAGCGCATGGGCACGCTGCTCACCCACTCGCCGCCCTCGATGCTGCCCAGATTGACGTTGACCGGATGCCGGACCCCGCGGAAGGCCGGGTGGATGCGCTCGGGCCGGTTCTGCTCCTCCTCGTAGCGGCGGAAACGGTCGACGATCACCTGCGCGGCCTCGATCGCATTCACCCCGGCCTGCTTGTCGCGCACATGGGCGGGTCGGCCGGTGACGGTGATCCAGGCCCAGACCACGCCGACCTCGGCGGTATAGAGCGCCTCCACCCCAGGTCCCGGTTCCGGGATCACCACCGCATCGCAGCGCGGCAGGGCCAGCATGCAGGCGGCGGCGCCATTGCCGGTGCATTCCTCCTCGATCACCGCATGCATCTGCACAGGTGCGGCCGGCTGCACCCCGGCCCGGCGCAGCGCCGCGAAAGCCGAGAGCCAGGCCGCGATGCCCGCCTTCATATCGCCCGCCCCGCGGCCGTAGATGCGCCCGTCCCGGATCTCGGGCCGGAAGGGCGGACTGGTCCAGAGTTCGGCCGCACCTGCGGGCACCACATCGACATGGCCCTGCAGCAGCAGCGAACGGCCGCGCCGTTCCCGCGGCTCGTGCAGCGCCACCACATTGTCGCGGCCCTCATAGGGCAGCAGCGGGGGCGAGAAGATCGGATCCTCGGTCACCACCGTCGGGATGCGCCGCGGCGCAAGGCCCAGCGCCTCGTATTGGCGGGCCATCTCATCGAGGGCCGAATGCTCATTGCCCAGCGTGCTCGGGCAGCGGACCAGGCGGAAGAGGGTCTCTATCGTCGCCTCACGCAGGGAATCGCATGCATCGAGGATGGCTCGGGCCAGGCCCGGGTCGAGGGAGAGGTCGGGATCGGGCGTCATCTCGGCCCGCCAGTATGGCGGCCCGGCGCGGCGGTGCTAGCCTCCCCCGATGCTTGCGTTTCATCATCCAGACGAGGCGCTGCACCATCCGCGCTTCTTCCTGATGCGCGGACGGGTGCGGGAGAACTACGAGATCCCTGCCCGCGCCGCCGCGCTGCGCCAGGGCCTGGCGGCCCTGGGCATCACCCTCATCGCCGCCCCGGCCGCGACCAGGGCGGATGCCGCGGTCCTGCATGAGGCGGGCTATCTCGATTTCCTGGCCGAGGCATATAGCCTGTGGTCCGCCCTGCCGGAGGCCGGGCCGGAAGTCGTCCCCAACATCCACCCCTCGCCCGAGATGCTGGCCGAAGGCCGCAGGCCGCCCCGCCATCCGGTGGCGCGGGCGGGCCTTTACATGGCCGATGCCGCCTGCCCGATCGGGCCCGGCACCTGGCAGGCGGCGCTCGGCGCGCTGGGGGCGGCGCTGGCGGCGGCCGAGGCGGCGGCCGAGGGAAGGCACGCCTACGCCCTCTGCCGCCCCCCTGGGCATCATGCCTATGCGGCGCGCGCGGGCGGGCACTGCTACCTCAACAACAGCGCCCTGGCCGCCCAGCGGCTGCGCGATCGCGGGGCACGGCGGGTGGCGGTGCTCGACATCGACAGCCACCACGGCAACGGCACACAAAGCCTGTTCTGGCAGCGCGAGGATGTGCTGACCGTCTCGGTCCATGCCGATCCGGCCGGCTATTACCCTTGGTATGTCGGCTTCGCCGATGAGGTCGGCTGCTGCACCAACCTCAACCTACCGCTGCCGCTCGGCAGCGGCGATGGCCCCTGGCTCGAGGCGATCGCCGCCGGCATGGCGCGCATCCGCGACTTCGGCGCCGATGCGCTGGTGGTCGCGCTCGGCTTCGATGCCTCGGAGCACGAACCGCTGGCCGCCTTGCGGGTGACCGCCGACGGCTTCGCCCGCGCCGGGGAGGCGATCCGCCGCCTCGGCCTGCCCACCGTCTTCTGCCAGGAGGGCGGATATGCGGTGGATCAGCTCGCGCTGCTGCTGCGCCGTTTCCTCGAGGGTTTCGGCCGATGAATCCGGTGCATGCCGCGACGCTGGTGCTCGATACGCATATCGACATCCGCTGGCCGGACCCGCCGGAATGGACCGCGCAGACCATGCAGCTCGTCGATCTGCCGAAGATGCGCGCAGGCGGGGTGCGGGCCGGCGTCTTCGTGGCCTATGTGCCGCAGGGCCGGCGCGATGCGCAGGGCCATGCCCAGGCCACAGCGCGGGCCGAGGCGATGCTCGCCCATATCCGCGACCGCGGCGCCGCCCCCGGCTGCCGCTTCTGCCCGGGGCCCGACGCGCTGGAGGCGACGGTGGCCGCCGGGGAGGTGGCGGTGCTGGCCGCAGTCGAGAACGGCTATGCCATGGGGCGCGATCTCTCCCGCCTGCAGGCATGGCGGCGGCTCGGCGCCGTATATCTCACGCTGACCCATGACGGCCACAATGACCTGGCCGACAGCGCGCGGCCCAAGCCCGCGCTCGGCGATGCGCCGGTCGAGCATGGCGGCCTCTCCCCGCTCGGGGAGGCAGCGCTGGCCGAGATGAACCGCATCGGGCTGATGATCGACTGCTCCCATGTCGCCAAGCCGGCGATGCTGCGCGCGGCCGAACTCTCCCGCGCGCCGATCGTGATCACCCACACCGCATGCGCCGCGCTCTGCCCGCATCCGCGCTGCGTGGATGACGAACAGCTCGATGCCGTGCGCGCCTCGGGCGGGGTGGTGCAGATCACGGCCGTGCCCGCCTTCCTGCGCCCCGGGCCGGAGGGGCAGCCGGCGCGGGCGACGGTGGCCGACCTCGTCGATCACATCGACCATGCGGTGGGGCGCATCGGCATCGCCCATGTCGGCATCAGCAGCGACTTCGACGGCGGCGGTGCGGTGCAGGGCTGGGCCCATGCGGGCGAGACCGCGGCAGTGACCGAGGAGCTGCTGGCCCGGGGTTATGACGCGCACGCCATCGGCCTGCTCTGGTCGGGCAATTTCCTGCGCGTCTGGCGCGCCGTGCTGGCCGCGGCCGATTAGCGCCGCGCCGGGCCCCTTCCTACTCCCCGCGCAGCGCCGCCCCGGCGGCGAGCGGGGCCAGGGGTGCTGCGAGAGCCAGCAGGGCAGCGAGGAAGAGCAGCATCTGCCGCGGCGAGAGGCCAGCCGCTGCGGCCTCGATCGCGGCTGCGCCGAAGATCACCGCCGGGATGGAAAGCGGCAGCAGCAGCAGGGGCAGCAGCACACCGCCCCGCCGCGCGCCCAGCGTCAAGGCCGCCCCGGCACAACCGAGCAGGGAGAGCAGGGCCGAGGCGAGCGCCAGGGCGACCAGCGCGGTGCCCCAGGCCTCGGTCGGCAGGTTGAGCATGGCCGCCGCCGCCGGCGCCGCCGCGAGCAGCGGCAGGCCGGTGGTCAGCCAATGCCCGATGGCCTTGGCAAGCGCCAGCGCCGCCGGATGCAGGCCCGAAAGCAGCAGCAGATCGAGGGAGCCGTCATCGGCCTCTGCCCCCCACAGGCGATCGAGCGGGAGCAGGGCAGCGAGCAGGGCCGAGGCGAGAAGCGCGCCCGGGGCGAGGCGGGCCAGCGCCTCGGGCGCCGGGCCGACACCGAAGGGAAAGAGTGCGGCCACCACCAGGAAGAAGCCGACCGCCGCCAGCGCATCGGCAGGATGGCGCAGAGCGAGGCGGAGCTCGCGCCCCAGGACGGCGAGCCAAGCCCTCATGCCGCGGCGACCTCGGGCGGTGAGAGGTGGATCTCCGACGCATCGGGCAAGGGCAGCGGCAGATGGGTGGCCGCGACCACCGCCCCCCCCGCGGCGCGATGGGCGGCCAGCACCTCGCCCAGCCGGGCCACGCTCGCCCGATCGAGGCCGAGCGTCGGCTCGTCGAGCAGCCAGAGCGCCGCCGGCGCCAGGGCAAGCCGCGCCAGCGCGAGCCTGCGCCGCTGCCCGGCCGACAGCAGCCGCGCCGGCAGATCAGCAAGTGGGAGCAGATCGAAAGCGGCCAGCGCCTCCTCCACCCGCCCGCCATGCAGCCGTGCATGGAAGGCAAGATTTTCCCGGACCGTCAGGGCGGGCTTGAGCGCGTCGAGATGGCCGAGATAGCGCAGGCGTCGGGCATGGGCGAGCGGATCGGCCGCCACGTCTTCTCCCTCCCACAGCAGCACGCCCGCGCAAGGCGGCAGAAGCCCGGCCAGAACCCTGAGCAGGGAGGATTTGCCGGCGCCGTTGGGCCCGGTCAGCAGCAGTGCTGCCCCGCGACCGAGGCTGAAGGAGAGGCCGGAGAAGACCAGCCTCTCTCCCCGCCAGCAGGCCAGATCCCGCGCTTCCAGCATCCGCCCCCCTGCCAGAAATGGCGGGCATTCTTGCCGCTTCGCCCCCCGGCTGCGAAGCCCGGTGCATGGACCGACCGCCGGCCGCGTGCTTAAAGGCGCGGCGAAAGCGGCACGACAGAGGAAGGGAACGCATCGCGATGCGCATGATCGGGCAAGACAGCCTCGGCACCCGCGCCACCCTCTCGGTGGAGGGCAGGACATACCACTATTTCTCGCTACCCAAGGCGGCCGAGAAGCTGGGCGATATGTCGCGGCTGCCCTTCAGCCTCAAGGTGCTGCTCGAGAACATCCTGCGCTTCGAGGACGGACGCAGCTACCGCGTGGAGGATGCCAAGGCCCTGGCGGAGTGGCTGCGCGAGGGCAAGAGCAGCCGCGAGGTGCCCTTCCGCCCGGCCCGCATCCTGATGCAGGACTTCACCGGCGTGCCTGCGGTCGTGGACCTGGCGGCGATGCGCGATGGCATCATCCGCCTGGGCGGCGATCCGCGCAAGGTCAATCCTCTGGTCCCCGTCGACCTGGTGATTGACCATTCGGTGATGGTCGACGTCTCGGGCCAGGCCGATGCCCTGAAGAAGAACGTCGACATCGAGTTCGCCCGCAACGGCGAACGCTACGAGTTCCTGCGCTGGGGCCAGCAGGCCTTCGCCAATTTCCGCGTCGTCCCGCCCGGCACCGGGATCTGCCATCAGGTCAATCTCGAATACCTCGCCCAGGTGGTCTGGACCGAGACCGACGCGGGGCAGACCTTCGCCTACCCCGATTCCTGCTACGGCACCGACAGCCACACCACCATGATCAACGGGCTCGGCGTGCTCGGCTGGGGCGTGGGCGGGATCGAGGCCGAGGCGGCCATGCTCGGCCAGCCGATCGCGATGCTGATCCCGGATGTGATCGGCTTCCGCCTCACCGGGCGCCTGCGGGAAGGGGTGACCGCCACCGACCTGGTGCTGACGGTGACGCAGATGCTGCGCAAGAAGGGCGTGGTCGGCAAATTCGTCGAGTTCTACGGCCCGGGCCTCGATGAGCTGCCGCTCGCCGATCGCGCGACCATCGCCAATATGGCCCCGGAATACGGCGCGACCTGCGGCTTCTTCCCGGTCGATGGGGTCACGCTCGACTATCTCCGCCTCACCGGCCGCGACGAACATCGGATCCGCCTGGTCGAGGCCTATTGCCGCGCCCAGGGCCTCTGGCGCGATGCGACCACGCCCGATCCGGTCTTCACCGACACGCTCGAACTCGACCTCGCCACCGTCGAACCCTCTCTGGCCGGGCCGAAGCGGCCGCAGGACCGCCTGCCGCTCGCTCAGGTGGCGGCGGCCTTCGACCGGGACCTCAAGGCCGGCGTGATGGGCGTGCCGGGCGATCAGGCCGACCTGCGCGTGCCGGTGGCCGGGGCCAACCATGACCTGGGCCACGGCGATGTGGTGATTGCGGCCATCACCTCCTGCACCAACACCTCCAACCCCTCGGTGCTGGTCGCCGCCGGCCTGCTCGCGCGCAAGGCGCGGGCCAAAGGCCTGCGGCCCAAGCCCTGGGTCAAGACCTCGCTCGCGCCCGGTTCGCAGGTGGTCACCGACTATCTCGAGAAATCGGGCCTGCAGGCGGATCTGGATGCGCTGGGCTTTCAGACCGTGGGCTATGGCTGCACCACCTGCATCGGCAATTCGGGCCCGCTGCCCGATCCGATCGTCGAGGCGATCGAGCAGAACAAGCTCGTCGTCTCGGCCGTCCTGTCCGGCAACCGGAACTTCGAGGGGCGCGTGCATCCCAATGTGCGGGCGAATTATCTCGCCTCCCCGCCGCTCGTGGTGGCCTATGCGCTGGCCGGGTCGACCCGCATCGACCTGACCACCCAGCCGATCGGCACCGGCAGCGAGGGCGCAGCCGTCTATCTCAAGGACATCTGGCCGAGCACGCGGGAAGTGCAGGAGACCGTGCAGAGCAACCTGACGCGGGAGATGTTCCAGCGCCGCTATGCCGATGTCTTCAAGGGGCCGCCGCAGTGGCAGGCCATCCGCATCGCGGCCGACAGCGACACCTACCGCTGGAACAGCGGCTCGACCTATGTCCGCAACCCGCCCTACTTCGAGGACATCACGCCCGAGCCCAAGCCGATCGCCTCGGTGCGGGGCGCGCGCATCCTTGCCCTGCTCGGCGATTCGATCACGACCGACCATATCTCTCCGGCCGGGAACATCCGCCGGACCAGCCCGGCCGGCGAGTATCTGCTGCAGCATCAGGTCCGCCCGGCTGACTTCAACAGCTACGGGGCGCGGCGCGGAAACCACGAGGTGATGATGCGCGGCACCTTCGCCAATATCCGCATCCGCAACGAGATGCTGGAGGGGATCGAGGGCGGCATGTCGCGCCACTACCCCTCGGGCGATGTGCTGCCGATCTACGACGTGGCGATGCGCTACAAGGCGGAAGGGGTGCCGCTGGTCGTCATCGGCGGGAAGGAGTACGGCACCGGCTCCTCGCGCGATTGGGCGGCGAAGGGCACCTTCCTGCTCGGCGTCAAGGCGGTGATCGCCGAGAGCTTCGAGCGCATCCACCGCTCCAACCTGGTGGGGATGGGCGTGCTGCCGCTCACCTTCCGGGAGGGGGAGAACCGCAAGACGCTCGGTCTGCGCGGGGAGGAGCTGATCGACATCCTGGGCGTGGAGGAGCTCTCACCCCGCTGCACGCTGCGCCTGCGCATCACCCGCCCCGACGGCAGCGTGACCGAGACGGAGGTGCTCTGCCGCGTCGATACCGCCGATGAGGTCGAGTACTACCGCCACGGCGGGATCCTGCACTACGTGCTGCGCAGCATGGCCCGCGCGGCATAGAAGCCGGCCGCACACTTCTGTGGTGCGGCGTGGGAAGTGGTTGTAGCCTCCTGGAAGTGAGAAGGGTGGGGAGATCGCGCGCGCCTGGACCTGCACGGGTGGGGCTGGGCGCTTCTCTGGCCGTCTTGGCCGAAGCCGCCGCGGCTGGGGTGGGGGAATGGGCGGGTGCTGGTGTGATCTTCCGCGCGCCGCGCCCGGTCTTGCCCGAGCACAACCTGCCTGGGCGCTGCGGGCCGTGGG
>JANWYF010000087.1 GCA_025057055.1 Rhodovarius sp. | reverse complement strand
GGGTGAAGCCCTGGGGACCACTGATCCTCCAGCCCGCGCACGGTATCGCCGTGGCCATAGATCAGGATGGTGGGGCGGGAGGGGTCCTCGATCCGCCGACCGACCAGGATCGGGCCGAAGCCGGGCACGGGGTTCGGATGGATCCCGACCGCAAAGCCCAGCCGCTCGAGCCAGGGCCGAAGCCCCTCGGCCAGATAGGCTGTGAGCGCCGCCTCCTGCCCCGGCTCCTGCGAGGTGGAGGGGATGGCGACCAGCCGGGCGAGCAGCGCCTGGAACTCTCCGGAATCGAAGCGGCGGCCCGCCTCGGCCAGCGCATCCTGCCGTGTCATTCGCGCCCTGCCTCCTCCTGCTTGGGCGGCAGAGCATGGCCGAAAGGGCCTGGCGCGCAATGGCCTGCGGGCGGCATTGTCGGGGGGGCGGCCTTGGGCTAAAGCCCGGCCCTCACTTCGGACTGTGCCCGGCGGGCGTGGTGGAACTGGCAGACACGCTGGATTTAGGTTCCAGTGGCGCAAGCCGTGGGGGTTCAAATCCCTCCGCCCGCACCACGCGGCCGGGCGCCTTCCGCCATATGGGATCCTGCGCGCAATGAATGTGACCGAACTCGCGAATGAGGGGCTGAAGAGGGCCTATTCCGTGGTGGTGCCGGCCACCACCATTGCCGCGCAGAAATCGAAGCGCCTGGCCGAACTGGCCAAGCAGGTCAGGCTGCCCGGCTTCCGCCCCGGCAAGGTGCCGCCCGCGGTCTTGCTGCAGCGCTATGGCCAGGCGGTGATGAGCGAGGTGCTCGAGGCCGCGGTGAGCGAGGCGAGCGGCAAGGTGCTCGAGGAGCGGTCGCTGCGCCCGGCGCTGCAGCCCAAGATCGAGCTCGTCGACTTTGCCGATGGCCGCGACCTCGAGTTCCGCATGGAGCTCGAGGTGCTGCCCGAGATCCCGATGCCGGATTTTTCCGCCATCAGCGTCATCCGCTACAAGGCCACCCCCGGCGAGGCGGAGATCGAGGCGGCGCTGGCCGATCTGGCGCGCCGTGCCGCCACGCTCGAGGAGGTGGAGCCGCGCCCGGCCGCGAAGGGGGAGGTGCTCTACGTCGATTTCGAGGGGCGTATCGAGGGCAAGCCCTTCAAGGGCGGCAGCGGCACCGATATGCCGGTCGAAGTGGCCGGGCCGGGTTTCGTGGAGGGCTTCGCCGACCAGCTTGAGGGCATGACCCCCGGCGAGACGCGGGTGATCCGCCTCACCTTCCCGGCCGACTATGGCCAGGCCGATCTGGCCGGAAAGGAGGCCGAGTTCACCGTCACCGCCAAGGCGCTCAAGGTGTTCCGGCAGCCCGCCATCGATGAGGAGCTGGCCAAGCGGCTGGGTGCGGAGAGCCTGGAGGCGCTGCGCGAGTCGGTGCGCGGCATGCTGCAGCGCGAATACGACGCGCAGTCGCGCGCCAAGGTCAAGCGCCAGCTGTTCGATGCCCTGGCGGCGCAGGCCGCCTTCGCCGTGCCCGAGGGGCTGATCGAGCGCGAATTCGCGGCGATCTGGCAGCAGGTCGAGGCCGACATGAAGGCCGGCCGTCTCGACGAGGAGGACAAGGGCAAGGACGAGGCGACGCTGCGGGCCGACTACCGGGCCATTGCCGAACGGCGCGTGCGCCTTGGGCTGCTGTTGGCCGAGATCGGGCGGACCAACAACATCCAGGTGAGCCGCGAGGAGCTGCAGCGCGCGCTGCAGGCCGAGATCGCGCGCTACCCGGGGCGGGAGAAGGCGGTGCTCGAGTATTTCCAGAAGAACCCGCAGGCGGTGGAGGCGCTGCGCAGCCCGATCTTCGAGGAGAAGGTGGTCGACTTCATGCTCGAACTCGCCAAGGTCGAGGAGCGCTCCGTCACGCCGGAGGAGCTCGCCAAGGCGGAGTGAGCGGCGCGCGCGGCGCTGGCCCCGCCGCCGCGCCTGGTGTAACGGCCCGGGCGGACGCGATGGGGATCCGATTCGCCGATGCCCGATGACCTTCTCGCCCCGGCGGGGGAGGCCACCGCCGAAACGCCGCTCGCTTCCGCCCTCAGCGAGCGCTACCTTGCCTATGCGTTGTCGACCATCACCGCCCGGTCTTTGCCGGATGTGCGCGACGGGCTGAAGCCTGTCCACCGGCGCCTGCTGTGGGCGATGCGCCAGCTCGGTCTCGATCCTGCCGCCGGCTTCAAGAAATGCGCGCGCATCGTTGGCGATGTGATGGGCAAGTTCCATCCGCACGGCGATGCCGCGATCTATGAGGCGATGGTGCGGCTGGCGCAGGATTTTGCCGCCCGCTACCCGCTGGTCGAGGGACAGGGCAATTTCGGCAACATCGACGGCGATAACGCCGCCGCCATGCGCTACACGGAAGCGCGGCTGACCGAGGTGGCGCAGGCCATGCTCGCCGGCATCGAGGAGGATGCGGTCGATTTCCGCCCCACCTACGACGGCGAGGAGCGCGAGCCGGTGGTCCTGCCGGCGGCCTTTCCGAACCTGCTGGCGAATGGCGCCTCGGGCATCGCGGTCGGCATGGCGACCAGCATCCCCCCCCACAATGCGGCCGAGGTCTGCGCCGCCGCGCTCGCCCTGATCCGCCATCCCGGCGCGAGCACGGAGGAGCTGCTCGCGCATATGCCGGGGCCGGATTTCCCGACCGGCGGCGTCCTGCTGGAGGATGCGGCAAGCCTCGCCGAGGCCTATGCGACCGGCCGCGGCACTTTCCGCCTGCGTGCCGCATGGGAAGTGGAGCGCCTCAAAGGCGGGGGGTGGCAGGCGGTGGTCACCGCCATCCCCTACCAGGTGCAGAAGGCGCGGCTCATCGAACAGATCGCCGGTCTGCTCGAGGCCAAGAAGCTGCCCCTTCTCGGCGATATCCGCGACGAGAGCACCGAGACGGTGCGCATCGTGCTCGAGCCGCGGTCGCGCAACATCGAGCCTGCGGTGATGATGGAGACGCTCTTCCGCGCCACCGCGCTCGAGGTGCGCATTCCGCTCAACATGAATGTGCTGGATGCGTCGCGCACGCCGCGCGTGATGGGCCTGAGGGAGGTGCTGCGCGCCTGGCTCGACCACCGGCATGAGGTGCTGCTGCGCCGCAGCCGCCATCGCCTGGCTGCCATCGCGCGGCGGCTTGAAATCTTGGACGGCTACCTGATCGTCTATCTCCACCTTGATGAGGTGATCCGCATCATCCGCGAGGAGGATGAGCCCAAGCCCAGGCTGATGGAGCGTTTCGCCCTGACCGATACCCAGGCCGAGGCGGTGCTGAATATGCGCCTGCGTGCGCTGCGCCGGCTGGAGGAGGCCGAGATCCGTCGCGAGCATGCGAAGCTGACGCGCGAGGGCAAGGGGCTCGAGGCGCTGCTGGCCAGCGAGGCCAGGCGCTGGGCGGCGATTGCGCGCGAGGTGGAGGAGACGGCCAAGCGCTTCGGTCAAGGGGCGCTCGGGGCACGCCGCACCCGCATCGAACATGCCGCCCCCAGCGTGGCGGTGGACGAAGCCGCCCTGGTCGAGCGCGAGCCGATCACGATCATCCTCTCCGAGAAGGGCTGGATCCGCGCGCAGAAGGGCCATCTGCCCCCCGATGCGGAGCTGCGGTTCAAGGAGGGCGATGGCCTCGCCTTCCTGCTGCACGCCGAAACCACCGACCGCATCATCGTCTTCGGCCAATCGGGCCGCGCCTTCACCCTGAAGGCCGACGCGATCCCGCGCGGCCGCGGCGATGGGCAGCCGCTCCGCCTGATGGTGGAGATGGCCCAGGAGGACCAGCCGATCGCGCTGCTGCGTCCGGAGGGGCGGGTGCTGCTGGCCGCCTCCGACGGCAAGGGTTTCCTGGTCGAGGCCGAGGAGCTGCTGGCCGAGAAGCGCACCGGCAAGCAGATCATGAATCTCGACGCCGGGGTGCGGGCGGTGGTCTGCCGCCCCGCCGCCGGCGATGCCGTGGCGGTGGTGGGAGAGAACCGGCGGCTGCTTGTCTTCCCGCTCGAGCAGGTGCCGCTGATGGCGCGCGGCCGCGGCGTGCAGCTGCAGTCCTACCGCGAGGGTGGCCTGGCCGACGCCAAGGTGTTCACGCTGGCCGAGGGGCTCTCCTGGCGGCAGGGCGGGCGCATCCGCAGCGAGACTGACCTTACCCCCTGGCGCGGCCGGCGCGGCGGGGCAGGGCGTCCGGTTCCGCACGGTTTCCCGCGCGACGGGCGCTTCGACTGACCCGGCAGCGCCCGTGCCTGATCGTTGACAGGGGGGGCGGATTTGTCGAACCCTCCCGCCAACGAGAAGGCACGAGGAGGAAGCGGTCATGTTCACCCGACGCCACGGCCTTGCGCTGCCCGCTGCCCTCGGGGCCTCGGCCCTGGCGGCACCGGCACTGGGCCAGACGCGCAGCCTGCCCCACCTGCCCTCGACCATGATCTGGTCGGTCTATGACGTGGGATCGGCCGGCTATGTCGAGGCCTCGGCGATTTCGGACGCGCTCGGTCGCACCTTCGGCACGCGGGTCCGGCTGCAGCCCTCCGGCACCTCGATCGGACGGATCCTGCCCCTGCGCCAGCGCAGGGTCAGCCACGCTTGGCTGGCCAACGAACTCTATTTCGCGGCTGAGGGTCTCTACGAATACGCCACGCCGGATTGGGGGCCGCAGGATTTCCGGGTGCTGATGGGGCGGCGCAACTCCTTCTCGATCGTCGCGACGCGGGAGAGCGGCATCACCCGGCCCGAACATCTGCGCGGCCGGCGCATGGCCTGGGTGCCGGCCAACTCCTCGGTCAACATCAAGATCGAGCCGATCCTGGCTTTTGCCGGGCTCACCCTGCGCGATGTGCAGCTCGTCCAGTTCCCCTCCTATGTCGCGAGCCTGCGCGCCCTGATCGAGGGGCGGGCCGAATGCGCCGGCGCGGCGCTGAATACGGCCGTGCTGCGTGAGCTCGAGGCAAGCCCGCGCGGCATCGCTTGGGTGCAGCTCGACCCCAACAACGCGGCCGGCTGGGCCGCCGCGCGCCGCGCCGTGCCCTTCGCCGAGCCGATCCTGGAGACGGTGGGCTCCGGCGTCTCGGAGAGCAATCCCGCCGCCGTGCTCGGCTATCGCTACCCCATGATCACCGTCAACGCGGATACGCCGGAGGAGGAGGTCTATGCCCTGATGCGGGCGGTGCATGAGACCTTCGACCTCTACAAGGACGTCAACGCCACCATGCCGCGCTGGGCGATCCGGGAGGCCGGTGCGCCGCCGATGGATGCGGCCTTCCACCCGGGCGCCATCCGCTTCCTGCGTGACCTCGGCCTCTGGACCGCCGAGAGCGAGCGCTGGCAGGAGCAGACCCTGCATCGCAACGAGGTGCTGCGCCGCGCCTGGGCCGAGTTCCTGCCGGCTGCGCGCAGCCGCAACCTGGAAGGCGAGGCCTTCGCCGTCGCCTGGGCGGAGCGCCGCGCCGCCGCCCTGGCCACCATCAGCTAAGCCGCCGCCCGCGCGCGCGGCATGAGTGGCGATCCTGCTTCGCGCCTCGCCGGGGGGGCGGGCATGGCCGAGGGCAAGGCCCCCGCCCGCCTGCCCGAGGATCCAGAGGCGCGCTCGGCCCGCCTCAGCGGGCCGGCCTTCTGGGTCGCCTTCCTGCTGGCCGCCTGCGGGCTCGTGCTGGCGGTCAATCAGGTCTTCAACCTTGGCCTCTTCGGCTTTCGGCCGATCGCGACCGCCTATTACTACCTGATCCTGGGCTGCTTCGGGGGCTTTGCCTTCCTTGCCTTCCCGGCACTCAAGCGCCAGCGCGCCCGCGTGCCGTGGTTCGACTGGCTGCTCGCCGCAGCAACAGTTGCGCTTGGGATCTGGCTCGCCTCGGCCGCCCTGACCATCCAGCTTGCCGGCTGGAATGTGACCGCTCCGGATTGGGCGGCCTGGCTCGGCCTGGTCCTGATCCTGCTCGTGCTCGACGGCGTGCGCCGCACCGGAGAGGTGGTGCTGTTCTTCGCCTGCCTGCTGTTCGGGATCTTCCCCGTCTTCGCCGGGGAGATGCCGGGCTTTCTCTGGGGGGTGGCGTTCAGCCCGCTCGATGCGGTGCGCGAGCACGTCTTCGGCACCGAGAGCATCATCGGCATCCCGATGCAGGTGGTCTCGGACACGCTGATCGGTTTTCTGGTCTTCGGTGTGGTGCTCTCGGCCACCGGCGGGGCTTCCTTCTTCATGGATTTCGCCCTCGCCCTGATGGGCACAAGCCGCGGCGGGCCGGCCAAGGTCGCCGTCGTCTCCTCCGCCACCTTCGGCATGCTCTCGGGCAGCCCGACCTCCAATGTGCTGACCACCGGCACGCTGACCATCCCGACCATGAAGCGCTGCGGCTATGCGCCGCACTATGCCGGGGCGGTGGAGGCTTGCGCCTCCACCGGCGGGGCGCTGATGCCGCCCGTGATGGGGGCTGCGGCCTTCATCATGGCCAATTTCCTCAATGTCCCCTACGCCGAGGTGATGGTGGCGGCGCTGCTGCCCTCTCTTCTGTTCTATGCGGCGCTGTTCCTGCAGACCGACCTCTATGCCATCCGCCGCGGCCTGCGCGGGGTGAGCCGCGAGGAGGTGCCGCCGCTCGGCCCCACCCTGGCCGCGGGGTGGTACTACATCGCGGCGATCGTGGCGCTGACGGTGCTCCTGCTCGTCTTCCGGATCGAGGCGCAGGCCCCCTTCTGGGTCTCCCTGTTTCTGCTGCTGATCGCGCTGCTGCGCGCCCGGCGCAGCGGCTTCAACCTGCGCCGCTTCTGCGGCCTGGTGGTCGATGCGGGGCAGGCCATCGCGCAGATCGTGGCCTTGATTGCGGGCATCGGGCTGATCATCGGCGCCCTGTCGATGACCGGGGTGGCCAATTCCTTCTCGCGCGAGCTGGTGCAGTATGCCGGCGGCAATGTCGCCCTGCTGCTCTTCTTCGGTGCGCTGACCAGCTTCATCCTGGGCATGGGGATGACGGCCTCGGCCTGTTACATCTTCCTGGCCATCGTGCTGGCGCCGGCGCTGGTGCAGGCGGGGCTCGATCCGATGGCCTCGCACCTCTATGTGCTCTATTGGGGCATCGTCTCCTTCATCACCCCGCCGGTGGCGCTGGCGGCGATCGCCGCCGCCTCGATCGCGGGATCGAGCCCGATGAAGACCGGCCTGATGGCGTTGCGCGTGGGCTGCCTGCTGCTGCTGCTGCCGGTGCTGTTCGTGCTGCAGCCGGCCCTCATCCTGCGCGGCGAATGGATGGTCATCCTGCAGGCGGTGGCGACCGCTGCCGTCGCGATCCTCCTCCTCGCCTCTGCCTTCGAGGGCTATCTCTATCGCGTGGGGGTGCTGGCGCCCGTGCCGCGGCTCCTGGTGCTGGCGGGCGGTTTGCTGCTGCTGGTGCCCGAGGCGACGACCGATCTGATCGGTCTGCTGCTGGGGGCGGCGGGGGCGGGGCTTGCGCTCCTTGTCCGCCGGCCGCGCCCAGCCTGATCCATGCCCGGGGCGATCACCGATGTGGCCGGCATCCTGGTCGGCCACGCCACCGACCGCCGGCGGCCGACCGGCTGCACCGTGGTGCTGGCCGAGGGCGGGGCGACGGCGGGGGTGGATGTGCGCGGGGCTGCTCCCGGAACGAGAGAGACCACGCTGCTCGATCCCGCCCATCTCGTGGATCGGGTGGATGCCGTTCTGCTGACCGGAGGCAGCGCCTTCGGCCTGGCGGCGGCGGATGGGGTGATGCGCTGGCTGGCCGAGCGCGGCCGCGGCTTTCCGGCCGGTGGGGTGCGGGTGCCGATCGTGCCGGCAGCCGTGTTGTTCGACCTTGGCATGGGCGATCCGGCAATCTTCCCCGATGCCGCCGCCGGCCACGCTGCCTGCGCAGCGGCCAGCGCAGCGCCGCCGGAGGAGGGCAGTGTGGGCGCCGGGGCGGGCGCCACGGTGGGCAAGCTGTTTGGCCTCTCGCGCGCGATGAAGGGCGGGATCGGCACCGCGGCGATCCGGGTCGATGGCGTGACGGTCGGCGCGCTGGTGGCGGTCAATGCGGTGGGCGATGTGCTGGGGCCGGATGGGCGCGTGCTGGCCGGTGCCCGCGCGGCGCCGGATGGGCTGCAGCCGGTCGATGCGGTCGCCGCGTTGCTGGCCGGCGCCCGGCCCGAGGTCCCGCCCGCGGCCAACACGACGATCGGCGTCGTGGCGACCGATGCCAGGCTGGACAAGGCGCAGTGCACGCATCTGGCGCGGGTGGCGCAGGATGGGATCGCGCGCGCGATCCGCCCCGCTCACAGCCTGTGGGACGGCGATACTTTGTTCGCCCTCTCCACCGGTCGTGCCGAAGGCAGCCCCGATCTGATGCGCCTTGGCATCATGGCGGCGGCCGCGGTGGAGGAGGCGATCCGCCGCGCCGTGCTGGCCGCACAGCCGGTGGCGGGCCCCGGCGTGCCGGTGCTGCCCACGGCCAGCCTGCTGCGGGCTGGGCCGGGCTCATGGTGCCCCAAATGAGGGGCGAGCCCTTCGCAGCGGGCTGTTCGCGCCGGTTCGGCGGGCATGGCCCGCCACTCTGGCAGGCGGATCCGGCCGAACCCACGGCCGGATGGCGCCGGCGGAGCGGGGGCGCCGCAGCGCGGGGGGCAGGCGTTGGTCATCTGGCGGGACCGCCGGCAAGGGCCGCAAGGTCCGTCACGGGGCGGCGAAGACCGCCGCGCAGGCCGGCGGCAGGGAAGGCGGCGGGCCCGGGGGGCGCGGGGGTGGGCGTTGCGCCTCCTCGGTCAGCCACCACTCCAGGCTGGCATCGCAGCCATCCCCCGGCGGGGGCGGGGGCGCGTCCCGGCAGTCCGGCTGCCCGGCCGGGCAGCGCAGCCGCACATGCATGTGGCTGTCATGCCCGCGCCAGGGCCGCACCCGGCGCAGCCACTCCTCGCCGCGATAGGCGGCGCACAGGCTGCGCTTGATGCCATGGTGGACGAGCACCCGATCAACCCCCGCTGCAGTGGCGGCCAGGCGGATCAGCCGTGCGTGCCCTTCGGTGAAGCGGGCGGGATCAGCCGCGCTGTGGTCAGGCAGGACCAGGGAGGGGAAGGTGATCTCCTCCCGCGCGGCGCGCGAGAGGACGCCGTGCCGCCGCAGATCCAGCCAGATGTCGACATCAAGCCCGGTCTGATGGCTGGCGTGGCCCCAGGGCATGGGGCCGCCGCGCGGCTGGGACATATCGCCGATCAGGAGGTCGGGCAGACCCTCGGCCTGCGCCCGCGCCGCCAGCTCCTGGATGAAGCGCACCAGCTCCGGCGTGCCCCAATGCCGGTTGCGGGAGAGGCGGACCGCCTGCCAGCCCGGCCCCTCCGGCGGCAAGGGCACGGCGCCGGCGAGGCAGCCCAGGCTGGCGGTGCCGATTACTCGGGTGGGACCTGGGGTGGGGGCGGTGTGGCGGGCCCAGGCCTCGCCGCTGCTGGGTTGGGCGCTTGCCCAGGCGGGGCCGAGGGCGAGGGAGAGCAGCAGTGCGATCGCGCCACGCCCCAGGCGGAAGCCCCGGCGCCGGGCCAGCTCCATCCCCTCGCCTTGCTCAGTAGCGGCGGAGCAGGCCGACCAGGCGGCCCTGCACCTGCACCCGGTCGGGGCCGAAGATCCGGGTTTCATAGGCGCGGTTGGCCGGCTCCAGCGCCACCGTATTGCCGCGCTTGCGCAGGCGTTTGAGCGTCACTTCGCTCTGATCGACCAGGGCGACCACGATATCCCCATTCTCTGCGGTATCGGCACGGCGGATAATGACGATATCGCCGTCGAGGATCCCGGCCTCCTGCATCGAATCGCCTGCGACCTCGAGCGCGAAATGCTCCCCGCCCGAGAGCATGGAGGCCGGCACATCCACCAGCACGCCGGTATCGCGCACCGCCTCGATCGGCACGCCCGCGGCGATTCGGCCGTAGAGCGGCAGGGAGACGCTGCCGGCCTCGGGCAGGGTGGGGCGGGGCCGGCCGAAGCTCGCGGTGATGACGTTGGAGGAGGCGGGGGCAGCCTCGGCCGCCGCGCGGGCGGCCTGGCGGCGGGCGGCGCCCAGATCCTCGGGCAGGCGCAGCACCTCGAGCGCGCGGGCCCGATGCGGGCGGCGGGCGAGGAAGCCGCGTTCCTCGAGCGCCGTGATCAGCCGATGGATGCCCGATTTCGACCGCAGGCCGAGGGCGGTCTTCATCTCCTCGAAGGAGGGGGAATAGCCCGTCTCCTTCAGGTAGCGGTCGATGAAGACCAGCAGTTCATGCTGCTTGCGCGTGAGCATTCGCCATGTCCTGTCGAGCTGAAGGCCTCTGGCCGGTCATGCGCCGCCGCTGCAGGCCCGTCCTGCCCCGGCAGGGGCTGCCGCCGCAGCCGATCCGGGCCGCCACGCCCGCAGTGGCCGAGAGGCCTCTGCTGCCGCCCCCCGTGGCAACCGCCGTTCCTCATCCTGCCCTCCGCCTGCCGCCTGGCCGCTGCCCATCATGCCGCCCCTGCTCCGTGCCGCGCCGCTGCCGGTCATGCTGCCCCCGCCCCTGGCCGCACCGCTGCCCGTCATGCCGCCCCCGCCCCAGGCCACGCCGCTGCAGCTGCCCCGTGCCGTGCTGGGGCGATCCGCCTGGACCGACCGGGCCAAGCCGGCGCGACGGAACACATCAAGAATACAGGCTTTGTTCTAGGAGTGTTCCAGGTTGCGGGTCAAGGCGGGCCGGTCAGCGCGGCAGGCTCTCCGCGATCGCGCGCGCGGCCGCTGCCGGGTCGGGCGCCTGGGTGATCGGGCGGCCCAGCACCAGCCAATCCGCGCCGGCGGCCACCGCCTCGGCCGGTGTGGCGGTGCGCGCCTGATCGCCGGCGGTGCTGCCGGGCGGGCGGATGCCCGGCACGACCAGCGCCGGTCCCGCGCCGAAGGCATCGCGCAGGGCCGCCACTTCCTGCGGGCTGCAGACCAGCCCATCCGCCCCGGCGGCCAGTGCGAGGCGGGCGAGGCGCAGCACCTGGCCCCGGGGTTCGCTGGCCACCCCTGTCTCGGCCAGCGCGGCGGCGGAGAGGCTGGTCAGCACGGTCACCGCGAGGATCATCGGTCGCGCTGGGCCCGCTGCCTCGGCCGCCCGGCGGGCGGCGGCCACCATCTCTGCCCCGCCGGCGGCGTGCAGGGTGAGCATGGCCGGGCGCAGCGGCAGCAGCGCCCGCACCGCCCCCGCGACCGTGTTCGGGATGTCATGCAGCTTGAGGTCCAGGAAGACGGGCCGCAGCGCCGCGAGCCCCGCCCTGACCCCGGGCCCCGCGGCGCAGAACAGCTCGAGTCCGAGCTTGAGGCAGCCGATATGCGGCGCCAGCCGCGCGGCCAGCGCCTCTGCTGCTGCCGGATCGCCAAGGTCGAGCGCGACGATGAGGCGTTCGGCAGGCCCGG
>JANWYF010000081.1 GCA_025057055.1 Rhodovarius sp. | reverse complement strand
TGTCAAGCAAGGATCCCGTGGCGGCGCACCACCTCTGCAAAACGCGCGGCATCGGCGCGCAGCGCGGCGGCCAGCTCCTCTGGCCCCTCATCCGTCGGCTCGACCCCGATCGCGGCCAGGCGCTCGGCCACCGCGGGCTCGGCCAGCACATGCCGGTTGAGGCGGTTGAGACGCAAGGCGAGTGCCGGATCCGCTCCGGGCGGCAGCAGCAGACCATGCCAGCCGGTGACCGCGAGATCGGCCAAGCCGAGCTCGCCAAGGGTCGGCACCTCGGGCAAGGCGCGGCTGCGGCGGGCCGGGCTGACCAGCAGGCCACGCAGCCGCCCCTCTCGGACATAGCCGGCGACGGCGCCGATATTGATCATCACGCCCTGCAGCTGCCCACCCATCAGGTCGGCCACCGCCAGCGCCCCGCCGCGATAGGGGACATGGGTCCAGGTGGCGCCGGTTGCGGAAGCAAGCTGTTCGACCAGCAGATGGGCAAGGCTCGCATGGCCGGGGGTACCGACAGCTGGCGGCTGCTGCCGAGCCAGCCTGACCCACTGGGCGAAATCCTGCGCCGGATGATCGGCCCGCACCACCAGGATCTGCGGCACGCGCACGCTGCGATGCACGGCGGTGAAGGCAAGGGGATCAAAGGAGAGCTGGGGCAGCACCGCGCCGATGATCGACAGCGTATCGGCCCCGGCCAGCATCACATGGCCATCGGGCGCGGCTCGGGCGGCCAAGGCATAGCCGATGGCTGAACCGCCGCCGGAGATATTCTCGACCTGGACCGGCTGGGGCAGCCGCGCGCTCAGGCCGCGGGCCGAGAGGCGGGCGACCACATCCTGGCTGCCGCCCGGTGCGACCGGCACCACGAGGCGGATCGGCCGCCCCGGCCAGGGATCGGCCGCGGCGAGGCGGGGCAGGGCCAGCCCGGCGGAAAGGGCGGCGAGACGACGGCGCGAAAGGGCAAGGGACATGGTGAAGGCGTGGCAGATCCGGGTTGGGCTGGGACGCGCCGGATCGCGCTTCGCGGCGAGCGAGCACGCGGATCCGGGCTGAGGCGCGGGCGAGAGGTGAGGATCAGGTCGGACAGCAGCCTGGCCGGTTCGGCTTTCCGGCGGCGAGGGTGAGGGTGCGCGATGTTGTCACGTCGACCTCCTGGCCCCGTCCTGGCTGGGGCCACCGAGATCTACGCTTACCAGACGTGTTAGTCAACTATGCACGTTCGTGCATAGTGCTTTATGTGCTTATACGCCTCGAGCTGTGCTTTTAAGGCCCGGCGCGCCGGGCAGCGGGCAGCCAAAGCCCCTCTCGCCGCAGGTCAGGCCGGCCCCCTCCAGCCTCAAACCCCGCCCCCCGCCCTGCCCGCCTCGTGTATTGACGCCGCGGGAAGCCAGGGCCGAACATCGCCGCCATCGTCCAAAAAGCAGGGAGGACACGCCATGCGCCGCCGCCATCTTCTCGCCCTGCCGCTCATCGCCGCCCCGGCCCTCGCCAGCGCCCAGGGCTGGTCGCCCTCCGGCACCATCCGCATCATCGTCCCCTTCCCGGCCGGCGGCACCACGGATGTGCTGGCCCGGCTCTATGCCCAGCGTCTGAGCGAGACGCTCGGAGTCTCCGTGGTGGTGGAGAACCGCGGCGGCGGCGGCGGTTCGATCGGCGCCGATGTGGTGGCCAAGGCAGCGCCGGATGGCCATACGCTGCTGTTCCACAACCTGACCTTCAGCACCACCACCGCCGCGCTCGAATATGCTGGCCGCGCGCCGCACCTGATCGAGCGCGACTTCGCCCCGATCAGCCTGGGGGCGGAGGTGCCGATGATCCTTCTCGTCCACCCCTCGGTGCCGGCGAGCAACATCCGCGAACTGGCCGCCTGGGCCCGCGCCCAGCCGCGCCCGCCCTTCTACGGCTCGACCGGGCCGGGCAGCACGATGAACCTGATCGGCGAAGTGCTGAAGCGCGACGCCGGCTTCGAGATGGAGCACGTCCCCTTCCGCGGCGCCGCCCCGCTGGTGCAGGAGCTGCTGGCCGGCCGGATCCATTTCGGGGGCGATCAGCTCTCCTCCTCCCTCGGCCATATCCGCTCCGGCGCCCTGCGCCCGATCGGCACCCTTGCCCCGCAGCGCGCCCGCCTGCTGCCCGATCTCGCCACCGTGCGCGAGCAGGGCTTCCCGAATGCCGAACTCTCGGGCTGGAACGGCTTCTTCGCACCCGCCCGCACGCCGGAGCCGATCATCGCCCGCCTGCATGCCGAAATCGCCGCCGCCGCCCGCCATCCCCCGCTCGCGGCGCGCATCGTCGAACTGGGTGCGGAGCCGGGCGGCAATTCGCCGCAAGAGTTCGCGGCCGCCGTGCACGCCCAGATCGCCGCGGTCCGACCGCTGGTGCGGGAGCTGCGCATGCAGGTAGAGTAAAGCCGATGATCGCGCGCCGCCCGACCCTGCTCGCCCTGGCCGCCGCGCTGCCGCTCGCTGCGCCGGCCAGGCTGCGCGCCCAGGCCTGGCAGCCGAGCGGGCCGATTCGGGTGATCGTCCCCTTCGCCGCCGGCGGCACCACCGACATCCTGGCCCGCCTCTATGCGAGCCGGCTGAGCGAGACGCTCGGCGTGCCGATGCTGGTCGAAAACCGCGGCGGCGGGGGCGGTTCGATCGGGGCAGAGATGGTGGCCAGAGCCGCCCCGGACGGGCAGACCCTGCTCTTTCACAACTCCACCTTCTCGGCCACCACCACCGTGCTCGAGATGCAGGGGCGCGCGCCGCATCTGATCGAGCGCGATTTCGCGCCGATCACCCTGGGGGCGCTGGTGCCGACCGTCATCCTGGTCCACCCCTCGGTGCCGGCGACCAACCTCGCGGAATGGATCGCCTGGGCCCGCGCCCAGCCGCGCCCGCCCTTCTACGGTTCGACCGGTCCGGGCAGCGCCGGCCATCTGACGGGAGAAATCCTCAAGCGCGACGGCGGCTTCGAGATGGAGCATGTGCCCTTCCGCGGCGCCTCCCTGCTGGTGCAGGAGATGCTGGCCGGCCGGATCCTCTTCGGCGGGGACCAGCTCTCCTCCTCGCTCGGGCATATCCGCAGCGGGGCCTTGCGGGCGATTGCCGTGCGCTCCACCCGGCGTTCGCCGCTGCTGCCCGATGTCGCGACCGTGCGCGAGCAGGGCTTCCCGAATGCCGAGATCCTGGGCTGGAATGGCTATTTCGCCCCCGCCGCCACGCCCGAGCCCATCATCACCCGCCTGCAGGCCGAGATCGCGGCCGCCGCCCGCCACCCGCCCATCGCCCAACGCATGGAGGAACTGGGCGCCGAACCCGGCGGCATCCCGACCGCCGAGTTCCGCGACCTCGTCCACGCCCAGGTCGCAGCGCTGCGGCCGATCGTCCGCGCCCTCGGCATCACCGCGCAATGAGCGGGCAAGGCGTGCTGGTCTTCCTCTACGGCACGCTGCTCGATCCGGCGGTGCTGGATGCCAAGGCGGGGGTGAAGGGGCTGCATCGCCAGCTGCGCCCCGCCCGGCTGTCGGACTATGCCCGCGTCTTCCTGCGCGGCAGCCCCTATCCCACGCTGCTGCCCCGACCGGGGGCCGAGGTGGCCGGGGCGGTGCTGCGCCTGCCCCCGGCACCGCTCGCCCGGCTCGCCGCTTATGAGGGGCCGTCCTACGCGCTGCGCCCGGTGCGCGTGAGCACCGCACGCGGCCCGCTGCGGGCCCTGGCCTGGATGGCGCCGCCCTGGCGGGCCGATCCGCGCCCCTGGGATCCGCCCCCGCGCCCGCCGCGCCGCCGGGCGGTGGGCGTCAGGGCCTGACCAGGGCGGCGGCGGCCTGCCCGGCGGCGAAGGCCCCGCCGATGGTCCCGGCCATGGTGGTGTGCGTCGCCTCTCCGGCGAAGAGCAGCCGCCCACCGGCCAGCGGCTGCCCCAGCACCGCGCGCGCCCCCGCCGCCCCGACCCGCGCCTGCGAATAGCTGCCGAGGAAGAGCGGATCCCGCCCCCAATCGGTGGCCAGCCCCTGCCCGAGCGGCGGATCGCCGAAGATGAAGCGCAGCTCTTCAGCCGCGGCGGCCAGCAGCGCTGCCGGCCCCTCGCGCGAGAGTTCGACGGCCAGGCTGCCGCCGACGAAGCCGAAGAGGTGATCGGCGCCGAAGGGCCACATCACGAAGCTCATCGGCCGCGGCCGCGCAGGGCTGACGCGGCAGCGCACGGAATGGAAGGGCGGGATGCCCAGCCGATCCGCACAGCGGAAGGCGAACTTGTTGAGCAGCGCCATCGGCAGGTCATGGATCGCCTGGGCAAGGGCGGGCGGAAGCGGCGGATCGAAGCGGATACCCCCGGCCGCCAGCACCCCGGTCGAGACGGTCACGATCGCCGCACGCGCCGCGAGGCAGCCGAAGGCCCCCTCCGCCACCACCCCGGGCCCGCCCCAGCGGATGCGCTCGACCCGGGCCAGCAGGCGGATCGGCAGCCCCTCCGCCAGCCGCAGCAGGATGCTGCCCACCCCCTCGCGCGGAAGCAGATTGGGCCCCTCAAGCCCGGAGGCCAAGACATCGTGCAGCGACAGGTGCTCGACCTCCATCCCCTGGATCTGCGCGCCCTGCCCATGCGCGACGGTCTCGTCCCAGAAGCCGCCGCGCGGGATGACCTCCGCCACTGCGCGATCAGGCCCGGCGGCCGCGGCGGCGAGCGCGGCGTGGAAGCGCGCCTCGGCCTCGCGATAGGCCGCGCACTCGGCCTGATCGGCCCAGCGGTCGCCCAGCCAGAAATGCCGCTCGCGCAGCGTATCGTGGTCCACCGCCTCGCCGGCGAAGGGGGTCAGCGGGTTGCGGCCTGCCGCGTGCAGCCAGGTCGCGCCATGGTCGAAGGGGGCACCCAGCGTGCGGCAGGTGAAGGCGCGCCCGCCGATGCGCGCCCCCCCTTCCAGCACGACGCAAGACAGGCCGCGATCACGCAGGGCGCGGGCGGCCGCGATCCCGGCGGCCCCCGCCCCCACCACCAGCACGTCTGGATCGGTCGGGAACATGGGCGCAACATGGCTCATCCTGGGAGAATCGCCATGCAGCCGCCGCCCGCCGAACCCGGCATGCGCGAGGAGGAGGTGGACACCCCCGCCCTCCTGCTCGACCTCGATGCCTTCGAGGCCAACCTCGATGCCATGGCCGCTTTGCTGGCACCGACCGGGGTGCGGCTGCGCGCCCATGCCAAGACCCACAAATCGCCGGTGATCGCGGCGCTGCAGGCAGCCCGCGGCGCGGTCGGGCAATGCGTGCAGAAGGTGGCGGAGGCCGAGGTGCTGGCCTGGGGCGGCATCCGCGACATCCTGGTGACCAACCAGGTGGTGGGGGCGCGCAAGCTCGCCCGGCTGGCCGCGCTCGCGGCGATCGCCGAGGTCGGGCTCTGCGTCGACGATCCGGCGCAGGTGGCAGCGGCCGAGGCAGCGGCGGAAGCGGCGGGGCGTCGCCTCAGGGTGCTGGTCGAGATCGATGTCGGCATGGGCCGCTGCGGCGTGCCCGCGGGCCCGCCGGCGGTGGCGCTGGCGCAGCGCGTGGCGGCCAGCCCGCATCTGATCTTTGCCGGCATCCAGGCCTATCACGGACGGGCGCAGCATCTGCGCGCGCCGGAGGAACGGGCGGCGGCGATCGGCCAGGCGATCGAGGCCGCGCGCCGCACCGTGGAACAGCTCCGCCAGCAGGGCCTGGCCTGCCCGATCGTGGGCGGGGCGGGGACCGGCACCTTCCTGCTCGAGGCGGCTTCGGGCGTCTATACCGAGATCCAGGCCGGGTCCTATGTGTTCATGGATGCCGACTATGCCCGCAACCAGGAGGCGCCGCCCTTCCGCCAGTCGCTCTTCGTGCTGGCCACCGTGATGAGCGTGGCGGGCGATGGCATCTGCGTGGTCGATGCCGGGCACAAGGCCGTGCCCACCGACAGCGGCATGCCCCTGGTGGCGGGGCGGCCGGGCCTGATCTATGCCGGCGCCTCGGACGAGCACGGCAAGATCCTGGTGCAGGACGGGCCCCGCCCGGCGCTCGGGGAGAAGCTGCGCCTCATCCCCGGCCATTGCGACCCGACCGTCGACCGCTACGACTGGTATGTGGGCGTGCGCCGGGGGCGGGTGGAGTGCCTCTGGCCCGTGGCGGCCCGCGGAGCGATGGCCTGACCGGCGGGCTGTCGGCCAGGGGGCGGGGCCGCCTTTGGCCCGCGCCAGCGGCGGCAGGATGCCCCCCATCCGGCCCGCAAGCTGCCGAAAGCTTGCCTTGAGGCCGACAAAAAGGCCAAGCTGACTGGCGACCCGGCCGCGCCGGGAACGGCCGCCAAGCCCCCCGCCCGGCCCAAGCGGCGCCAGCCCCGATCCGAGGCGGCGGGAAGCGAGAACCGGCCGGAAGGGAGGCAGGGACGCATGAGCAAGGACCAGCGCAAGCAGGAGGCGCCCGACCCGACAGAGGCCGAGGGCGACCGGCCCGGCCTGCGGCGGCGTCAGCTGGTGCTGCGCCTCTCCGTGCTCGGGCTCGCGGGCGGGGCTGCCGCTGGCTGCGTGCCGCCGCCCGGGGCAGGGCCGGTGGTGGCGGTACCACCGGGTCGGGCCTATACCGGGCTGACCGATGCCGATCCCTCGGACGGCCCAGGCTATGGCCGCGGCTATCGGCGGGCCTATACCGGGCTGACCGATGCCGATCCCTCGGACGGCGCAGGCTATGGCCGCGGTGGCTACCGGCGGGCCTATACCGGGCTGACCGATTCCGACCCCTCGGATGGTGCAGGCTATGGCCGCGGATATCGGCGGGGCTACACCGGGCTGACCGATGCCGATCCCTCGGATGGCCCAGGCTATGGCCGTGGCGGCTACCGGCCGGGCTATAGCGGCCTCAGCGACAGCGACCCGCGCGATGCGCCCGGCAGAGGCCGGCGCGGCTGGTAGGGCAGCGGCCACGGAACAGCCCGTGCCCCCGACCCCGACAGAGGAGGCGCTGGCGCTTGCCTTCCCGGGCCTGGCGCCGGAGGAGGTGCTGGCGCTGCGCGAAGGGCGCGCCTTCCGCCTGCTGCGCGGCGCCGATCCGACGCAGCTTCGGGCGCTGCTGTCGCTGTCTGACCTCGAGGCCTATCTGCGCACCGACGGGGCCCGCACCCCGCGAGTGGCCATGGCCGATGACTCCCGCCCCGGATCGGCCGCCGTCCCGCCCGAGGAATATGCGCTGCCCGATGGACGGGTCGATCTGCCGCGCCTGTTCGAACGCTTCGATGCCGGCGCGTCGCTCGTCCTCTCCCAGTTCCACGAAAGCCACCCGCCGCTCGCCCGCTTCTGCCGCGCGCTGGAGAAGTTCTTCCTGCACGCGGTGCAGGCCAACATCTATCTGACGCCGCCCGCCGCGCAGGGCTTCCGCACCCACTACGATACGCATGACGTGCTCGTGCTGCAGGTCTCGGGCCGCAAGCGCTGGCGCATCTGGCCGGGGGAGCCGCTGCCCCGCCCCACCCGGCGCACGCCTTGGCAGAACAACCTCTCCGCCTCCGGCGAGCCCATCCGCCTGACCCTGACCCCGGGCGATGCCCTCTACATCCCGCGGGGGCTGATGCACGATGCGGCGACCGAACCCGGCGAGCATTCGCTGCACATCACGGTGGGTCTGCTCGAACCCTGCTGGGCGGAGGTGCTGCGCCGCCTGCTCGAGGCCGAGGAGCTCACCTCTCCCGCGCTGCGCGAGTCCGTCCCCACCTGGCGGCTCGCGGAACCGGACGGGGTGGCGGCGCTTGGGGCGATGATGGCGGAACGGCTGGCCAACCTCGCCGGGCCGGCGCAGGCTGAACGGCTCTCCCTCCTGCTGCTCGATCAGCTCGCCCAGGACCGGCAGCCGCTGCCGGCGCGCGGGCTGTTCCTGCCGCCGCTCGACCCCGCCCGGCCGCTCAGGCTGGCCGATGGCATGCACCACCATGTGGCCGAAGGGGCGGATGGCAGCGCGGTGCTGCACTGGACCTGCGGGCACATCCCCCTCTCGGCCGAGGAGCGCGGCTGGGTCGCCGCCCTGGCCGAAGGTGCAGCCCCCGCCGCGCTGGGCGAGGCGGCCCTGCCCTTCATCGAGCGGCTGCGGCGCATCGGCCTGCTGGAGGAGGCCTGACCCCGACCCTGCGGCGGTTCAGCACGCCTCGGCGCGGAAGCGGAAGGAGGGTTGGACGATCTCCTCCTGCGCCTCGACCAGCAGGATCTCGCGCGAGCCGGCCTCGGCCGTCCGCCGCAGCAGGCCGAAGACGGAGGAGGCGGCAGCCTCCAGCGCCCGCGCGGCCGAACCGCTGCGCAGCCGGTGCAGCAGGAAGAGCGCCGAGATCGCATCCCCCGCCCCATTGACGGCCAGCGGCAGCAGCGGCGTCTCGAGGTGCCAGAACTGCCCGCCCTCGGCCGCGACCAGACCGATCGCGCCGGGCCTCGCATCGAAGCTGGTCAGCAGCACACAGCGCGGGCCAAGGGCCTGCAGCGCAGCGATCGCCGCCTTGGCTTGATCGAGCCCCCCTGCCGGCAGGCCGGTCAGCCACTCGAGCTCGAAGCGGTTGGGGGTCGCGATATCGGCCAGCGCGAGCGCGCGGTCGCGGAAGAACTCCGGCACCCCAGGGCGGACGAAGATGCCGCGACCGACATCGCCGATCACCGGATCGCAGCAGTAGAGCGCGCGGGGATTGGCCGCCTTGACCCGCGCCACCGCATCGAGGATCGCCTCGCCGATGTCGGGTGCGCCGACATAGCCCGACAGCACCGCATCGCAGCGCGAGAGCACGCCGCGTTCCTCCATGCCGATCAGGCATTCGCGGATCAGTTCGGCACCGAAGACCTGCCCCCGCCAGGCGCCATAGCCGGTGTGGTTGCTGAACTGCACGGTATGGACCGCCCATACCTCCGCCCCCAGCCGCTGCAGCGGAAACATGGCCGAGGCGTTGCCGACATGGCCATAGGCCACCCAGGACTGGATCGAGAGGATGTTCTCGCTCACGGCCCGACCTCGACCAGCAGCCAGCCGCGCGGGTCCATGCGGGCACGATCGCCCTCCTCGAGCAGGATGGTGGTGGTTGCACTCTCGAGCAGGGCTGGGCCGGCAAGCTCCGTGCCCGCCGGCAGCGCATCGAAGCGCAGCACCGGCAGCTCGCGCCGGTGGCCGCCGAGGAGGACCGGACGGCGCCCGGGGGCGAGGGGGGGCGCAGGCAGGGGCCGGCCCGCCACCTCTCCGAGATGGCCGATCGCCGCCACCCGCGCGGTGACCAGCACCACCTCGTCCTCCTCCAGCGCATAGGTGAACAGCGCCCGGTGGCGGGCGTGGAAGGCCGCGCGCACCGCCGCCGCATCGCGGCAGCCATCGAGCGGCACCGGGATTTCGAAGACCTGCTCGCCGTAGCGCATGTCCGCGCTGCGGGTCAGGGTGAGCGGCCCGTCATGGCATGCCGCCATCCGCGCGCGCGCCTCGGCCTCCAGCGCCGCGAAGAGGGCATCGAGGTCGACCTCCTCCGGCGCGGCGTTGACGCTGCGCGCCACCTCGAAGCGCAGATCGCTCAGCAGCATGCCCCAAGCGGACAGCCCGGCGGCAAAGAGGGGCACCGCAAAGCGGCGCATGCCGAGGTCGCGCGCCACCGCGCTCGCATGCAGCCCGGCCGCCCCGCCGAAGGCGAGCAGCGTGGCCGCGCGCGGATCCACCCCGCGTCGCACCGTGGCCACCCGCACCCCGTCGGCCATGCGGGCATTGACCAGGCGCCGCACCCCTTCGGCGGCCTGCTCGATGGTGAGGCCGAGCGCGGCGGCGAGCGGGGCCATCGCCGCCTCCGCCGCGGCGCGATCCAGCTTCTGCGCCCCGCCCAGGAAATGATCGGGATCGAGCAGGCCAAGCAGCAGATTGGCGTCGGTCACCGTGGGGCGGGTCCCGCCGCGGCCATAGCAGGCGGGGCCGGGCCGGGCGCCTGCGCTCTCCGGCCCGACCTGCAGCGTCCCGGCAGGGCCGAGATGGGCGATCGAACCGCCGCCCGCACCGAGCGTGACGATATCGAGGCTCTCCAATGCGATGCGTTCGCCGCCCACTTCGCGCCCGCGGCCGAGCCTTGCCTCTCCGCCCGCAATCAGGGCGATGTCGGTCGAGGTGCCGCCCATGTCGAAGGTGACCAGCTCCTGCCCCAGCCCTTCCCGGGCCAGTGCGACGGCCGCCGCCACCCCTCCCGCGGGGCCGGAGAGCGCGGTGGCCACGGCGCGGGCCGCCGCCTCCTCGACCGGTGCGACCCCGCCATGCGAGAGGATGATGAAGAGCGGCCCTGCATAGCCCGCCGCGCGCAGCCTCTCATCCAGCCGCATCAGGTAGCGCGCGACCAGCGGGCCGACATAGGCGTTGACCACGGTGGTGGAGAAGCGTTCGAACTCCTTGATCTCGGGCAGGACAGCGTGGCTTGCCGTGACGAAGGCCGCAGGCAGGGCGGCCCGTGCGGCGGCGGCAGCGGCCTGTTCGTGGGTCGGGTCGCGCCAGGCATGCAGGAAGCAGACCGCGACCGCCTCCGCCCCCGCCTCTCGCGCGGCGGCGAGGGCGGCATCCAGGCTCGCCCGGTCGAGCGGCACTTCCGCGCTGCCATCGGCGCGCAGCCGCTCGCGCACCGGCAGGCGCAGATGGCGCGGCACCAGCGGCGGCGGCGGGGGCATGCGCAGGTCATAGCGCGCGGGCTTCAGCCCCTCGCGCATCTCGATCACGTCGCGATGCCCTTCGGTGGTCAGCATGGCCACCCGCGCGCCCTTGCGCTCGAGCAGGGCATTGGTTGCAACCGTCGTGCCATGCACGATCCGCCGCGTGGCAGCGAGCAGCCCAGCAAGCGTCAGCCCCGCCGCGGCGGCGAGCCTGGCTAGGCCTTCGAGCACGCCCTCGCTCTGATCCTCCGGCGTCGTCGGAGCCTTGGCCAGATGGGACCGGCCGTCCGGGTCCAGGCCGATCACGTCGGTGAAGGTGCCCCCGACATCGACGCCGATTCGCCAACCCCCGCTCATGCCACGTAGCCCTCGCGCCGGTCGGCGGCGATCGCCGCGGGATCTCGCTCGGAAGGCGGGCCCCAGCCGCCTCCGCCGGCGGAGAGTATGTGCAGACTCTCCCCCGGGGCGATTGCCACCCCCGCCTCCTTGGTGCGCAGCAGGCGCTCGCTGCCGTCGTGGCGGAGGATGCTGTAGCGATGCGGCAGCCCATCCGCCCCGCCTGCGATGCCGGCCGAGCCGTGGCGTGCGCCGTCGCCTGCCGTGTTGGCGATGGCCGGGCCCTCGGCTTCCACCCGCAGCAGGAGTTCGCAGCCAAGCCCGCCGCGGTGCTTGCCCGCACCGCCGGAGTTCGGGCGGAACTCGTGCCGGGCGAAGAAGAGAGGAAAGCGGACCTCTGCCATCTCGATGCTGCCGAACTTGAGCCCGCCGGCGCTGTGCCATTCGCCGGCGGCGTTCCAGCCATCACCCGCGCTGCTCGCGCCGCCACCCGGGCGGGCGTGGAAGAGGTGCCAGACGAAGCCGCGCCCGCGCCGCGGATCGCGCCCCTTGATCGCGACGCGGAAACGCCGCCCCCAGCCGCCCATCGCGCGTTCGGGGCAGGCCTGCTGCAGGGCGCGGATGATCGCCTCGACGATCTCGTTGCTGCAGTGGCTGGTACAGAGCGTGACCGCCCGCCCCTCCTCGGCCCAGACCACGCTGCCCGGCCGCGCCGTGATGCTGAGGGGGCGGAAGGCGCCCTCGTTCTTCGAGACTTCGGGATCGAGCAGGAAGGCGAAGGCCATCCGCACGGCCGAGACCATGTTGGGGTAGGAGGAGTTGACGAAACCCGCGCATTGCGGGTCGCTCTCGCTGAGGTCCACATGCAGCGACCCGCCCTGCTTGGTGCAGGTGGCGCGGATCGCGATGTCCTCCCGCCCGTGGCCGTCATCGTCGAGGAAGGCCTCTCCCCGGTAGACGCCATCGGGCCAGGAGGCGAGGATGCGCCGCGCATGCGCTTCCGCGAGGTCGAGGATGGCGGCCACGGCGGCAAGCAGGCCTTGGCGCCCATGGCGGGCCAACAGCTCCTGAAGCCGCGCCGCGCCCAGCCGCGCCGCACCCACCATGGCCATGAGGTCGCCGCGCACATCGCGCGGAATGCGCGTGTTGGCGCAGAGCATGGCGAGCAGATCCTCCCGCAGCGCGCCGCCCTCGCCCAGGCGGATCGGCGGGATGCGGATCCCCTCCTGCCAGATCTCGGTCGCCTCGGGATTGTAGCCGCCATGGGTGGCCCCGCCGACATCGGTGATGTGCGCGCGCACCACGCTGAAGAAACAGCGTGCGCCGTCCTCGGCGAAGACCGGAAGCACGATCGTCAGGTCGGGCAGATGCGAACCGCCGTGATAGGGGTCGTTGAGGAGGAAGACATCGCCCGGGCGGATCTCCGCGAAGCGGGCGAGCACCGCCTCGACCGCGAAGCCCAGCGCGCCGACATGGACCGGGATGTGATCGGCCTGCGCGACCAGCGCGCCCTCCGCGCTGCACAGCGCGACCGAGAAGTCGCGGCTCGAATTCAGGATCTGGCTGTAGGAGGTGCGCAGCATCGCCTCGCCCATTTCCTCGACGATGGCGCGCAGGCGGTTGTCGATGACGGCCAGCGTGATGGGATCCATAGCCTGCAGTTTGCGCCATGCCGAAGGCCGCGCGAAGCTGCCCCCCCCCCGAGAGAGGAGGAAGCCCGATGGAGCTCGAGGAGATGGCACGCGGCCTGCGCTTTCCGGAAGGGCCGGTCGCGCTGCCCGATGGCAGCGTGCTGATCGTCGAGATCGCCGCCGGCTGCATCAGCCGGATCGGGCCCGATGGCGCACGGCGCGTGCTGGCGACTCCGGGCGGGGGGCCGAACGGCCTTGCCATGGGCCCGGGCGGGCGGCTCTTCATCTGCAACAATGGGGGCTTCGCCTGGCATGAGGAGCCCGGCCTGCTGCGCCCGGTCCGCCAAGCGGAGGATTACGAGACCGGCCGGATCGAGGTGCTGGAGCTCGCGACCGGCAGGCTCTCGCGCCTCTATGACCGTTGCGGGGCGCATGCGCTGCGCGGACCGAACGACATCGTCTTCGACCCCCGCCACGGCGGCTTCTGGTTCAGCGACCTCGGCAAGGTTCGGCCACGCGACCGTGACCACGGCGGAATCTACTGGGCGGCCGAGGACGGCAGCCGGATCATCGAGGCCGCCTACCCCTTCCCCGGCGGGGCCAATGGCATCGGCCTCTCGCCCGATTCGCGCACCCTCTACGTGGCGGAGACCGAAACCGGCCGGCTCTGGGCCTTTGCGGTCGAGGGGCCGGGGCAGCTCGCCAAGGAGCCCTGGCCCTCCCCCCATGGCGGGCGGCTGCTGTGCCAGTTCCCGGGCTTCCGCCGGCTCGATTCCCTGGCCGTGGCGGCCAGCGGCAACATCGCGGTGGCCACGCTGGTGAGCGGGGAGATCACCACGGTCTCTCCGGCCGGGGAAATCCTGCATGTGGCGCGCCTGCCCGACCCGATGCCCACCAACATCTGCTTCGGCGGGCCGGATCTGATGACCGCCTATGTCACGCTGTCCACCAGCGGACGGCTGGTCCGGATGCGCTGGCACGAACCCGGGCTCAAGCTGGCCTGGTAAGCCGCCCGCGCCGTGTCGCTTCGACTTCAGCGCTGGTTACGTCTGTCGTCGGGGCGGCGAGATCCGCTCCCTCTGCACGGTTGCCTGCGCGCCCGGACGTTGCTTTAAGTCGGCGAGATAGATATTTCGCCGAATAAATGAAATGGGCTATGCATGGCGCGTAGGCTTCCCCGCACAGGTTTGGCAGCCTGGATCAGCTGGTTCGCCTTGCTGGCTGCTCTCTTGCCGCCACTGGTAGCCATTCCCGCGCTGCTTGCCACGCATCGGAACTTCGTGGCCGACCGTCAAGCGCAATCCCTGACGTCTGCCGCGCGGCTGCTGGTCGAGCGCATCAACCGTGGCCTCGCAGTCCAATGGAGGGATCACGAGGCGCTGGCCGCGTTGGTTGCGCGCCATGGGGTCGGGGGGCATTTCCCGGCCATTCTCGATGCTTCCCTCGCCCTGAACGACCGCTTGGCCTGGGTTGGCGTGGCCGCGCCGGATGGACGCGTCATTCTGGGCAGTCACCGGGTGCTGGAGGGAGCCGATGTCAGCGCTCAGCCCTGGTTCCGCGCCGGGCTGGCCGGGCGTTACGCCGGAGATGTGCATGAGGCAGCCTCGCTGCGCCGCATGCTGCCGCCGCGTCCGGATGGAGAGCCCTTCCGACTGATCGCCTATGCCTCACCCCTGCGTGGGCCTGATGGGAGGCTCATCGGTGTGCTAGCGAGCCATCTCGACTGGAACTGGATCCGCGATCTGGTCTTGGGCGCTCCCCTGCCAGCTGGGACCGAGGCTATCTTGCTCGCTGCCCATGGCCAGATCCTGGCGGGCCCGCCGGGCCTCGACCCTCAGCCGCTGGAGAGGCTCTTGGCGGCAGCGACGGTGGAGGCGCCGCGCTACGCCGAAATCGCCTGGGCCGATGGCCGCGTCTATGCCGCCGTGGCGCTGGCCGTGGGGGGGGCTGCGGATGCGCCCTCCTTCGGCTGGACGCTGGTGCTGCGCCAGCCGCTTGAGGGCGCTTTTCTGTTGCATGCCACGCTGCGCGCCGTGCTGGGACCGCTCGTCTTGGCCGCTTTGGCCATTCTCCTCATCGGGCTCTTCCTCGCGCAGCTGCTGGCAAACCGTCTCAGGTGGCTCGCCGAGGCGGCGCTGGCGATGGCTGAGGCGCGTCTGGATCGGCCGGTGCCACAGATGCGCGTGGTGCGGGAGATGGCGATCCTCTCCGAAGCCTTGGCCCGGCTCGACCGGCATGAGAATGCACCCGCAGCCATCCGGGAGCACGAGGAAGCAAGGTGAAAAGACTCCTGGCGGCGTTCGGGGGCCTGCTTCTCGCAGCTGTCGGCCTCTATGTGATCGTGGGCGAACAGATGGCCGGCATCACCTCGAATGCGATGGTGAATGCGCAGGTCATGATCGTGCGCGCCCCTGTCGAGGGCGTGCTGCAGCTGCATGTGCGCCGGTTAGGGGCGCGACTGGCCCCCGGCCAAGTCATCGGCAGCCTCAACGACCCGCGACCTGACGACTCCCGGCTCCTCGAATTGCAACGCACGATAGCCGTGTTGCAAGCCGACCGAGAGCGGCTGCGCGACTTGGCGGAAGTCCTCGAGACAAGCCGCAGGGCCTATGCAGCACAGGCCGAAGCCTACGGAGCGGGCAGAGTGAGCCAGCTGCAGGCCAGGCTAGCTGAAGCGCAGGCCCTCAAGGATGCGGCCCGGGCCCGCCTGCTAGAGGCCGATGCGGCGCTGCGCCGTGCCAGCGAGCTCGCCCGTGCGGGGGTGCAGACGGTGGCCGATATCACCCGCATCCGCACAGCGCAGGAGGTGGCGGCCCAGGAGGTGGAGGCGATGCGCAACCGCATCCATTTCCTCAACATCGAGCTCGACGCGGCGCGGCGCGGCGTGTTCCTTGGAGATTCTTACAACGACGCCCCCTCCTCCCAGCAGCGACTGCGTGAGCTCGAACAGCGCCAAGGCGAGCTTGCCACCGAGCTGGCCGAGCGTGACCAGCGCCTTGCTCTGCTCGAGGCCCAGCTGCAAGAGGAGCGGGCGCGCTTGGCTCGCTTCTCCGGGGCGGTGCTGACGGCCACCTCCCCCTCCATCCTGTGGGAGATCATGACCGCCGACGGGGAGTATGTACGGCGGGCGCAGGATCTCGTCCGCCTCGTCGATTGCAGTACGACCATGGTCACCGCGAGCGTGCGCGAGGGTGTCTACAACCGCCTGCGAGTGGGTGATCCGGCCCAATTCCGCCTGGCCGGGGACGGGCGCGTCTTCGATGCGGTGGTGACAAGGCTGGCCGGTTCGGGGGCGGCGACGGTCTACCGCTCGCTCGCCGTTGGTCCCAGCGAAGAGCACCTGAAGCGTTTTGATGTTTTGCTGTCCGTGCCGGCCCTTGCCCAAGACCCGGAATTGTCCTGCGCGATCGGCCGCACAGGGCGGGCGGTCTTCTCGAGCCGGCCGCTCGATTTCCTGAGGCGGCTCACTCTGGGGCTATTCTGAGATGTGGGTGTTCGACGAGATCGGGGCAGCTCTGGGCCTGCCGTTGTTGATCGTCGGACTGGCCCTGCTTCTCCTCCCCTTTTTGCCTTCCCATGCTGTCCTGGTGCGTGTCCTGCTCTTCGGCGGAGCGATCCTGCTCGGCTGGCGGTACATGGCCTGGCGCTTCCGCGAGACGATCCCGCCCCCTGGCCTGGATCTCGATGCTCTCGTGGGCTGGTCCTTTGCGCTCTTGGAGGCACTGACGCTGCTCTCTGCCTCTCTGGCCTTCGCTATCCTCACCCGCACCCGCAACCGCTCCCCGGAAGTCGATGCGCATCTCGGCTGGTGGGGGCAAGCACCGGCGCCGATGGTCGATGTGCTCATCGCCACTTACAACGAGGAGGCTGCGATCCTCGAGCGCACGATCGCCGGCGCGATGGCCATCGATCACCCGCGCAAGCGCATCTGGGTGCTCGACGATGGTCGCCGCGAGTGGCTGCGGGAGCTCAGCGAACGGCTTGGAGCACGCTATCTGACGCGTCCGGACAACGCGCACGCCAAGGCAGGCAACATCAACCACGCCCTGGCTGTGCTCCGCGGCCTTCCTGAGCCGCCAGACTTCATTGCCGTGCTGGATGCCGATTTCGTCCCGCATCGCGATTTTCTTACCCGCGGGCTGGCGCTGTTCCACGATGAAAAGGTCGGTCTGGTGCAAACGCCCCAGCACTTCTTCAACCCCGACCCGATCCAGCACAACCTCGGCCTCGGCCGCGCCTATCCGGACGAACAGCGCTTTTTCTTTGATCACGTCCAGCCCGCCCGCGATGCCTGGGGCATCGCCTTCTGTTGCGGCACCTCTTCGATCATGCGCTGGACCGCCCTGGAGCGTATCGGAGGCTTTCCGGTCGACAGCGTGACCGAGGACTATCTGCTGACGCTGCGCCTGCAGGAGGAGGGCTTTTCCACCGTCTACCTCAATGAGCCACTGAGCGAAGGCCTGGCCCCAGAGGGCGTAGGCGAATACGTCTCCCAGCGTGCCCGCTGGTGCCTCGGGCTGATGCAGATTGTGCGGAGCCGCTTGGGCCCCTTCTCGCGCAACCGGCTGAGGCTGCGCGACCGCATCGGGCTGATCGACTCCTGCTTGTTCTGGGTCGCCACCTATCCCTTCCGGATCGCCTGTCTCCTCGTGCCGCTTGCGTACTGGTTCTTCGGGATCACCGTGGTCGATGCCAGCGTGCCCGAGGTGATCGCCTATTTCCTGCCCTACTATCTCGCGATGCTCATCGCGCTCAACTGGATCACCGGTGGCTTGATCGTGCCGGTACTCAACGACGTGAGCACGCTGCTCGGCGCCAAGGAGATCACACGCGCCGGGCTCATCGGCCTCATCCGGCCGAAAGGCCACAAGTTCCGAGTGACCGCGAAGGGCGGGAACCGCAAGCGCGTTGTCGTGCAGTGGCCGCTGAGGTGGCCATTGTTGATCGTCTTCCTGCTCACCGTCGCCGGCCTGCTGTTCTCCCCCATCACCGGCATCACCTTCGATCGCGACGCCGGCGAGGGCAAATGGGTTGTGCTGGCCTGGTCCGTCTATAACCTGGTGGTCTTGGCCGCTGCGATGGCGGTCTGCATTGAGCTGCCGCGCGCCGGCCTCGGCGCCCGCTTCGAGCCGGAGCGGACGCGGATGGAGGGCCTCGGCCTCTCGGGCCCTGCCTGGATCATGCGCCTGACGCTCGAGGATGCGTGGGTGCGCGGGGGCCCCCGCCTGCCGGTCGGTGCGCCGGTGACGATACAGGTGGTCGGGGTGGGCGTCCTGCGCGGGGTCGTCATCCGGGTCGAACTCGGCGGCTGCGCGGTCCGTTTCTCCGAAATGGACCCTCCCCTGCGCGCTCGGCTGCTCGCGCGGCTGCACACCGCAAGCCGAGCTCCGGGGGTGACGCGCACCAGCCTAGAAGGCGTGTTGCGAGGCCTTCTGCGCCGTGTCGAGCGCGCCAACAGCACGCGCTGACCCCCCCTCTCTTGCACCCCCGCGCCGCATCGCCAAACCTGTCGTGATGCAGGCGATGTAGCCTCAGGAGCCCACCATGCAGAACGAGGATGAGATCTGGCGGCTGGTCGATGCCCATGCGGGGCCGATGATCGCCCTCTCCGACCGGATCTGGGAGATGC
>JANWYF010000209.1 GCA_025057055.1 Rhodovarius sp. | reverse complement strand
GACGGCCATACCCTGCTCCTGACCGCCGACAATTCCATCACCTCGAACCCGCTGATCATTCCGGGGCTGCCGCATGATCCGCTGCGCGATCTGGCGCCGGTCTCCTTCCTGCTCGAGGTGCATCAGATGGTGGTGGCCCATCCGCGGCTCGCGGCTGTCGACATGGCTGGCCTGGTCGCTGCGGCCCGTCGCGAGCGGCTGACCTATGGCAGTTACGGTCGGGCGAGCCAGCCGCATCTGCTCTTCAGCGCTCTGGGTGCGACCGAGGGCGTGGAGTTTACGGAGGTGCCCTATCGCGGTCTCACCCCGGCGGTGCTGGCCACGCTGGCTGGCGAGGTGCAGCTGACCCTGTGCGGAGTCGCCTCAGCGCGGGAACATCTGGCGGCCGGGACGCTGCGGGCGCTTGCGATCGGGCGGGACCAGCGCCTGCCGCTGCTGCCGGATGTGCCCACCCTGGCCGAGGCCGGATATCCTGACATCGACCCGCGGACCTGGTTCGGGCTGTTTGCCCCCGCCGCCACCCCCGCCTCGCTTGTGGCGCGGCTGCATCGCGACGTCGCCGCGGCCATGGCAAGCCCCGAGATCACGCAGCGCCACCTCCTGCCCCATGGCTACACGGTGCATGTGGCGCCGCCCGATGCCAGCCGGGACATCATCGCGCGCGATCTCGAGTATAAGCGGGCGCTTCTGATCCGGGCCGGTCTGTTGCGGGCCTGATCGCTGCCTCTGGCGCCGTGGCTGCCTTGCCGCTACGGGGCATCGGGGCTACGCATGCCGCGTTTTCTGTCGGTTGAGGGAGGCCGCGCATGGCCCGTAAGAAGATCGCCCTGGTAGGCGCCGGCAATATCGGCGGCACCCTGGCCCATCTGATCGGCCTGAAGGAACTGGGCGATGTCGTCCTTTTTGACGTCTTCCCCGGCATCGCAGCGGGCAAGGCGCTCGATATCATGCAATCGGGGCCGGTCGAGGGGTTTGATGCCCATATGGTGGGCAGCGGGGATTATGCCGCCATTGCCGGGGCGGATGTGGTGATTGTCACCGCGGGCTTCCCCCGCCAGCCGGGCATGAGCCGTGACGACCTGGTGACCAAGAATGCCGGCGTGATCGCCCAGGTGGCCGAGGGTATCAAAACCTACTGCCCCGATGCCTTTGTGATCGTCATCACCAACCCTCTGGATGCCATGGTCTGGGTGATGCAGCAGAAGTCCGGCCTGCCGCCGCATCGGGTGGTCGGCATGGCAGGAGTGCTCGACTCGGCCCGCTTCCGCCTGTTCCTGGCGCAAGAGTTCAATGTGAGCGTCGAGGATGTGACGGCCTTTGTGCTCGGCGGCCATGGGGACACCATGGTGCCGCTGACCCGCTATTCGACCGTGGCGGGCATTCCGGTGCCCGACCTGGTCAAGATGGGCTGGACGACGCAGGAGCGCATCGATGCGATCGTCAACCGCACGGCCAATGGCGGTGGAGAGATCGTGAAGCTGCTCGAGAAAGGCAGCGCCTATTACGCCCCGGCGGCCAGCGCGATCGCGATGGCGGAGAGCTACCTCAAGGACAAGAAGCGCGTTCTGCCCTGTGCGGCTTGGCTGAATGGCCAGTATGGCATCCATGACCTTTATGTGGGTGTGCCCGTGGTGATCGGCGCCGGGGGGGTGGAGCGCATCATCGAGGTGCAGTTCACGCCCGAGGAGGATGCGGCGTTCAAGAAGTCCTGCGCGGCGGTGCGCGAACTGATCAACGCGTCCAAGGCGCTGCTCGGCATGTGAGGGCGGGTGCGGAGGCTTCCCTCCTGCCCGCCGGCGTTTCCGGCGAGAGGTCCGCATGAACATCCACGAATACCAGGGCAAGGAGCTGCTGCGGCGCTACGGCGTGGCGGTGCTCGAGGGGCATGTGGCTGAGACGCCGGAGGAGGCCGAGGCCGCCGCCCGCCGCCTGCCCGGCCCGGTCTATGTCGTGAAAAGCCAGATTCATGCCGGCGGGCGCGGGGCCGGACGCTTCAAGGACGACCCAACCGGCAAGGGGGGGGTCAGGCTCGCACGGTCACCGGAGGAGGTGCGTGCACATGCCGCCGCCATGCTCGGCCATGTCCTGGTGACGAAGCAGACCGGGCCGGAGGGCAGGCTGGTGCGCCGCGTCTATGTCGAGGCCGGCTGCGAGATTGCGCGCGAACTCTACCTCGCACTCCTGCTGGACCGCGAGGTCGGACGCATCGCCATCATGGCCAGCACCGAGGGTGGGATCGACATTGAGGAGGTGGCCGAGCGCCATCCCGAGAAGATTCTCAAGGTGCATGTCGACCCCGCGACCGGAGTGCAGGGCTGGCACGGGCGGAAGCTGGCCTTCGGGCTTGGGCTTAAGGGCTCCCAGGTGGCGGCTTTCGTGCGCTTCGTGACGGCGCTCTACAACGCCTATGTCGATCTCGACGGCTCGATCATCGAGATTAACCCGCTCGTGGTCACGACCCAGGGCGAGGTGATCGCGCTGGATGCCAAGATCGCCTTCGACGATAACGCCCTCTTCCGCCACAAGGATCTGGAGGCGCTGCGCGACGAGGGCGAGATGGACCCGAAAGAGCTCGACGCCATCCGCCACGATCTCAACTACGTCGCTCTCGACGGCGAGATCGGCTGCATGGTCAATGGGGCCGGCCTGGCCATGGCGACCATGGATATCATCAAGCTCTATGGCGGGGCGCCGGCCAATTTCCTAGATGTCGGCGGCACCGCGAATGCTGCCCGCGTCACCGAAGCCTTCCGCATCATCACCAGCGATCCGCGGGTGAAGGCGATCCTGGTCAACATCTTCGGCGGCATCGCCAAGTGCGACATGATCGCGACTGGCATCGTCGAGGCGTCGAAGAACCTTAAGCTGTCGGTACCTTTGGTGGTGCGGCTGGAGGGGACCAACGTCGAACTCGGCAAGAAGATCCTGGCCGAAAGCGGCCTGGCCATCATCCCTGCCGATAATCTGGCCGATGCCGCCCAGAAGGTGGTGGCCGCCGCCAAGGGAGCCTGAGCCATGGCTATCCTGATCGATGCGGATACGCGCGTGATGACCCAGGGCTTCACCGGGGCTCAGGGCACCTTTCACGCGAGCCAGGGCATTGCCTACGGATCGAAGTATGTGGGCGGGGTGACGCCGGGGAAGGGCGGCACCATGCACCCTGAACTCAACCTGCCGGTGTTCGATACGGTGGCGGAATGCAAAGCGGCAACCGGGGCGGATGCGACCGTGATCTATGTCCCTGCGCCCTTTGCCGCGGATGCCATCCTCGAGGCGATCGACGCCGAGATCCCGCTCATTGTCTGCATCACCGAGGGGATTCCGGTGCTCGACATGGTCAAGGTCAAGCGGGCGCTGGAGGGGTCGAAATCCCGCCTTATCGGCCCCAATTGCCCCGGCGTGATCACGCCGGAGGCCTGCAAGATCGGGATCATGCCCGGCCACATCCACCGCCGCGGTTCGGTCGGGATCGTCAGCCGCTCCGGCACCCTGACCTATGAGGCGGTGGCGCAGACCACGGCCGCGGGCCTCGGCCAGTCGACCTGCGTCGGCATCGGCGGCGATCCTGTGAAAGGGATGGACTTCGTCGATGTCCTTGAGCTGTTCCTGAAGGATGACGAGACCAAGTCCATCATCATGATCGGGGAAATCGGCGGCCAATCCGAAATCAAGGCGGCCGAGTTCCTGGCGCGCGAGAATTTCGGGCCGGGCAAGCCCAACAAGCCGGTGGTCGGATTCATCGCCGGGGCCACGGCCCCCCCCGGCCGGCGGATGGGGCATGCGGGCGCCGTGATCTCGGGCGGCAAGGACACGGCGGCGGCCAAGATGGCAGCGATGGCCGCGGCCGGCATCCACATCGCCGACAGCCCGGCCAGCCTGGGCTCGACCATGCTCCGGGCCCTGCGCGGCTAGCCCGAAGTTTTGCGCCGCAGCATCGCGCTTTTCCTGGCCCTCCTATGCTTGGCCGGCGTGCCGCAGTAATGCCATCATGGCTATGTTAACGGCCGCCGGCGCAGGGTTCTGCCCTGCGACGATGGCTGGACAAGGGGGAAGGGCCGGGCCGCCGACAAGGCGCCCCGTGAACAGGCAATGGCAGGTGTGGACATCATCGCCTCGGCGATGAGCGGCAGCAACGCCGCCTATCTGGCGGATCTCTACGCGCGGTGGGTGGAGGACCCGGCAAGCGTCGATCCCTCCTTTGCTGAGCTCTTCGCCGCGCTCAACGATGATGCGCGGGCGGTGCTGCAGGATGCGTCCGGCGCCTCCTGGGCGCCGCGGCCGCGCGGCGGCTTTGCCCCCCAGGAGACGGCCGCGCCGGCGTCGGCCTCTGCGGCGAAGGCCGCTGCAGCGCCTGATCCCGCAACCATCCGCCGTGCCCAGCTCGACTCCATCCGCGCCCTGATGCTCATCCGCAGCTATCGGGTGCGCGGTCACCTCGAGGCCCAGCTCGATCCGCTCGGCCTGCAGAAGCCCAAGCCGCATCCCGAGCTGCAGCCGGAGTTCTGGGGCTTCACGACGGAGGCCGATCTCAACCGCCCGATCTTCATCGACGGCGTCCTCGGGCTCGAGACAGCTACGGTGCGCGAGATCATCGAACGGGTCCGCGCGAGCTATTGCGGCCCGATCGGCGTGGAGTTCATGCACATCCAGTCGCCCGAGCAGAAGAGCTGGATCCAGCGCCGCGTCGAGGGTGCACCCTGGAATACGGCCTTCAGCAAGGAGGACAAGCGTCGCATCCTCGCTCAGCTGACCGAGGCGGAGGGTTTCGAGGCTTTCTGCGCCCGCAAATACGTGGGCACCAAACGCTTCGGCCTGGAGGGGGGCGAGAGCACGATCCCCGCGGTCCAGGCGGTGATCGAGACGGCGGCCAACCACGGCGTGAAAGAGATCTGCATCGGCATGGCGCACCGCGGCCGGCTGAACATGCTGGTCAACGTCGTGAAGAAGCCCTTCGTGAAGGTCTTCAGCGAGTTCCAGGGCGCCTCCTCGAACCCGGATGATGTGCAGGGGTCGGGTGATGTGAAGTATCACCTCGGCACCAGTACCGATGTCGAGATCAACGGGCGCATGGTGCATCTCTCCCTGCAGCCCAACCCCTCTCATCTGGAGGCGGTAGACCCGGTCGTCGTGGGCAAGGTGCGGGCACGCCAAGACATGGCGGGCGACCGCGAAGGGCGGCGTTCGGTGATGGGAATCCTGCTCCACGGTGATGCCGCCTTCGCCGGCCAGGGTCTGGTCTACGAGACCCTGGCGATGAGCCAGCTCGTCGGCTACCGCACCGGCGGTACGGTCCACATCGTCATCAACAACCAGATCGGCTTCACCACCGTGCCGGTGCACGCCTATTCCGGCCTCTACTGCACCGATGTGGCGAAAAGCATCCAGGCGCCGATCCTGCACGTCAATGGTGACCATCCCGAGGCGGTGGTCTGGGCGGCCCAGCTCGCTGCGGAATACCGCATGACCTTCGGCGCCGATATCGTACTCGACATTGTCTGCTACCGCCGCCACGGCCACAACGAGAGCGATGAGCCGGCCTTCACCCAGCCGCTGATGTATGCGCGCATCCGGCAGATGAAGACGACCAGGACCCTCTATGCGGAGAAGCTGATCGCCGAGGGCGTCATCACTGCCGAAGAGGCCAAGGCGATGCAGGATGCCTTCTTCGACAAGCTCGAGGAAGCCTATCAGGCCGCGCGCGACTACAAGCCGAACAAGGCCGACTGGCTGGAGGGGCACTGGGCTGGGCTCAAGGCGGCGGGCAGCGATGCGGCCGAGCGCGACGAGGCGACGGCCGTGCCGCTCGAGACGCTGCGCGAGGTCGGGCTTGGCCTCTGCCGGGTACCCGAGAGGTTCCATGTCCACCCCAAGATCGCGCGCCAGCTGGAAGCGAAGCGGGCGGCCATCGAGAGCGGCGAGGGGCTGGATTGGGCGACGGCGGAGGCGCTCGCCTTCGGTACCCTGTTGCTGGAGGGGCATCGCGTGCGCCTCTCAGGCGAGGATGTCCAGCGCGGGACCTTCAGCCAGCGCCACTGCGTGCTCATCGACCAGCAGACGCAGGAGGAGTACACGCCCCTCAACCACCTGCGGCCCGGCCAGGCTCGCTTCGAGGCGTACAACTCCCTGCTCTCCGAGATGGGCGTGCTCGGCTTCGACTATGGCTATTCGCTGGCCGATCCGAACACGCTGGTGCTGTGGGAGGCGCAGTTCGGCGATTTTGCCAACGGCGCCCAGGTGATCATCGACCAGTTCATCAGCAGCGCCGAGACCAAATGGCTGCGCATGTCCGGCCTCGTGATGCTGCTCCCCCATGGCTATGAGGGTCAGGGGCCCGAGCATTCCTCGGCCCGGCTCGAACGCTATCTGCAGCTCTGCGCGGAGCGGAACTGGCGCGTGTGCAACCTGACCACGCCTGCCAACTATTTCCATGCTCTGCGGCGGCAGCTGAAGGCCAACTACCGCAAGCCGCTGGTGCTGATGACGCCAAAATCGCTGCTGCGGCACAAGCTGGCGGTCTCCTCGCTGTCGGATTTCGGTCCGGGCAGTGCCTTCCGCTTCGTGATCCCGGAGGTGGATGCGATCTCGCCAGAGGAGAAGGTCAAGCGCGTCATCCTCTGCACTGGCAAGGTCTACTACGACCTTCTCGCCGCGCGACGCGAGCGCGGTATCCAGGATGTCGCGCTGATCCGCGTCGAACAGCTCTACCCCTTCCCCGAGAAGTCCTTGGCGACGACCTTGGCGCCCTATCGCCATGCCGAAGTCGTCTGGTGCCAGGAGGAGCCCGAGAACATGGGTGCTTGGGCCTATATGGACCGCCGCATCGAGAAGGTGCTGGCTGGCCTGGACCTCAAGGCAAAGCGCCCTGTCTATATCGGCCGAGAAGAGGCAGCGAGCCCGGCGACCGGCCTCGCCAGGGTGCATGAAGCGCAGCAAGAGGCGCTGGTGCGGGAGGCGCTGACCGTCTGAGTTGACCAGCGCTGTTTCCGGAAGATCAGAAAGGCAAGGCGGAGATCATGGCCACCGATATTCTCGTTCCACCCCTCGGGGAGAGCGTGAGCAGCGCCACCGTGGCGCGCTGGCTGAAGCAGGCTGGGGATCCGGTCGCTGCCGACGAGCCTGTGGTGGAGCTTGAGACCGACAAGGTGACGGTGGAGGTGCCCGCCCCCGCATCGGGCGTCTTGGAGGCGATCGCGGCAGCCGCTGGGGCCGAGGTGCAGCCCGGCGCGGTGCTCGGCCACATCGCGCCCGCCGGGGCGAGCGCGGCCGCCAAGCCGGTCGGTACCGGCGGAGGGTCGATCGCCGCCGCAGCCGCTGCCGCGGCACCGCCGGCTCCGCCGCCTGCCCCGCCGCAGCCGCCGGCCGCTTCTGTGGGCGCCCCCCCGGCAGTGGCGCATCCGCCGCTGCCCGCCGCCGCCAAGCTGATGGCCGAGAACAATCTGACCGCAGCCCAAATCGGCCCGGGCTCTGCCAAGGGTGGGCGCATCAGCAAGGGCGATGTCCTTGCCTACCTCTCCCACCCGCCAGCGGCTGCCTCCGCCCCAGCGGCGGCTCGGCCGGCGCGGACCGACCAGCCGGGCGAGGAACGTGTGCGCATGACGAAGCTGCGCGCCACCATCGCCCGTCGGCTGAAGGAGGCGCAGAACACGGCCGCCATGCTGACCACCTTCAATGAGGTGGACATGAGCGCGGTCATTGCCCTGCGCACGGAATACAAGGACGCCTTCGAGAAGCGCCACGGCACGCGGCTGGGCTTCATGTCCTTCTTCGTCCGGGCCTGCGTGGTGGCGCTGAAGGAGTTCCCGGCGATCAACGCCGAGATCGACGGCGAGGACATCATCTACAAGAACTTCGTGCACATGGGGGTGGCCGTCGGCGGGCCGAACGGCCTGGTGGTGCCGGTGCTCCGCAATGCGCACCAGCTCTCCTTTGCCGAGATCGAGAAGGCGATCGCCGATTTCGGCCGGCGGGTGCGGGATGGGCAGCTCAAGCTCGAGGAGATGGCGGGCGGCACCTTCACCATCACCAACGGCGGGGTCTACGGCTCCTTGATGTCGACGCCGATTCTCAATCCGCCGCAGTCGGGCATTCTGGGCATGCACAAGATTCAGGAGCGGCCGGTTGCGGTGAACGGCAAGATCGAGATCCGGCCGATGATGTATCTTGCTCTCTCCTACGATCACCGGATCGTGGACGGGAAGGAGGCCGTGAGCTTCCTGGTGCGCGTCAAGGAGTGCATCGAGGACCCACGCCGTCTTATCCTCGACCTCTGACAACGGACAGACCACCATGCGTTGGCGCGAAGGCCAGCTTTCCGATAACCGCCCGATCCCCCGCTCGCGGGCGGAGAAGGAACGCCAGCTGCGCGAGTTGAAGGAGGTCTACGCCGGCCTCAAGCCGCACACCTCGCCAGAGCTGCGCGCCTCCATCATCGCGAAGATCAAGGAACTCCAGGCCGAGCTGGCGCAGCCACCGGCCTCCTCGCGGGAGGAACGGCCCCGTCGCGAGCCACGCCGCCCGCGCCTGCCCGGCTGAGCGCGGCATCCGCCGGCAGCCGAGACCGCTTGGGGGAGGAGCGGCAGCCACCGACAGGAGAGAGGCCGGGCGCGCTGCCCGCCAGCAGCCCTGGCTGGCACGGCAGCCCTCCAATGAGGGCTGCCCCCTTCGCTGCTGCCCAGGCCGCAGCGGCCAGGCCTGGGCAGCGAAGGAGCATGGCAGCCGACAGCCTGGCTGACGAGCCGCCGGGCTCCTCGCTGCCTTGCCCGGCCGCCCCCTCGCTCCGCTCCCGCTCCCCATCAGCCGGTGCGGACCGGCTGGCCCCCCGGTGGCCGGGCGGCGTCCGGTCGGGGCCGGCCATGCGAAATTCATGGCTGGCGCGCTCCGTCCGCGCAGTCGATACCGGGAAGAAGATGCCCTTTCCGCCGCTTCCCCCTGCGCTGGCCGCGGCCCTCGCGGGTCGCGATTACACGGAACCCACCCCCGTCCAGTCGGCCGTCTTGCAGGCTCCGCCCGGGCGGGACCTCCTCGTCTCGGCCCGCACGGGGTCGGGTAAGACAGTCGCTTTCGGCTTGGCCATCGCCCAGGATCT
>JANWYF010000173.1 GCA_025057055.1 Rhodovarius sp. | reverse complement strand
CGGGCGGGGTGCCGGCGCAGGGTGGACCCGCCGGGGCTTGCGCGGCAAGGGCTGCGGCCAAGATCAGCGCCGTGTTCGGCGTCGTCTGGTTCAAGCGCGATTTGCGGGTGGCCGACCACGCGGCGCTCTCCGCCGCCGCGGCGGCAGGGCCGGTGCTGCCGCTCTATGTGGTGGAGCCCGCGCTCTGGCGCCTGCCCGATGCCTCGGCCCGGCAGTGGTTGTTCCTGCGCGGAGCACTTGCCGATCTGGCGGCAGAGCTCGCCCGCCTCGGCGCGCCCCTGGTGGTGCGGGTCGGAGAGGTGACCGAGGTGCTCTCCGCGCTGCGCGACCGGCACGGCCCCTTCACCCTCTTCAGCCATGAGGAGACGGGCAATCTCTGGACCTATGCGCGCGATCGGCGGGTGGCCGCCTGGTGCCGGGCGCACGGCATCACCTGGCGGGAATATCCGCAGGCTGCGGTCTGGCGCCGCATGCCCGATCGCGACGCCTGGGCGGGCTTTCATGCCCGTTTCATGGGCGAGGCACCGCACCCCGCGCCTCTCCGGCTGACCCCGATGCCGGAGGATCCGGGCGCGATCCCCCCCTGGCCCGGGGCGCCGCTGGCGGAGGAGGGCCTCCTCCGCCTCCAGCCCCCCGGCCGGGCGCAGGGGCTTGCCCTGCTCGAGAGCTTTCTGGCCGGCCGCGGGGCGGATTACCGGCGCGGCATGTCCTCTCCGCTGACCGCCGCGCGGGTCTGTTCGCGTCTGTCTCCGCATCTGGCGGTGGGCAGCCTCTCGGTGCGGGAGGTGCGCCAGCGCATCGAGGCCGCGCGTGCTGCGGCGGCCGTGCCGGCCGGGTCCATCGAATCCCTGCTCTCGCGCCTTGCCTGGCGGGACCACTTCATCCAGAAGCTGGAGAGCGAGCCGACCCTGGAGCAGCGCGCCATGCACCCGCTGATGGAGGCGGCGCGCCGACCAACCGCCCCCGATGATCCGCTGCTGCTCGCCTGGGCCGAGGGGCGGACCGGCCTGCCCTTTCTCGATGCCTGCATGCGCAGCCTGATTGCGACCGGCTGGCTCACCTTCCGCATGCGCGCGATGGCGATGGCGGTCGCTGCCTATCACCTCGGGCTCGATTGGCAGGCCGCGGGGCAGAGGCTCGCACGGCTGTTCACCGATTACGAACCGGGCATCCACTGGCCGCAGGTGCAGATGCAGTCGGGGGCCACGGGCATCAACACGCCGCGCATCTACAACCCGATCAAGCAGGGCCTGGACCACGACCCAGAGGGACGCTTCATCGCCCGCTGGCTGCCCGAACTGGCGGCACTGCCGCCTGCGGTGCGTCATACCCCGTGGCGGTTCGGCGCCGCGCCACCGCCCGTGATCGACCCGCAGGCGGCGGCCGTGGCGGCGAAGGAGCGTCTGGCGCGCATCCGCCGCCATCCGGATTTCCTGCCGCTCGCGCGCGAGGTCTACCGCCGTCACGGCAGCCGGGCGCGCAGCTTCGGCCGCGACATGCCGCGGCCGCAGAACCCGCGTCAGGGGGTGCTCGCGCTGTGAGCTGCCGCGCCCGGCGGGATGGCCGCGGCCTGCGGCCGGGCCGCGCGGCGGTCAGCCGGCCGCACCGAGCACCCGCCAGCCGATGTCGCGCCGGCAGAAGCCCTCGGGCCAGTCCAGCGCATCGACGGCGCGATAGACAGCATCGCGCGCCTCGCGCAGCGTCTCGCCCGTGGCGGCCAGATGGAGCACCCGCCCCCCCGCGGCGCGCAGCACGCCGGCCTCATCCCGCCGGGTCCCGGCATGAAACACCAGGGCGTGGCGCGCTGCCGCCTCGATGCCGCGGATTTCGCTGCCCGGGGTGACCGGGCCCGGGTAGCCGCGCGCGGCCATCACCACCACCATGGCATGCAGCGGTTTCCACGCCACGCTCTGCCCGGCGAGCTGTCCGGTGGCTGCGGCATGCAGCAGGGGGAGCAGGTCGGAGTCGAGTCGCAGCATCAGCGCCTGGCATTCCGGATCACCGAAGCGGACATTGAACTCGATCAGCTTCGGCCCCTCGGCCGTCAGCATCAGCCCGGCGAAGAGGATGCCGGTGAAGGGTGTGCCGCGCCGCGCCATCTCCGCCAGGCAGGGGCGGATGATGCGCTCCATCGTCGCCTCGGCGAGCGCGGGGGTGAAGGCCGGGGCGGGGGAATAAGCCCCCATGCCGCCGGTGTTGGGGCCGCGATCGCCCTCGCCCACCCGCTTGTGGTCCTGCGCGGCGGCCAGCGGCAGCGCGGTCGTGCCGTCGCAGAGGGCGAAGAAGGAGACCTCCTCGCCCAGCAGGCATTCCTCGATCACCACCGATTCGCCGGCGCGGCCGTGGATGCGGCGGTCCATGATGTCGGTGACCGCGGCCAGCGCCTCCTCGAGGGTGGCGGCCACCACCACGCCCTTGCCGGCGGCCAGGCCATCGGCCTTGACCACGATCGGCGCCCCCTTCTGCAGGAGATAGGCACGCGCCGCCTCGGCATCGGAGAAGCGCGCCCAGGCGGCGGTCGGTGCGCCGGCGGCGGATGCCACCTCCTTGGCGAAGGCCTTGCTGCCCTCGAGCCGGGCCGCCGCCGCGCTGGGGCCGCAGCAGGCGATGCCGGCCGCCCGGCAGGCATCGGCCAGACCCAAGGTGAGTGGCGCCTCAGGCCCGGGCACCACCAGATCCACCGCCTGCTCCCGCGCGAAGGCGACCAGGCCCGCCACATCCTCCGCCCCAATTGGCACGCAGCGTGCCACTTCCGCGATGCCGGGATTGCCCGGGGCGCACCACAGCGCGGACAGCAGCGGCGATTGCGCGATCTTCCAGCAGAGCGCGTGTTCGCGCCCACCGCTGCCCACCACCAGCACCCGCATCGGTCGGCCCCCTCCGTGTCAGGGGCGCGCCCTTAGCATATCCTGCGCCGATGGAGAGCCGGGACAACATCCCCGAATACGCGGTGGGCGAGATCGCCCTCGCCATCAAGAGCGTGCTGCGCGAGAGCTTCCCCCGGGTGCGGGTGCGCGGCGAGGTGACGGAGTGCAAGCGCTACGCCTCGGGCCACATCTACCTCTCGCTCAAGGACGAGGAGGCGAAGCTCGAGGCGGTGATCTGGAAGACCACCCTGCGCAACCTCGCCTTCCTGCCCGAAAACGGGCTCGAGGTGGTCGCGACCGGGCGCATCGACACCTATCCGGACCGCTCGCGCTATCAGCTGATCATCGAACAGCTCGATCACGTCGGGGAGGGGGCGCTGCTCGCCCGGATCGAGCGGCTGCGGCAGAAGCTGCTGGCCGAGGGGCTGTTCGACCCCGCGCGCAAGCGCCCGCTTCCGCTGCTGCCGCGGCTGGTTGGGGTCATCACCAGCGAACAGGGGGCGGTGATCCAGGACATCCGGACCACCATCGCGCGGCGCTTCCCGCGCCCGATCCTGCTCTGGCCCGTGCCGGTGCAGGGGCAGGGCGCGGCCGAGCAGATCGCCGCCGCCATCGCCGGCATGGGCAGCCTGCCGCCCGAACTGCGGCCCGATGTGCTGATCGTGGCCCGCGGCGGCGGCAGCCTCGAGGATCTGATGGCCTTCAATGACGAGGCGGTGGTGCGCGCCGCCGCGGCCTGTCCCATACCGCTGATCAGCGCGGTGGGGCATGAGACCGACACGACCCTGATCGACTTCGCCGCCGACCGCCGCGCCCCCACCCCCACCGCCGCGGCCGAGATGGCGGTGCCCGCGCGCATCGAGCTGCTGGCCGATCTCGGCCAGCGCGCCACTAGGCTCGACCAGGCCATGGCGGCGCGGCTGCAGCGGCTGCGCCTGCAGCTGGTCGAGGTCGAGCGTCGCCTGCCCCCCATGCCCGATCTTCTCGGCAACCTCCGCCAGCGGATCGATGACCGGTCGCAGCGCCTGGCGCAGGCCATGGCGGCCCTGCTGGCGGCGCGGAGGGCCCAGCTGGCCGCGCTCCACCTGCCCCACCCGCGTGAGGGGATCGCGCGGCGCCGGCAGGAGCTGGCCATTCTCGGGGCCCGGCTGCAGGCGGCTCTCTCCGCCGCGCTGGCCCGCCGTGCCCAGGCGGTGGCGGCGGCGCGCTTCAGCCCCGCTCCGATCGCGGCCCTGCTGCGGGAGAGACGCGAACGCCTGGCCGGGCTGGCGGCGCGGCTGGAGGCGTCCTCCCACACCGCCGTGCTGGCGCGCGGCTTCGTTCTGGTCGAGGATGCGCGCGGCGCGCCGATCACCACCGCCGCCGCCGTCCGGCCGGGGCAGGCGCTCACCCTGCATTTCCACGACGGGCGCATCCCCGCCCATGCCGACCGGCCGCGCGGCGATGCCAGGCAGGAGCGGCTGCTGTGACCCTCAGCCGGGCCGGCGCCAGGCGCGGCGCAGGCGCAGGAACGCTCGATAGGCAAGCTCGGCCAGCCAAGGCAGCCCCGGTGCGTGCCAGAGCAGGGCAAGCCAGCGCAGCCCCGGCAAGCGCTGCCAGATCTCGGCGAAGGCGCGCGCCCCGCTGACCAGCGTGCCATCCGGCCGACGCACATGCATGGCCGACAGCGCTATGGGCCGGGAGAGGTCAGGACCCAGCGCCTCAGCCGGGCAGCTGCTGGCATCGATGAACTCAAGCCCCTGAGCCCCGGGCAGGCGGCGATAGGCCGCTACCTCCCGCGCGCAGAGGGGACAGGCGCCGTCGTAATAGACCGTAAGCTTCTCCATCACCTCCGCTATATGGTCCGCTTGTCTGGGCTGGCCAGCATGCCATCTGCGGGGCATGGACAGCCTGCCCCACCACCTCAACGCCTCGGCCGCCATGCCGGCCTGGCTGATTGCGGAACTGCGCTCGGACCATGCCGGAGAGACCGGTGCGGTGATGATCTATCGCGGCATCCTGGCCGTGACGCGCGATCCCGCCCTGCGCGATGTCGCCACCCGCCACCGGGCGACCGAGGAGGGACATCTGACCCTGCTCGAGGAGATCCTGCCGCCCGCACGGCGATCGCGCCTGTTGCCGCTCTGGCGCCTCGCCGGCTGGCTGACCGGCGCCATCCCTGCGCTGTTCGGCCCACGCGCGGTCTATGCCACCATCGATGCGGTGGAGAGCTACGTCGATCACCACTATCGCCAGCAGATCGACCGCTTGCAGGCGGAAGGGAGGCTGCCCGAACTCCGCGCCGTTCTCGACCGCTGCCGAGAGGAGGAGGTGCATCACCGCGACGAGGCCCGCAGCCTCTCGGCCCGGCCGCCCGGCCTGTGGCTGCGCCTCTGGTGCAAGCTGGTCGATCGCGGCTCGCGCGCGGCGGTGGCGGCAGCGCGCCGCTTCTGACCGCGGGGGCCGGCGCCGGCGGCCACTCTGCTGTCCCGTTTTGACCGCCATCAATGACAATGTCAGCCTTGCCTGACAGATTCACCTGCGGGTTGAGGGAGCAGGGACGCCTACCATGAAACTGGCTGATATCCTGGTGCTGCTCGATGGCAGCCCGGCTTCGCATCGCCGGCTTGAAATCGCCTGCGGCATCGCCGCGCGGCACGAGGCGCATGTCATCGGCTTGCGCTGCATCGATCCGATCGGCCGTGCCATGCTCTATGGCGATGCCGGGGGCGGCTACGGCCTCTCCGCGCTGATCGAGGCCCTGCGCAAGGAAGCGCTGGAGAAGGCCGCGGCCATCGAAGCCGATTTCCAGGAAACCGCCGCCCGCTTCGGGGTGGGGGCGGAATGGCGTCTGGTCGAGGCAGCGGCGGTGGATGTGATCGCCCTGCACGGCCGCTACGCCGATCTCATCGTGATGGGCCAGCCCGACCGGGAACAAGGCGGGCCGGGCGTCGATGCCGTGGTGGAACAGGCGCTCTTCGCCTCCGGCCGTCCGGTCATGGTAGCGCCCTTCGCCGGCGGCCCGGCCGAGGCCGGCAAGCGGGTGCTGATCGGCTGGAATGCGAGCCGCGAGGCAGCGCGCGCCGTGCACGATGCACTGCCCCTTCTGCTGCGGGCTGAGGCGGTGACGGTCTTCGCCGCCAATCCCGAACAGGGCATCAGCGGCCATGGCGATGTGCCGGGGGCCGATATCGCGCGGCATCTCGCCCGGCACGGGGTCAAGGTGGAGGTGCGTCAGGCCTTCTCGGATGAGCTCTCGCCCGGGGAGATGATGCTCAACCTCGCCTCCGACCTTGGGGTGGATCTGATCGTGATGGGCGGCTACGGCCATTCCCGCTGGCGCGAGCTGGTGCTGGGCGGGGTGACGCGCACCATGCTGCG
>JANWYF010000136.1 GCA_025057055.1 Rhodovarius sp. | reverse complement strand
GCGCGGCGGCCGATCTCGCGGATGCGTCGCCCCCCCTCGCCGATCAGGATCGCCTTCTGCCCCGGGCGGCTGACATAGATCGTGCAATCGACCCGCACCGACCCGTCCGGGCGCTCCTGCCAGGATTCGGTCTCCACGCTGGCGTGGTGGGGCACCTCCTGGTGCGCCAGGCGCAGGATCTGCTCGCGCACCAGCTCGGCCGCCAGCATCCGGTCGGGCAGGTCGGTCAGCTCATCCTCCGGAAAGAGCCAGGGGCCAGGCGGGGCGGCAGCCGCCAGCGCGTCGAGCAGGCGATCTATGCCATCGCCGGTCTCGGCGCTGATCATGAAGGTCTCGGCGAAGGGGAGTTCGGCGTTGAGCGCGGCGGTGAGCGGCAGCAGGGCCTGCCGGTCGATCAGGTCGATCTTGTTGAGCACCAGCCAGACCGGCACCGACAGCCCCTTGAGCCGCTCGAGGATCGCCCGCAGCGGCTCGGTCAGTCCGAGCTTGGCATCGACGACGAGCAGCGCGATGTCGGCATCGGCCGCCCCGCCCCAGGCCGCCGCCACCATGGCGCGGTCGAGCCGCCGCCGAGGGGCGAAAATGCCGGGCGTGTCAGTCAGCACGAGCTGCGCCGGCCCGCGCAGCACCACCGCGCGGATGCGCAGGCGCGTCGTCTGCGGCTTGGGCGAGACGATGGTGACCTTGGTGCCGGCCGCGGCGTTGACCAGGGTCGATTTGCCCGCATTGGGCAGCCCGATGACCGCGACCACCGCGCAGCGCCGCGGCCCGGAGGGGCCCGCGGACTCGCCCCCGGCCGGTGCCGCAGCCGCGCGGCCTGCCTGACCCTGGGCGGGCTCGCCGGCGGGGGGTGCGGTCCCGGCCGCCGCGGCCGAGGCCTCGCCCCCTGCCGATTCGGCCGCGCTGCCCTCTGCGCCCGGCGCAGCGGGGCCGGGGGCGGGCGTCGCTTCCTCGCCCGCCGGGTCCGGCGCCGCCTTCCTCGTGCGCCCGGTCGGGGTCTCGCCGCCGCCGCTCACAGCCCGGCCAGCCAGTTCTCGGCCGCCGCGGTCTCGGCGGCGCGTTTCGTCTCGCCTCTGCCTTCGGCCTCTCGCCCCATCGCCCGCACCCTGACCACGAAAACCGGCGCATGGGCCGGCCCGGTGACCGAAACCTGCTCATAGACCGGCAGCCCCTGCCCCCGCGCCATCGTATATTCCTGCAGGCGGCTCTTGGCGGAGACTGGCGGGGCGGCAGCGGCGGCCATCGCCTCGGCCCATTCGCGGCGGACGAAGCGGCGCGCCGCCTCGAGCCCGCCGTCGAGAAACAGCGCGCCGAGCAGCGCCTCCAGCGCGTCGGCCAGGACATTGGCCCGTTCGCGCAGCCCGCTGCGGCCCTCGGCCGGAGGCACGCGCAGGGCGGCGGGCAGGCCGAGCCGCTCCGCAATCGGCGCCAGCGCCTCGCGCGAGACCAGCGCCGCCACCCGCTTGCCGAGATCGCCCTCTCGCTCCTCGGGGAACCGCTCGATCAGCCATTCCGCGATCAGCAGCCCGAGCACGCGGTCGCCCAGGAACTCCAGCCTTTCGTTGCTGGCGAGCGCCCCGCGGCCGGGACCCGCGGCCGAACGGTGGGTCAGGGCCTGGGCCAGCAGCTCAGGCCGGCTGAAGCGGTAGCCGAGCCGTTCTTCGAACGCCTCCGGCTTCACCGCACCGCCGTCAGCAGGCGCGACCAGCGGATCGCGAAGGGCCAATTCCAGACCTCCCACAGCGCCGCGCTGCCATCGATCGAGAAGAAGATGAACTCCGCCCGGCCCACCAGGTTCTCGAGCGGGATGGGCCCGACCGCGCTGGCCACCCGCGAATCGAGGCTGTTGTCGCGGTTGTCGCCCATGGCGAAGACGTGACCTGGGGGCACGACGAATTCGGGCGTATCGTCCAGCGGACCCTCATCCGTCTGCTCAATGATGCGATAGGACCGCCCGCCGGGCAACACCTCGCGGAAGAGGCGCACGGTGATGCGCGGCCCGTCCCCTTCCACCACATAGGGCCCGAGCGGGTCGCGTCGCACCGCCTCGCCATTGATGTGGAGCACGCCGCGGATGACCTGGATCCGATCCCCGGGCAGCCCGATGATGCGCTTGATGTAGTCCTGGCGGGGGTCGCGCGGCAGCTTGAAGACGGCCACATCCCCCCGCGCCGGCAGCGCCCCCCAGATCCGGCCGCGGAACAGGTTCGGGCTGAAGGGCAGGGAATGGCGCGAGTAGCCGTAGGAATACTTGGAGACGAACAAGTAATCGCCCACCAGCAGGGTCGGGATCATCGAACCCGAGGGGATGTTGAAGGGCTCGAAGGCGACGGTGCGGATGCCGATGGCGATCAGCGCGGCATAGAGGATGGTCCGGATGCTTTCGCCCCAGCCGGATTTCTTCTTCGCCATCGCCGATGTCCTGGGGCTCATGCTGCGGCGCCGGTGTGGCCCTGGCCGGCCGGCGCTGTCAAGGCAAGGGGCCGGGCGGAGATCACCACCACCGCCTGGGCATAGGGGTATTCGTCGGTCATGGTGAGCGCCACCTCGGCCAGCATGCCAGGCGGGGTGATGGCCGCCAGCCGGGCCGCCGCGCCCCCGGTCATGGCCAGTGTGGGCTGCCCGCTCGGCAGATTGACCACGCCGAGGTCGCGCCAATACACCCCCTGGCGGAAGCCGGTCCCGAGCGCCTTGGCCGCCGCTTCCTTGGCAGCGAAGCGCTTGGCGTAGGTGGCGATGCGCACCGCCCCGCTGCGCCGGTCGGCGCGACGGCGTTCCTCCTCGGTGAAGATGCGCCGCAGGAAGCGCTCGCCGTGGCGCTCCAGCACCTCCGCCACCCGCCGGATGTCCACCACGTCGCTGCCAATCCCGAGGATCATGCCCCGGCAAGACCACGGCGGGGCGGCGGAGGCAAGGGTGGCCGGGCGGCCAGTCATGTCGCGCTTGCGAAGAGGACCGCAGGGTGCTGAACCTGCCCCCTCGCCGCGGCGCGGCCGCGGCGGCCTGCGCCTTTCTGATCGAGGTCCGCCGGATGGATGTCCTGCCCCCCCTGCCCCCTGCGCCGCCTGCCGATGCGCAGAGCCTCGCCGAGGCGATCCTGCGCAAGCTGGCCTTCGACCTCGGCAAGAGCCGCCAGGCGGCGCAGCCGCGCGACTGGTTCATGGCCACCGCGCTTGCGGTCCGCGATCAGATGATCGAGCGCTGGCTCTCCGGCACGCGGTCGGCCTATCAGGCGCAGCGCAAGGTCGTCTACTACCTCTCGCTCGAGTTCCTGATCGGCCGGCTGCTGCGCGATGTGGCCGACAATCTGCGCCTTCTGCCCGAGGTGCAGCAGGCCCTGGCGAGGCTCGGCGTCGCTTTCGAGGAGGTGCGGCTCTCCGAACCCGACGCCGCGCTCGGCAATGGCGGTCTGGGGCGGCTTGCGGCCTGTTTTCTCGAGAGCATGGCCTCGCTCGGCATTCCGGCCTTCGGCTACGGCATCCGCTACGACCACGGGCTGTTCCGCCAGCAGATCCGGGATGGCTGGCAGTGCGAGGCGCCGGAGGATTGGCTGACCTTCGGCAACCCGTGGGAGTTCGCCCGCCCCGACATCACCTACGACATCGGCTTCAACGGCCGCATCGAATGCGAGGAGGGCCCCGACGGGCCGCGCCAGATCTGGCATCCGTCGGAGATTGTTCATGCCGTCGCATACGATACGCCGATCATCGGCTGGCGCGGTCGCCTCGTCAACACGCTGCGCCTGTGGTCGGCACGCGCCGTCGACCCGCTCTCCCTGCCCGCCTTCAACCGCGGCGAGCATGTCGAGGCCCTGACCGAACGGATGCGGCAGGAGGCGATCAGCAAGGTGCTCTATCCGGGCGATGATACCCCTGCCGGGCAGGAGCTCCGCCTACGGCAGGAGTATTTCTTCGCCTCGGCCGCGCTGCAGGATCTGATCCGGCGCCATCTGCGGGTGCATGGCAGCCTCTCCTCGCTCCCCGATTACGTAGCGATCCAGCTCAACGACACCCACCCCGCGATCGCGGTGGCGGAGCTGATGCGCATCTGCATCGACATCCACCGCCTCCCCTTCGAGGAGGCGTGGCGCATCACCCAGGGCAGCATCCACTACACCAACCACACCCTGCTGCCCGAGGCGCTGGAGAGCTGGCCGGTGCCGCTCGTCGAACGGCTCCTGCCGCGGCATCTGCAGATCATCTACCAGATCAATGCCCGCCACCTCGACCAGGTGAAGAGCCGCCATCCGGATGACCTGCGCCTGATCGCGAGCGTCTCCCTGATCGGGGAGGGGGCACAGCGGCGGGTGCGGATGGGCCATCTTGCCTTCCTCGGTTCGCGCCGGGTCAACGGCGTCTCCGCCCTGCATACCCGGCTGCTCAAGGAGACGGTCTTCGCCGACCTGCACCGCCTCTTCCCGGATCGCATCGTCAACCGCACCAACGGCATCAGCTTCCGCCGCTGGCTGTTCCAGTGCAACCCGGGCCTCACCTCCCTGCTGCGCGAGGCACTGGGCGAGCGCGTGCTCGACGATGCGCAGGCGCTCGAGGCCTTACGCCCGCTCGCCGAGGATGCGGCCTTCCGCGAACGCTACGCCGCGATCAAGCGGGCCAACAAGGTCCGGCTCGCCGGGCTGGTCGAGCGCGGCCTGGGCGAACGGATCGACCCGGATGCGATGTTCGACGTGCAGATCAAGCGCATCCACGAATACAAGCGCCAGCTGCTCAACATCCTGCACACCATCGCGCTCTACGACGAGATGCGGGAAAACCCGACACAGGACTGGCCGCCCAGGGTCAAGATCCTGGCCGGAAAGGCGGCCGCGAGCTACCACCGCGCCAAGCTGATCATCAAGCTCGCTCACGATGTCGCGCGCTTCATCAACGCCGATCCGCTGACGCGCGATCGCCTGCGCCTGGTCTTCCTGCCCAACTACAACGTCTCCGCCGCCGAGGAGATCATCCCCGCCGCCGACCTCTCCGAACAGATCAGCACGGCGGGGATGGAAGCCTCGGGCACCGGCAACATGAAGCTCGCCCTCAACGGGGCGCTGACCATCGGCACCCTGGATGGCGCCAATGTCGAGATGCTGGAGCGCATCGGGCCCGAGCACATGCTCATCTTCGGCAAGACGGCGGAGGAGGTGGCAGCGCACCGCGCCCAGGGCATCCGCGGCCGCGCCGCGGCCGAACGCTCCCCCGCCCTCGGCCAGGTGCTGGAGCAGCTGCGCAGCGGCGTCTTCTCCCCCGACGATCCCCACCGCTACCGCGAGCTGGTCGATGACCTGCTCGAGCACGACTACTTCCTGGTGCTCGCCGATTTCGACGCCTACCACGCCGCCCAGCGGGAGGCGGCGCGGCGCTGGCAGGACCGGGCAGGCTGGGTACGCTCGGCGGTGCTCAACACGGCCGCCATGGGTTGGTTCTCGGCCGACCGGGCGATTGCCGAATATGCCGAGGGCATCTGGCAAGTCCGCCCCACCCCGTGACCGGCACCCCCGCCGCGCCCGAGGCCATCGCCGCCCTGATCGAGGCCCGCCACGGCGATCCCTTCGCCCTGCTCGGGCCCCATGGCGGGCTGCTGCGCGCCTTCCTCCCCGGCGCCGAGGAGGCTTGGGCGGTCGCGGGCGATGTCCTGCACCCGCTGACCCTGCGCCACCCGGCAGGCTTCTTCGAGGGGCCGGCCCCGCCCGGCCCCTATCGGCTGCGGGCGCGGCGGGGGGCCGAGACTTGGGAGGAGGAGGATCCCTATCGCTTCGGACCGACCCTCGGCCCGCTCGATGACCACCTGCTGATCGAGGGCACCCACCGCCGCCTCGCCGACCGTCTCGGCGCTCATCCCGTGCGGCATGAGGGGGTGGCGGGCTGGCGCTTCGCTGTCTGGGCCCCCAGGGCCGAGCGCGTCTCCGTCGTTGGGGATTTCAACGGCTGGGACGGGCGGCGCCATCCCATGCGCAAGCGCATCGACTCCGGCATCTGGGAGATCTTCCTCCCCGGCCTCTCGCCCGGGCAGCGCTACAAATACGAGATCCGCGGCCGGGGGGGCGTGCTGCTGCCGCTCAAGGCCGACCCCTTCGCCCGCGCGATGGAGCTCAGGCCGGGCACCGCCTCGCTGCTTGCCGCACCCGATGGCCATCGCTGGCAGGATCAGGAATGGATGGCCAGCCGCAGCACCCGCCAGGGCAAGGGGCAGCCCATCTCCATCTACGAGGTGCATGCGACCTCCTGGAAGCGCCACCCGGATGGCCGCTTCTGGAACTGGGATGAGCTCGCGGCCGATCTGATCCCGCATGCGCGAGGCCTCGGCTTCACCCACATCGAGCTGCTGCCGGTGATGGAGCATCCGCTCGATGCCTCCTGGGGCTATCAGCCGATCGGCCTGTTTGCCCCCACCGCCCGGCTGGGCGATGCGGCCGGGCTCAAGCGCTTCATCGATGCCGCGCATCGCGCCGGGCTCGGCGTCATCCTCGATTGGGTGCCGGCGCATTTCCCGAAGGATGCGCATGGCCTGGCCTGGTTCGACGGTGCCCCGCTCTATGAACACCCCGATCCGCGCCGGGGCGAGCATCCGCAATGGGGCAGCGCCGTCTACGACTACGGCCGGCGGGAGGTGCAGGCCTTCCTGATCGCCTCGGCCCTCTACTGGCTTCAGGAGTTCCACGCCGACGGCCTGCGCGTCGATGCCGTCTCCTCGATGATCCGGCTCGATTTCGCCCGCCGCCCCGGGGAATGGGAACCGGGCCCGGACGGCAGCGCCGAGAATGCGGATGCGGTCGCCTTCCTGCGCCATCTCACCTCGGCCGTCCGGGCCGAGGTGCCGGATGCCCTGCTCATCGCCGAGGAATCGACCGACCGCTTCGGCATCACCCGCCCCCCGGCCGAGGGCGGGCTCGGCTTCCACCTCAAGTGGAACATGGGCTGGATGAATGACACGCTGCGCTACATGGCGAAGGATCCGATCCACCGCCGCTGGCACCATGGGCTGATGAACTTCGGCATCATGTATGCGTGGAGCGAGGCCTTCATCCTCCCACTCTCGCATGACGAGGTGGTGCACGGGAAAGGCTCCCTCCTCGGCCGCATGCCCGATAGCGGGACCGACGACTGGCAGCGCTTCGCTAATCTGCGCGCGTATTACGCCTTCATGTGGGCCCATCCCGGGCGCAAACTGCTCTTCATGGGGGGCGAGATCGGCCAGTGGCGCGAATGGTCGGAGGAGCGGGAGCTCGACTGGTGGCTGCTGACCTGGCCGCGCCATCAGGGGCTGGCGGCGCTGATCGCCGACCTCAACACCCTCTATCGGGGCGAGGCAGCCCTGCATGCGCGCGATGACGATCCTGCGGGCTTTCGCTGGATCGATGCCGATGATGCCGAGCACGCGACCTTCTCCTGGCTGCGCTTCGGCCCCGAAGGCAGCAGGCCGGTGGCGGTGCTGTGCAACTTCACCCCCGTCCCCCGCCCCGGCCATATCATCGGATTGTCACAGCCTGGCCCCTGGCGCGTGCTCCTCAACACGGATGATATCCGCTACGGCGGCAGCGGCGTGGACCCCGGCCCGGTCCTGGCGGAGGCCTGCCCCTCGCACGGGCTGCCGGCCCGGGCGAGCCTGATGCTCCCGCCGCTCGCCGCGGTCTTTCTCGCGCCGGATCCAGCCGGCCGGCAGGGAGGGGAGGGGGATGCAGCTGCGTGAGGACTACCCCGGCGCGCCGCTTGCCCGCCATGCCATCGCCTTCGTGCTGGCTGGCGGGCGCGGGTCGCGCCTGATGGAACTCACCGACCGGCGGGCCAAGCCCGCCGTGCCCTTCGGCGGCAAGGCCCGGATCATCGACTTTGCGCTCTCCAACGCGCTCAACTCCGGCATCCGGCGCATCGCCGTCGCGACCCAGTACAAGGCGCACAGCCTGATCCGGCACATGCAGCGCGGCTGGACCTTCCTGCGGGCAGAGCGCAACGAGAGCTTCGACATCCTGCCCGCCTCCCAGCGCACGGCCGAAGGCAACTGGTATCTCGGCACCGCCGATGCGCTCTATCAGAACATCGACATCATAGCCGACATGGACCCGCGCTTCATTGTCGTGCTGGCGGGCGATCACATCTACAAGATGGACTATGAGCGCATGCTGCAGCAGCATGTCGCCGCCGGCGCCGATGTGACGGTCTGCTGCATCGCCGTCCCGCGGCAGGAGGCGCGCTCCTTCGGCGTCATGCAGGTCGATGCCGAAGATCGCATCATCGATTTCATCGAGAAGCCGGCCGATCCGCCCGCCATCCCGGGCCGGCCGGACCACGCCTTGGCCTCGATGGGCATCTATGTCTTCGAGGCCGGCTTCCTCTTCGACCAGCTGCGGCGGGATGCGGCCGACCCGCACTCGAGCCACGATTTCGGCCGCGACGTCATTCCCTACATCGTCCGCCACGGCAAGGCGGTGGCGCATCACTTCGCGCGCTCCTGCGTCCGCTCCTCGGCCGAGACCGAACCCTATTGGCGCGATGTCGGCACCATCGACGCCTATTGGGAGGCCAACATGGACCTCACCGCCGTGGTGCCGGCCCTCGACATCTATGACCAGTCCTGGCCGATCTGGACCCATGCCGAGATCTCGCCCCCCGCGAAATTCGTCCATGACGAGGCGGGGCGGCGGGGCCAGGCGATCAGTTCGCTGGTGGCGGGGGGCTGCATCGTCTCCGGCGCCAGCGTCTACCGTTCCCTGCTGTTCACCGGCGTGCATGTGCATTCCTTCTCCCGGCTCGAAGGGGCGGTGATGCTGCCGCGCAGCAGCGTGGGCCGGGGGGCGCGGCTGCGCAATGTCGTGGTCGACAGCGGCGTGCGCATCCCCGAAGGCCTGGTGGTGGGAGAGGACCCGGCCGAGGATGCCCGCCGCTTCCGCCGCACCGAGAAGGGGGTCGTCCTGATCACCCAGTCCATGCTGAATGCGCTGGGCTGAGCCGGTGCGGGTGCTGGCTGTCGCCTCGGAAGCCTATCCCCTGGTCAAGACCGGGGGTCTGGCCGATGTGGTGGGCGCGCTGCCCAAGGCGCTTGCCCGGCAGGGTGTCCGCGTGGTGACCATGCTGCCCGGCTATCCGGCGGTGCTCACGGCCCTCGGCCAGGCGCGCGAGGGCCGGCTGATCCCGGATCTCTTCGGCGGCCCGGCGCGGCTGCTGGGCGGGGTGGCGGGCGGCATCGAGCTGATCGCCATCGACGCCCCGCATCTCTACGCCAGGCCCGGCGGGCCCTATCAGGACCCGGCGGGGCAGGACTTCCCGGACAACTGGCGGCGCTTTGCCGGCCTGGCCGCGGCAGCGGCGTTGATCGCCGTGGAGGGCTGGGGCGGAGAGGGCTTCGCCGCCGTGCACGCGCATGACTGGCAGGCCGGCCTCACCCCCGCCTATCTCCGGCATGGGCGCCGGCCGCTGCCCTGCCTGTTGACGATCCACAACCTCGCCTTCCAGGGGAAGTTCGATGCCGGGATCTTCCCCCGCCTCGGCCTGCCTTGGGAGGCCTTCTCCCCCCGCGGCGTCGAGTATTACGGCGCGGTCGGCTACCTCAAGGCCGGCATCTGGTATGCCGATGCCATCTCCACCGTCTCGCCCACCTATGCGGCCGAGATCCGCACCCCCGCCCAGGGCATGGGCCTTGATGGGCTGCTGCGCGGGCGGGGCGATGTGCTCCATGGCATTCTCAACGGCCTCGATACCGAGGAATGGGACCCGGCGACGGATCGGTATCTGCCGCAGCGCTTCTCGGCGGCGGATGTCAGCCCGCGCGCAGGCAACAAGGCGCTGCTGCAGCGCCGGATGGGTCTGGCGGAGGATCCCGCCGTGCCGCTCTTCGCCTATGTCGGCCGGCTTGCCTGGCAGAAGGGGGTCGATCTTCTGCTCGAGGCGATTCCGGCCGTCTTTGCCGCCGGCGGGCAGCTCGTGATCCTCGGCAGCGGGGAGGCGGAGCTCGCCGGACGCTGCGCCGCCGCGGCCGCGGCGAATCGGGGACGCATCGGCGCCCATATCGGCTTCAGCGAGGAACTGGCGCGGCTCGTCTATGGCGGCGCGGATGCGCTGGTCCTGCCTTCCCGCTTCGAACCCTGCGGCCTCGCCCAGCTCTGCGCGCTGCGCTACGGGGCGGTGCCGATCGTCGCGCGCGTGGGGGGCCTCGCCGACACGGTGGTCGATTGCAACATCGCCGCCCTCGGCCATGGCTGGGGCACGGGCTTCGTCTGCGCCCCCGGCCAGCCCGAGCTGCTGGGTGAAGCGATCCTGCGCGCCGCCGCGCTCTGGCGCGACCCGCCGAGCTGGCGGCGGATCCAGGCCCATGGCATGGCGCAGGATGTCTCCTGGGAGCCCTCCGCGGCGCGCTATGCGGCGCTGCTGCGGGCGCTGATCAGCGCATGATCGGCCCCTGGCGGCCCGGGGCGGGGCGGCTCGGCGTCACCCCTCTCCCGGGCGGGGGCCTCGCGGTGGCGATCCCGGCTCCGGGGGCAGAGGCGCTCTTCTTCTGCCGCTTCGACGAAGAGGGGCGCGAGCACCGCCACCGGCTGCGCGAACGGATCGGCGATCTCTTCTGCGACGTGATCCCGGAGCTCGGCCCCGATACGCGCTACGGGCTGCGCGCCGAGGGTGCAGGCCTCGATCCGGCCAAGCTGCTGATTGACCCCTGGGCGCGACGGCTGGATCGCCCCTTCACCCTTCATCCCGCCCTCTTCGCCCCGGGGCAGGACAGCGCGCCCCATCTTCCGCGCTGCCTGGCCGAACCGCCGCTGCCTGCCGCCGAGCCCTTCCTGCCGGAGGGGCCGGCCGTCATCTACGAGCTGCAGGTGCGCAGCTTCACCCGGCTCCATCCAGACATCCCGGCGGAACTGCGCGGCACCGTGGCCGGCCTCGCCCACCCGGCGGCGATCGCGCATCTGAAGGCGCTCGGCATCACCCATGTCGAGCTGATGCCGCTGGCTGCCTGGATCGATGAACGGCATCTGCCCGCGCTCGGGCTGACCAATCTCTGGGGCTACAACCCGGTGGCGCTGCTCGCTCCCGATCCGCGCCTTGCCCCGGGCGGCATGGCCGACATCCGCGCCGCCGTCGCCGCGCTGGCCGAGGCCGGCATCGGCACCATCCTCGATGTCGTGCTCAACCACACGGGAGAGGGGGATGCGGCCGGCCCCACGCTCTCGTTGCGCGGCCTCGGGGGCGATCGGCACTGGTATCGCCTCGCGGCGGATGGCGCGCTCAGCAACGACAGCGGCTGCGGTAATGCGCTGGACCTGGCCAAGCCCTGGCCGCTCAGGCTCGCGATGGATGCCTTGCGGCACTGGGCAGAGCAGACCGGCTGCGCCGGATTTCGGCTCGATCTCGCCGTCACCTTGGGCCGGCGCGGGGCGGGCTTCGACCCGGATGCGCCCTTCCTCCTCGCCCTGCGGCAGGATCCGCTGCTCAGGCGCCGCATCATCATCGCCGAGCCCTGGGATGCAGGGCCGGATGGCCATCAGCTGGGGCGTTTTCCGCCCGGCTTCGGGGAGTGGAACGACCGCTTCCGCGACGGGCTGCGCCGGCTCTGGCGCGGCGATCCCGCCAGCCTGGGCGAGGCGGCGACGCGGCTCGCCGGGTCGGCCGACATCTTCACCGGGCGGCCGGCGAGCGACAGCATCAACTACATCGCCGCGCATGACGGCTTCACCCTCGCCGACTTCCTCGCCTACAGCAGGCGGCACAACCACGCCAACGGCGAGGACAACCGCGACGGCAATCCGGCCGAGATCTGCTGGAACAACGGCGAGGAGGGGCCGACCCGCAACCCTGCCATCCAGGCCCGGCGCGCCCGGCTGGCCCGTGCCCTGCTGATCTGCCTGATGGCCGCGCGCGGCAGCCCCATGCTCGGCATGGGCGATGAGCTGGGCCGCAGCCAGGGCGGCAACAACAATGCCTATGCGCAGGACAACCCGACCTCCTGGCTCGACTGGAGCCGGGCGGATGAGGCGCTGATCCGCTTCACCGCGCGGCTGATCCACGCCCGCCGCGCCCATCCCGCCCTGCATGCCCCGCGCCATTTGACCGGCGCCCCCGATCCCGCAACGGGCCTGCCCGATGTGATCTGGGCGCACCCTTCGGGCCGGGCGCCGGACTGGGCGGCCGATCAGGCGCTGCTCATGGTCCTCGCCGAGGGGGAGGATCGCGTCGCGCTTGCCCTCCACGCCGGGCCGGAGGACAGCCCCGCCATTCCGCTCCGCCTGCCCGCCCCGCGGCCGGGCCATCGCTGGGTGGTGCTGGCCGATGCCGCCGAACCCGACCGCCACGGCCCCCCGCCCGACGAGCTCTCGCCCGGCAGCGCGCTGCTGGTCGCGGAGCTGCGGCGCCGCCCGGGCCAGGGGCCGGATGATGCGACGATCCGCGCGCGCGCCGAGGCCAAGGGCATCGCCACGGCCTGGCACGACCTCTCCGGCCGGCGGCATCTGGTCCCGATCCCGACCCTGCGGGCCCTGATCGATGCCCTGCCGGAGGAGGCGCCGCGCATCCTGCCCCGCCACGTCGTAGGACCCGGGGAGGTCACGCTGTCCACCGCGGCCGATCGGCTGACGCTGCACATCGCGCTCGAGGACGGCGGATCGGTGGAATGGCCGGTGCGGGAGGAGGAGGGCAGGCGCGGCTTCACCACCCTCTCCGATGGCCGGATGCTGCCGGCGCGGCACCTGCGGCTGCCCCCGCTGCCCGAGGGGGTGCACCGGCTCGCGCTCGGCGAGGAAGAGGCGATGCTGATCATCGCCCCGGCGCGCTGCCACCTGCCGGCGCGCCGCGGCTTCGCTGTCATGGCCCAGACCTATGCGCTGCGGCGGAGGGGCGATGGCGGCATCGGGGATTTCGCCGCCCTCGCGCTGCTCGCCGAAGGCGCGCGCGATGCCGGGGCGTGGCTGGTCGGGATCTCTCCGCCCCATGCGCTGATGCCGGCCGAACGCGCACGCGCAAGCCCCTATCAGCCAAGCGACCGGCGCTTCCTCGAGCCGGCGCTGATCGCAATCGAGGGGCTGCCGCCCGCCCCGCCGGGCGATCTCGTCGACTACGAGGCGGTCTGGCAGGCCAAGCGTGCAGCCCTGCTCGCCGCCTTCCGCGCCGCGCCGCGCCGCCCCCTGCCGCAAGGCGCGCTGCTGCTCTTTGCCGCCCATGCCGCGATCTCGGAGCGGGAGGGGCACAGCGATGCCCGCCGCTGGCCGGCCGGGCTCGGCCACGGGGCGGATACCGCCGTGGCGGCCTTCATCGCCGCGCATGAGGAGGCGATCCGCTTCCACGCCTTCTGCCAGGAGCTGGCCGATGCCCAGCTCTCGGCGCTGGCCGGGCTGCTCTATCGCGATCTGGCGGTCGGCGCCGCCCCCGACGGGGCCGAAGTGTGGAGCAACCCCGGGCGCTTCCTGCCCGGCTTTTCCCTCGGCGCGCCGCCCGATCCGCTGGGGCCCGAGGGGCAGGTCTGGGGCCTGCCGCCGCCCCTGCCGCAGGCCGCACCAGCCCATTTCGCCGAGCTTCTGGCCGCCAACATGCGCCATGCGGCGGCGCTGCGCATCGACCACGTGATGGGGCTGCAGCGCCTCTTCGTCGTGCCAGCCGGCGCGCCGGCAGCGGCGGGCACCTATCTCTCCTACCCGCGGGAGGCGATGCTCGCCCTGCTGCGGCTGATGAGCCAGCGCCACCGCTGCCTTGTGATCGGGGAGGCGCTGGGCACCGTCCCGCCGGATCTTCCCCCGCTGCTTGAGGCCTCCGATATCCTCGCCTATCGCGTGCTCGCCTTCGAACGCGAGGCGGATGGCCGCTTCCGGCCGCCCCGCCTGTGGCCCGAGCGCGCGGCGGCCTGCGCCGCCACCCACGACACGCCCACCCTCCGCGGCTGGTGGGAGGGGGCGGATCTCGAGGAGCGCGCCGCACTCGGCCTCCTGCCCGAAGGCGCCTTCGCCGCCCGCGCGGCCGACCGTGCCCGGCTGATCGAGGCGCTGACCGAGGCCGGCCTGATCGCGACCGCCCCCCGCTGCTACGACCCCGCCCTGGCGGCTGCGATCCACCGCCTGCTGGCCGAGGGCGCGCCGCGCCTTCTGCTCGTGCAGGCCGAGGAGCTGGCCGGCGCGCGCCGGGCGGTCAACCTTCCCGGCACGGATCGGGAGCGACCGAACTGGCGCCTGCGCCTGCCGGTACCGGTGGAGGACCTCTTCGACACCCCCTGGGCGCGCGCGATCCTGGAGGCGATCCGCGTCGCCGGGCGTTAGGAGATGGCGGAGAGCGCAGATCGGCCGGCAGCGCGCCTTCACTCTGTCGGGAACAGCCGCGCGCCGTGGCGGCAAGCCCGGGCAGGCAGACACCGCTCCGGCAGCGCCCTCTTCCCGCCCACGCCGGGGCGCGCCAAGCTCTGGCTGCCGTGCCCTTGCTGCCGCCTGCCACCTCCGCCAGCCAGAACCTGCTTGGCATCGGCGCGCTCTGCCTTGCCGGGCTCAATTTCGCGCTGATGGGCGGCACGGCGAAACTGCTGGGCGAGAGCTATTCCTCCGTCCAGATCTCCTGGGTGCGGGCGGCGGCGCATCTGCTCTTCCTGGCCGCGCTCTTCCTGCCCCGCCACGGCCTGCGCATCCTGCGCACGCGCCGCCCTGGCCTGCAGCTCGGCCGGGCGGCGATGCTGACCACCTCCAACCTCGCCTTCTTCTACGCCATCACCTTCATCCCGCTTGCCAAGGCGGCGGCGATCTCGCTCACCGCGCCGCTGATCGTCGCCCTGCTCGCCTGGCCCATCCTGCGCGAGCGGACGACGCCGCTGCGCGTGGCCTGCGTGGCGGTCGGATTCCTGGGCGTTCTGCTCATCGTCCGCCCGGGCGGAGAGGTCTTCCACCCGGCCAGCCTGCTCGTGCTGCTCTCGGCCTCCGCCTATGCGGTCTATCAGATCCTGACCCGGCTCGTTGCACCGCATGACAGCGCCGAGACCTCGGCGCTCTGGGCCCCGCTGACCGGCGTCGTGCTGCTGATGGCCGCCCTGCCCTGGGTGTGGGAGAACCCGCGGAGCGCCGCGGATGCCGCGCTCTTCCTCGCCACCGGGGCGCTGGGCGCGATCGGGCATTACCTGGTGGCGGTGGCGCTGCGGCTTGCCCCGGCCAATGTCGTCTCCCCTTTCCAGTATGTGCAGCTGCTCTTCGCGGTCGCCGTCGGCTGGGCGATCTTCGGCCATCTGCCCGATGCGACGACCTGGCTCGGCGCGGGGGTGATCGTGGCGGCGGGCCTGCTCCTCGGCTGGGCCCAGGCGCGGGCGCGCTGAGCGGGGTCAAGCTTGCGCCGTTGCGACCGCCGCGGCGGCCGCCGCGCCGGGCTGCCGCTCAGCGTTCGGGGTAGCGCCGGTTCATGCCAAGGAAGCGCACCGGCTGCCGCCCTGCCCGCTCGGCCGGAGGCAGCGCATGCCAGCGCAGGAACTCGGCCAGGATGAGGGCCGTGATGCTCGCCATGCGCGCCGCTTGCGCCTCGGCCGGGGTGTAGAAGCCGAGCTCGGCCAGCTCCCCGCTGCTCGCGATGCGGCCCTGCGCGGCTTCCGCCGGGGCGATCAGGAAGCGGGCGTTGAAGCGGATCGGCCGGTCGGGCGGGGTCACCGCACGGCAGAGGTAATCGAGGCAGGCGAGATCGGGCGCCTCGGGCGGGCCGAGGCTGAGCGCCGTCTCCTCCCGCAGCTCGCGCACGGCTGCCATGGCGATGGCGCGGGCCCGGCCGCCCACGCGGTTGAGCGCCGCGGCGACCTCGGGGCGCAGCTCGCTGCCCGCCGGTGCGCGCGCATCGCCCCGGTCCACCCGGCCGCCGGGAAAGACCAGGACATCGGGCATGAAGCGCAGGCGGGGGTGGCGCCGGCCCATCAGAACCTCCGGCCCGCGGCGCGTCTCGCGCCAGAGGATGAGGCTCGCCGCATCGCGCGGGCGAACCGGCCGGCGGGTCGTCCCGGCCATGTCCGCCGCGCCCGGATTGTCGAAGTCACTCGAGCCCGAAGCCATGCCAGCGCAGCCAGGTGCGCAGGCCGGCGCGTTCCGGCACCGCAAGCTGGCGGGCCGCGTTGGCCGACCAGCGCTCGCGCGCCTGTCCGAAGAGGTCCGGATAGCGGGGCGCGGCCGGCGGGCGCAGCGCGTCATAGGCCGCGAGCGCGGCCTCAAGCCCGGAATCGTCGTAGCGTTCGCGATGCACCACGACCGCAGGCGGCAGCCGCGGGGAGGTCGGGTTGCGCGCCTCCGGCCAGCCGAGGGTCAGGCCCGCCACGGGGAAGACGCCCTTGGGCAGGCCGGCGAGCGGTGCGACCTTCTCGAGGTGGTTGCGGACGTAGGAGATCGGACAGCTGCCGAGTCCCGCCGCATCGGCGGCTGCGATGCAGAAGGCCATGGCGGCGGTGGCATCGACCACCGCGTTGAGGAAGCCATCCATGCTGTCGTTGGCGAATTCGCGCCCATGGAGGGCGCAGATCCGCCGGCCGCGGCGCATGTCGGCGCAGAAGAGCAGGAAGACCGGCGCATCCGCGATCCAGGGCATGGTGCCGATCCAGCCCGCGATCGCCGCGATCTTCTCCCTCTGCTGCAGCACGATGATCGCATATTGCTGCAGGTCCGACTTGGAGGGGGCCGATTGCGCCGCCGCCAGCACGGCTGAGAGCAGCGGCTCCGGCACCGGATCGGGGCGGTAGCGGCGGGTGACGCGCCGGTCGAGCAGCGCAGCCAGTGCGGGCGGCAGCTCGGCCGGCGGGGCGAAGGGCAGGCTGCCGAAGCGCGCGCGGATCAGCTCCTCGGGGCTGGTCACACCGGATCCCAGCTGAACACGTCGCCCGACCGCTCAAGCGGCACGAAGCTCGGGCGCAGGGCGGGCAGCGCCACCTCGGCGATCTTCTCGGGCGTCCAGCCGCCTTCGCTGTGCACGGAGCGGATCGGCCGGCTCTGGCTGAAGAGGAAGATCTCGTGCATGCGCGGGGCGAAGATCTGGCCGGTGACCTCCTTGGCGGCGTCGGAGGCGAGGAAGACCGCGAGCGGCGCGTTCTTCTCGGGGCCCATCTTCATGATGCGCTCGACGCGCGCCTTCTGCTCCGGCGTCTCGGCCGGGATGGAGCTGGTCATGCGGCTCCAGGCGAAGGGCGCGATGCAGTTGGAGCGCACGTTGTAGCGCTTCATGTCCAGCGCGATCGACTTCGACAGCGCGACGATCCCGAGCTTCGCCGCCGCGTAGTTGGCCTGCCCGAAATTGCCGATCAGGCCCGAGGTGCTGGTGATGTGCACATAGGCCCCGCTCTCCTGCTGCCGGAAATGCGTCGCCGCGGCGCGGGAGACGTAGAAGCTGCCGTTGAGATGCACGGCGATCACTGCATCCCAATCCTCGGGCGTCATGCGGTGGAAGATCTGGTCGCGCAGGATGCCGGCGTTGTTGACCACGATGTCGATGCGCCCGAAGTGGTCGAGGGCGCATTGCACGATCTTCTGCGCGCTCGCCCAGCTGGCCACGCTGTCGGTGCTGATCGCGGCCTGGCCGCCTGCCTGCTCGATGATCGCCTTGGTCTGCTGGGCCGGGGTTTCCGAGAAGCCCTCACCGCCGAGCGAGGCCCCGACATCGTTGACCACCACCTTGGCGCCCGCCTTGGCCATCGCGATCGCGATTTCGCGCCCGATCCCGCCGCCCGAGCCGGTGACGATGGCAACCTTGCCTTCGAGCATCATGGGCCGCTGTTCCTCCCGATCCGCGGTTGCGATGGGCCCAGGCTAGACCCGACCCCGCTCAGCGTGAAGCCGTCCGCCAGGAGAGGGGGACATGGCGGAAGGGCAGGCGCGAGAGGTCGAGCGCCGCCGGGCCCGGCGCGTCGCATTCGACGATCGCGGCGCAGCGGCCGGCGAAGGCGGCGCGGAAATGGTTCTTGGCCTTGTTGGCAAGCAGCCGCACCGAGGAGAGGTCGATGCCGTGCAGCGCAAAGAAGCCGGGATCGACCGCGGCCTCCTTGCGGCTGGTCAGGATCACGCGCAGCCTGCCCGCACGCAGGACGGCCGTCGGGCCGAGATCGACCGGGCTGCCCGTCTCCATCGGGCCCTGGTTGCGGAAGCGCCCCTCGGTCAGCCGCTCGACCACCCCGCGGAAGGGCACCGGCGGGCCGAAGGCGCGCGTGGTGCGGGCGCAGAGGTCGCGCGCCACCTCCCCGCCCAGCCCCGCCGCGCGGGCGGCGGCCACCGCCTCGGGGTCATGGAGGAAGGCGAAGACGGTCTCGACCGGCGGCCCGGCCTCGATCAGCGCGCGCAGCAGGCCCGGCGTGTCGCAGGCCCCGCCGGAGAGCGGATTGTCGGCCGGATCCAGCAGCGCGACCAGCCCGGGCGGGGCGGCCAGTGCCTGGCGCAGCGCCTCCTCGGGCGGGGGCAGATGGACCGCGAAGCGCTCCTGCCGGGCGGCGATCTCCGCGATCAGGGCGCGCGCGGTGCGGCGGGCGGCGGCCGGATCCTCGGCCCAGACCAGGGCGGTCGGCCCGGCTGAGGGGGTGTCTCCCCAGGCGAAGCCGCCAAAGATCGAGGCATCGGGCAGGCCCGGCCCCTCCATGGCACGCGCCACCTCCCACACCTCGGCCATCGGGCCGGCTTCGTGGCGCATGTGGAAGCTGTGCAGCACCCGCGGCAGCTTGGCGATGCCGGCATGCAGGCGCCGCCCGGAAAGCCTTGCCTCCAGCAGGCGCAGGGCGCGCCAGGCGCAATCGGCCATGTCGGTGTGCGGATAGGTGCGATAGCCGCTCGCCCCATCGAGCAGCGCCGCGCATTGCGGGGAGAGGTTGGCGTGGAAGTCGAAGCTCGCCACCACCGGCACGGCGGGCCCGACCAGCGCGCGCACGCGGCGGATGATCGTCAGATCAGCCTCCGGGTCGCTCTCGGTCAGGCAAGCCCCATGCAGCGAGAGGTAGATGCCGTCATAGGGCAGGGCCGCGAGGCCCTCGGCCACCTCGCCCCACCAGGTGGCGAAGGCCTCATCGGTCATCGGGCCGCCGGGCTGGGCGGCGGCGCAGCGCAGGATGCTCGCCTGCCAGTGCGGCCGTTCGGCCAGGAAGGCATCCAGGCCGCCGAGTTCGGTCGCGGTGCCGCGGTAGCGCTCGCGCGCCTCCTCCCCCGCCACCCATTCCCGCCCCCGGAAGGCGGAGAGCGGTGTCGGTTCGGGGGCGAAGCTGTTCGCCTCGAACCAGAGGCGGGCGACGGCGATGTGCGGCATGGGCGGAGATTGCCCAGGGTGCCCGGGCGGGCAAGGGGCTTGCCCCGGCGAGGCCGAACCCGCACATCCCCGCCATGAGCCTAAGCCCGATCCGCTGTCTGCGCGGCCGCCTTGTCCTGTTCGCCGCCCTCCTCTGGGCCCTGCTGCCGCCCACCCCCGCCGCGGGGCAGGAGGCGGCGGGTTTCCGCGTCGTCAACCGCACCGATCAGCCGGCGGTGGCGCTGCATGCCGTGCGCTCGCCGCGCGGGGCGGGGGGGGATTGGGGCGAATCGCTGCTCGCCCCCGGCCGGCCGCTGCAGCCCGGACAGGGCTTCCGCGTCATGCCGCTCGATCCCGCGGCCTGCCGCTTCGACCTGCGCCTCGTCCTGGCCGATGGGCGGGAGGCGCAGCTCAGGGAGCGCGACATCTGCGCCGAGCGCACGATCACCGTGACCGAGGCGACCGCCCCGCCGCCCGCCGCTCCTGCCCCGCAGGCTCCGCAGGCGCTGCCCAACCGCCAGGCGCGGCAGGTCTCGACCGGCACCGGCTGGATCGTGGCGCCGGAGCGGGTGGTGACCAACGAGCACGTGATCGCCGGCTGCAACCGTGTGCTGCTGCGCACGCCGGAGGGGCGCTGGCTGGCCGCGCAGCCGCCGGCCCGGGTGGATGCGGAGCTCGACCTCGCCCTGCTGACCGTGCCCGGCCTGACCGGCCCGGCGCTGACCTTGCGCGCCGGCCCTCCGGTGCGCCGCGGCGAGGGCGTGGTGGCCTACGGCTTCCCGCTGGCCGGGCTGCTCTCCTCCGACCCCAAACTGACGCGGGGTGAGGTCAACGGCCTGGCCGGGATCGGGGATAACCGCAACCAGATCCAGATCAGCGCCGAGGTGCAGCCGGGCAACTCGGGCGGGCCGCTGCTCGACATGCAGGGCCATGTGGTAGGTGTCGTCGTCTCCAAGCTGAATGCGCAGCGTGTGGCGCGCGTCACCGGCGATATCGCGCAGAACGTCAATTTCGCGATCCGCGCCGAGGCGACGCTGGCCTTCCTGCAGCGCGCCGGCGTCACGCCGCGCACGGCCTCGAGCAGCGGACCGGAGCGCAGCGCCGCCGATGTCGGCGAGATCGCGCACCGTTCCACCCTGTTCATCCGCTGCGAGAGGTGAGCGCGCCGCGGCCTCAGCCCCTCTGCCGCAGCAGCAGCAGCCCGACCAGCAGCGCCGGCAGCCCAGCGAGGGCGAAGCCCACGCCATGGCTGCCGGTCAGCGCAAGCCCGGCCGAGTAGCACAGCGGCAGCGCAAGCGCCCCCATCTGCCCGAAGGAGAGCACGCCCCCGGTTGCCGCCCCCTGCCGACCGGGGGCGGCGAGCCGTGCCGTCTCCGAGAGCAGGACGCCGTGCCAGGAGAGGGCGGTGAGGCTGATCGCCGCCGCAATCAGGCCGAACAGGACAAGCGGCCAGCCCGGCCCGGCCAGCAGGAGGCTCGCGCTGCTGACCGCCATGCCCAGCGCCAGCCAGGCGAGCACGCGCCCCGGGGCGACCGGACCGCTGCCCACGAAGCCCCACAGGATGCGCCCCGGTACCGCCACCAGCATGGCGGCAGAAAAGACTGCCCCGGCGGCAGCCAGCCCATGCCCGGCCTCGGCCAGCAGCGTGACGAAATAGGCCGTGAAGACCGACTGCAGCCCGTTGAAGGCGAAGCAGGCGAAGGAAAGGGCGCGCAATCCCGGCTGCCGGGTCACGCTGCGGATCGTCTCGCCAAGGTCGGAGAGGCGGAAGCGGCGCCCTGGGCTGCGGTCGGCGTCGAATTCGGTGCGCAGCGGCTCGAGGAGGACGGCAAAGAGCAGGCACGCCGCCGCGGTGGCCCACAGCGCGGCACGCCAGCCCCACCAGAGGGCAAGCAGCGGCCCGACCAGGCCGGCGAGCAGCAGCCCGGCCGGCACCGCCGTCTGCTTGATCGAGAAGACGAGCGGCGCATGGCGCGGGGGCGAATAGCGTCCGAGCAGGTGGGAGGAGGCCGGGGTCGAGACCGCCGCGCCCCCGCCGCCGATGACGGCCGAGAGCGCGAACAGCCACAGCGGCCCGGCGAGTGCGGCGGCCACCAGCCCGGCGGCGAGCAGGACGAGGGCCGCTTGGCTTACCCTCAGGGCCCCGTGGCGGAGGATGAAGCTGCCGCAGCCGAGCTGGAAGAGCAGCGCGGCCAGCGCCGCGATCGCGACATAGACGCCGATCCAGGCCGGATCGAGGCGCAGATCCTCGAGGATGGCGGGCGCGATGATGGGCGGCAGGGCGCGACCGGCCGCAGCGAAGGTCTGCTGCACGAACATCGCGGCAAGCGCGACCAGCAGCAGCTGCATGGGCCGGCCCATCCGCATCCGCCCCCCTTCCGCATCCCGAAGCGAGGCGAAAGCCTGCGCGGCAGAGCAGGCTTCGTCCAGGCAGGGGGGAGGGAGGCAGCCATGCAGCCGCCGGCTGTTCCCGTCTCGACCGCGGCGAAGGGGCGGCGGACCTCTCCTGTGCCGGTTTAGCCGACCAGCGCCGCCCGTGCGGCGGGGGTGCATTCCAGAGGGCGGCGAAAGGCTCTACACGCCAAAGCGGACAGGAAGCCATGCCATGACCCTTCAGCGCCCGATCGCCCGCATCCACCGCCCGGCGCGCAGCGCCATGCAGTCCGGCAAGGCCGGGCTGGACTGCTGGGTGGTCGAGTTCGCCCCGGACCAGCGGCCGCGGATCGATCCGCTGACCGGCTGGTCGGGCGGCCTGTCCACCCTGCGGCAGGTCAGGCTGCGCTTCCCCTCCGCCGAGGCGGCGGAAGCCTTCTGCCGCGCCCAGGGCATTGCCTATGTCATCGAGCCGGACCGCAGCCGCCGGCCGATCAAGCCCAAATCCTACGCCGATAATTTCCGCTACGGCCGGCTGGAAAACTGGACCCATTGAGCAGGTGCTTGGCGCGGCGCGCCAGGGCGGCTAACTGCGGTGGGGGGGCCGCGCGCCCTTAGCTCAGCTGGATAGAGCAGGAGCCTTCTAAGCTTCAGGTCGGGGGTTCGACTCCCTCAGGGCGCGCCACGCCCCCCCGCGCGCGGACGAGCGAGCTGGCCCGCACGCCGGCCCCGAGGCCTGCCTGCCCAGTGCAGAGAGAGGACCCCCGCCCGCCACCGCCATCCGGCGAGCGGCGGCCACGGCCATCTCCTCATCCCGCGAAAAGCCGCCAGGCCGCGGCGGATGCCGGCGGCCGCGGCCGTGCCGACCGCCGCCGCTCTGCCCGGATGAGGGTGCCGCCGCGATGCGGCCCCGGGCAGGGCCCGGGCGCGCGCTGTCTTCCCGGCGGCCACAGGCCCTGCCGGGCGGCGGCGCCGCAGGGGCCAGGATGCGCCGGCGCCGCGGTCCTCTCGGCGGCCGGCGCCACATCGGGCGACCGGCGGCAGGTGGCCGGATCGCCGCAGCGGGCGGGAAGGCGCCGGCCGACCGCGATCGCCGCCGGCCTGGCCCGCGGGTGGCCGGAGGCTATCTCCGCCGCGCGTCGACCAGCACGCCCATCTCACGCAGGGCCGCGATCTACTCCGCCGAGAAGCCCTGCGCCGCCAGCACCCCGGCGTTGTCCTGGCCGAA
>JANWYF010000111.1 GCA_025057055.1 Rhodovarius sp. | reverse complement strand
CTATGTCATGCTGGATGAGCCGCGGGCCCGGGCGGAAACCCAGGGCTTCGCCACGGCGGGCTGGATCGCAACCCCCCTCTTCCGCCGGATCGTCGAACGCACCGCCCCCATGCTCGGCCTGACGCCGGAGACCGAGCCGCGGGCCAGCGCGATCCAGGCGAGCCTGGCGATGCCCCTGAACGGCAGGATCGGCAGCGCGCCGCCGCGCCAGCCCGCCCCGGCCCCCGCCGCCCCGCCCGGGGTGCCCATGGCCGGCTCTGCACCGCGCCCCGCCGGCCAGGCCGCAGCGCCGGCCGCCCCCGCGCCGGCCGGGCCGGCCCATCTCGCCCCGCGCCGACCGGCCGAACCGCCGGCCGCGGCGCGCCCTCCCGCCCCGCCCGGCTTCGAACTGGCACCGGGTGCTCCCATCCGCCGCACCGAGGCACCCGCAGCCGGCCCCCGCGTGGTGCTGGCGGCCCACCCTCCCGCCCCCGGGGAGAGCGGCCATGCGCCTCGATGAGCTGACCGACGGCCGCATCCCCGAAGCGATCGAGGTCAGCGGCATCAGCGCCGACAGCCGGGCGATCCGCCCGGGGATGATCTTCGCTGCCCTGCCCGGCAGCCGGGCCGATGGTCGGGATTTCATTCCGGCCGCGGTCGCGGCCGGAGCGGTGGCAGTACTTGCCCCCGAGGGCACCGCCTGGCCGCCGGGCGTGCCGCGCCGCCCGCTGCTGACGAGTGCCGATCCGCGGCGCGAGCTGGCGCTGCTTGCCGCCCGCCTGGCCGGTGCCCAGCCTGCCTGCGTGGTCGCGGTCACCGGCACCAACGGCAAGACCAGCACCGTCGATTTCCTGCACCAGATCTGGGGGGAGGGGGCGGGCAGCATCGGCACGCTCGGCCTGATCGCCCCAGGCTTTCCCCGGGGGGCAAGCCTGACCACCCCCGACCCGGCCAGCCTGCATGCGATGCTGGCCGCGCTGGCGCAGGCCGGCATCGGGCGGGTCGCGATCGAGGCCTCCTCCCACGGGCTCGACCAACGCCGGCTGGATGGGGTGCGGCTGGCCGCCGGCGGCTTCACCAACCTCACGCGCGATCACCTCGACTACCACGGCAGCATGGCCGCCTATCGCGCGGCCAAGCTCCGCCTGTTCGAGGTGCTGCTGCCGCCGGGCGCGCCCGCGGTCTTCTCGACCGAGCTCGAGGCCGCCAGCCGGCAAGCGCTGGCCGAGATCGCCGCCCGCCGGGGCTTGCGGCTCATCTCCTGCGGGGCCGAGGGGGAGGAGGTGCGGATCTTCTCCGCCCGCCCGCTGCCTGAGGGGCAGGTGGTCGAACTTGGCTTCTTCGGCGAGCGGACCTCCCTGCTGCTGCCGCTGCCCGGGCGCTTCCAGGCCGACAATGCGCTGCTGGCGGCCAGCCTGGCGGTTGCCACCGGCACCCCGGCGCGAGATGCCCTGGCCGCCCTGCCGCGGCTGACCGGCGTGCGGGGGCGGCTGGAACTGGCCGCCCGGCTCAGGGGAGCGGCCGTCTATGTCGACTACGCCCATACCCCTGATGCGCTGGAACGCCTGCTGTGCGCCCTGCGCCCCCATGCGGCGGGGCGCCTGATCTGCATCTTCGGTGCGGGCGGGGAGCGCGATCCGGGCAAGCGACCGCTGATGGGGGAGGCGGTGGCGCGCCATGCCGACCTCGCGATCGTCACCGACGACAATCCGCGCAGCGAGGACCCGGCCGCGATCCGCGCCGCCATCCTGGCCGCCTGCCCCGGCGCGCTCGAGATCGGCGACCGCCGCGCCGCCATCGCCCATGGGCTCTCCCTGCTGCGGCCCGGCGATGTGCTGGTGGTGGCGGGCAAGGGGCACGAGACCGGCCAGACGATCGGCGCGACCACCCTGCCCTTCGACGATGCCGCGGTGATCCGGGAGCTTGCGGCATGACCGCCCCGCTCTGGAACAGGCAGGAGCTGATCGCCGCCACCGGCGGGCAGCTCGCGGCCGAGGTCGCGGTGCAGCGTGTCGTCTTCGACAGCCGGCAGGTCAGCCCCGGGGACCTGTTCGTCGCTCTGCGCGCGGCGCGCGACGGCCATGCCTTCGTGGCCGATGCCTTCGCCGCCGGCGCGGCCTGCGCCATGGTCGAGCACGGCGAGGATCCGCGCTGCCTGATCGTGCCCGACACGCTCACGGGGCTGCGCGCCCTGGCGGCCGCGGGCCGCGCGCGCAGCCGCGCGCGGGTGGTGGCGGTGACCGGCAGCGTCGGCAAGACCACGGTCAAGGAGATGCTGCGCCTTGCCCTCGGCGCCTTCGGGCCCACCCATGCCGCGGCGGCCAGCTTCAACAACCACATCGGGGTGCCCACCACCCTGGCCAATCTGCCCCCCGCAGCGGCCTTTGCCGCGCTCGAGATCGGCATGAACAGCCGGGGCGAGATCGCACCGCTCGCCCGCCTGGCGCGGCCGCACGTGGCGATCATCACCACCATCGGCACGGCCCATCTCGGCCGGCTCGGCTCGCGCGCCATGATCGCCGAGGAGAAGGGCGATATCCTGCTCGGGCTCGAGGCGGCGGGAGTTGCGGTGCTGCCCGCCGACAACGATTTCTTCCCCGCCCTGCGGGCGCGGGCGGCCTGCGCGCTCTCCTTCGGCGAGGGGCCGAAGGCCGATCTCCGCCTCCTCGACTGGCGCGAGGCGGCAGACTCGGGCGAGGGGCGGATCGCCACCCCGGCCGGGGAGGTGGCGCTGCATCTGCCTCTGCCGGGGCGGCACCTCGCGCTCAATGCCTGCGCGGTGCTGGCAGCAGTGGTGGCGCTCGGGCTCGATCCGGCGGCGGCGGCGGCGGCACTCGCTGCCTTCGCCGCGGGCCCGGGCCGCGGACAGCGCCGCCGCATCGCGCTGCCGGGCGGCGGCAGCTTCCTGCTGCTGGATGAGAGCTACAACGCCTCCGACAGCTCGCTGCGCGCCACGCTG
>JANWYF010000104.1 GCA_025057055.1 Rhodovarius sp. | reverse complement strand
AGCAGCCTGCCGACGCGCGAGGTGGAGGCGCTGATCGCCCATGTCGGCGCCACCGGCTTCGGCCGCGATGCCTCCACGGGGCGCGGGCGCTTCACCCTCGAGAGCAGCGAGGGCGCGGGCTGGCTCGATGAGCCGCCGGGGGCAGGGAGCGTGGGGCGGATGCTCTCGCTCTCCCAGGGCGTGGTGACGGCGAATATGGCCGAGGCGCGCTGGCAGCGCTTCGTGCTCTTCGGCAAGCTCGGTCGCGAGATGGCGGCGGAAGGCAAGCGCCCCTGGAAACTCCCGCTGGTGCTGGCCGAGGCAGGCGCCACCTTCGCCCCCCGGGATGGTGGGCCCTTCGGGGCTTGGGTCACGGGCATTCACCAGGACGAGGACCCGGCCGACCCGATCGGCCACAACGCCTTCCACCTCGCCATCCCCTACACGGAGGCACGAGCATGAACGTCTATGCCGGCCCGCCGCGGGCGCTGACACGGACCACGCTGCGCCTGGTGCCGCTGACGCCGATCCATATCGGCGACGGGACCGACATGCGGCTGGATGAGTATCTGTTGGAGGGCGATGATCTCTGCCGCTTCGACCCCATGCAGGCGTTGAGGGCGATGTCGGTGGCTCAGCGCCAAGCGTTTCAGCGCGCGCTGGATGCCGGGAACCTCGCCGAGGCTGGCAGGAAGCTGAGGGAGGCCGGAAGAGCGTGCATTCTCGAGCGGGTTCCACTGACCAAGCGTTCGAGAGAGGAGCTAGACCAGGCTCTTCGAAATCCCACCGCACGTTCGGGTCAGGTGAAGCCATTCATCCGCAGCGGCGGACGGCCCTACATTCCCGGCAGTTCGATCAAGGGCGCCTTCCGCACGGCGCTCGCCTCGGCCGCGCTGCCGCGCGACAAGCTGGCTGACGACCGATGGACCCACGAGACCGCGCTGCGGGAGGCTTTCGGCCTCGACCCGCAGCGGACCGAGACCGATCCCCTGCGCTTCCTTCACGTTTCGGATGCTTTCCTGCCCCAGGACGCGACGCTGATCGACAAGGCTGAGGTGGTGAAGCCCGGTGGCCGGCCAGCGACCTCTCCCGGGGGCCACGGCGGCATTCAGATGCACTACGAGAGCACCTACTCCCTGATCGACGGGGAGGATGCCCCAGCCTTCGAGGTCCGCCTCGACATCGACGAGCGTGCCCTCTCGCCCGCCATTCTGGCGCGGCGCGAGGCTGGCTTCGACGCGCACTCGGCCTTGGCGCGCCTGCGGGCCTTCCACGTCGCGGTGTTCAACGCGGAAACGAAGCGCTTCTTCGAAGACAACTCGAAGAAGACGCTCCTACGCACACTTCTATCCCATAGCAGCCCCGACGGGCGGCCACCGCTCAACGGCAACGCGTGGGATCCGCACTTCGTCCTCCTCCGCTTGGGCCGCTTTGGCCATTTCGAGAGCAAGTCGCTCGAGGGCGTGCGGCGGGGGGTTGAGGAGGCTCAGCCGAAGAAGGAGAAGCCAAGGCGTATACGAGCCCCCAACGAATGGGGCCGCACCCGCACCGTCGTGCGGGACGCCAAAGGCAATCCTATCCCCTTTGGCTGGGTGATCGGCTGGGTGGTGAAGGAGGAGCGCGTATGAGCCTGATCCTGATCGCCTCGGTCGGCGGCTCGCCCAACCCGATCGCCTCCGCCATCGCGGCGAAGCGGCCGGATTTCGTGCTCTTCCTCGCGACGGAGGATGTCGGGAAGCAGCCTGGCTCGGCCGGACAGGTGCCGGAGATCCTCGCCAAGGCGCAGCGCCCGCGGCAGCCGCACGAGGTGCTGATCGTCCCGCCCGACGATCCGGAGGCGACCTTCCTGGCGCTCCGCGACCGCCTCGCGCGACTCCGCGCCGAGCATCCGCGCGCCGAACTGCTCTTCGACTACACCGGCGGCACCAAGTCCATGACCGGCGCGCTGTTCCAGGCCGCCATCGCGACGGAGGGTGCTGCGGTCCAGTTCATGCTCGGGCAGCGCGACGACCTCCATAAGGTGAAGGACGGCACCGAGCGGCCGACGCGCATCGCCATCGAGTGGCTCCTTGCCGAACGCACCGAAGCGCGGCTGCGCGCGGCGTGGGAAAGCTTCGACTACGCCACGGCTGCCGCCGGCTTTGCGAAGCTGCACGGAGACCTCGGCAGCCACGAGAAGGCACCGGAGGGGATGCGCCAGCGCCTCTCCGACCTTGCCGAGGTCTCGCGCGCCTTCGACCTCTGGGACCGTTTCCGCCACCTGCGACACGACCGAAAGGACAAGGGCCCGATCGTAGAGGAGGTGCTGAGGCCCCTTGTTGCCCGCCATCCGGCGCTCAAGCCGTGGCTTGAGCGGACGCGGGCCTGCGCCACGAGCGTCCCGGCCCGCATCCTGGATCTCTGGCGCAACGCCGAACGCTGTGCCGCCCGCGGCCGCTATGACGATGCGGTGGCGCGCCTCTACCGCCTCACCGAATGGGTGGCGCAGTGGTGGCTGCAGCATAAGCACGGGATCAACAGCGGCGCGGTCGACTGGTCGCGCATCACGCCGCAGGAGGTGGCGCGCGCGGGCCTGTCGGAGCAGATGGGCAAGACCACGCTCTCCGGCTTCGCCCAGGCCTGGAAGCTGATCGCGGCGAAGGAGCCTGAGGGGCCGGTCGCGCGCTTCCTCACCGCCCCCTTCCCGCACGAGGACCCGAAGAAGACCGGTGAGGGCCGGCTGCGCGACATGCTGGAGCTGCGCAACAAGTCCATCCTGGCCCACGGCGAACGGCCGCTCTCCAAGGAGGATTGGGAGAAGTGGCTGGCCTTCGCCGAGAAGATGCGGAAGGACGTCATGGTCCCCCTCTGGCGCGCGGCCGGCTTGGCCTCCGAACTCCCGCCGCAACTGCCGCAGGATCCCGCGGCGCTCGGCCTCTGACGGCCCAGGCGCGCGGCGCTGTTTGACAAGAGCATCCGAATCTTCCGCCGCCCGCGCAGGCGGCGGCGTGAACAATCTTGTCGATGCTGCAGGCGCGGCCGCTGCGCGCTAAGGCCGCGGGCATGAGCATGCGCGCCCTGCACCTGATCGCCTACGACGTCTCGCATCCCCTGCGGCTGCGCCGGGCCCTGCATGCTGCGCGCCGTCACGCCACAGGCGGGCAGAAATCGGCCCACGAGTGCTGGGTCAGCACCGGCGAGCGTCGCAGCTTGCTGCACGAGCTGCGCCGCAGCCTGCACCCGCGGGCGGACCGGATGCTCGCGATCCGCCTCGACCCGCGGCTTGCCCCGCGCTGCCTCGGCATCGCCCGGCCGCCGGAGGCACCCGGCTTTCGCATCATCGGCTGACGCCATGGGCACGCTCTACCTCGACCGCCGCGACGCCACCATCGCCGCCGAGGGCGGCACGCTGCTGATCCGCGGGGCGGATGGGACGCTGCTGCGCGCGCCGCTCGGTCTGATCGAGCGGGTGGTGCTGCGCGGCCCGGCGAGCCTGACCACCGGCGCCATCGCCGCCATTGCCGAGGAGGGGGCAGCGCTCCTGGTGCTGACCGGGCGGCAGGGGCGGCTGGCGGGCATCATGACCGGCAGCGCCCACGCCGATGCTGCGATCCGCCTCGGGCAGTTCCGGCTGGCGCTCGACCCGACGGCGCGCGAGGCGGTCGGGCGGGCGGTGCTGCGGCGCAAGCTGCTCGGCCAGCATCGGCTGCTGGCGGAGGGGCTGCGGCTGCGCCCCGAGAAGCGGCGCCTGCTGCTGCGCGGGCAGGAGGCGCTGGCCGAGGCGCTGTCGCGGCTGCGCACGGAGGGAGCGATGGCACCGGCGCAGCTGATGGGCATCGAGGGTGCGGCGGCGGCTGCCTATTGGGAGGCCTTTGGCGCGCTGCTGCCGCCCTCGGCGGGCTTTGCCGGCCGCAACCGCCGCCCGCCGCGCGATCCGGCGAATGCGCTGCTCTCGCTGGCCTACACACTTGCGCATTTCGAGGCGGTGGCGGCGGCGCAGCGCGCGGGGCTCGATCCAGCGGTGGGTTTCCTGCACGCGCTGCACCCGGGGCGGGAGAGTCTGGCCTGCGATCTGGTCGAGCCGCTGCGCCCGCTGTGCGAGCGCCTGGTCTGGCGGCTCCTGGCAGAGGAGCGGTTGCGCGCGACTCACTTCACCCGCGACGGGGAGGCCTGCCTGCTCGGCAAGGCCGGGCGGGTTGCCTTCTACGCCGCCTGGGAGGAGGCGGTGGCGCCCGCCCGCCGTCTGCTCCGGCGTGGCCTGCGCCCGCTGGTGCGGGCAGCGCGGGCAGCCTGCGCGGAGCTCACCGCGGAGGAGGGCAGGGCGGATGCTTGAGGCGCTGCACCTCGACGGGGCCGACCAGCCAGTGGCCGTGCTGCTGGAGGGACCGGCGCTGCGCCTGCGCCGCAGCGGGATTGCCGATGTGTTCGCGCCCTTGCCGCGGCTGTCTCGGGTTGTCGTGCACGGGCCGCGGGTGCAGTGGCGGACCGAGGCTCTGCTGGCCTGCGCCGAGGCGGGGGTGCAGGTGGTGCTGCTTGACGGGCGCGGCGTGCTGCGCGGCACGCTGGTGCCGGCCAGTGCGCCGGCACAGCGCCGGGAGCTGGCAGCGCTGCTGGAGGAGAAGGCGACGCTGCCCGGATTCCGCGGCCGGCTCGAGGATTTCTGTCGCGCCGAGCTGCGCCGGGCGGCATTGCAAGCGCTCCGGGCCGAGGGGATCGGGCCCGAGGGGCTGGACCTTCGGCTGCGGCCGCTGCTCGAGCGCTGGCTGGGTCCGAGGCGAGAGGAGGCGCCGACCTGGGCTGCCTGGGCGCTGTTGCGCGGCCTGGGCGCGGCAGCGGTGGCCGAGGCTCTGTCGCGCCGCGGCGTCGGCCCGCAGTTCCTGGCGCGCCGCAGCGGCTGCTTTCCCCTGCCCGAACAGCTGGGAGAGGCGCTGGTCCTGCCGCTCTGCCCTGCGCTTTCGCCCCTGCTGGCGCAGGCAGGCTGCCGGATGCGGCGGGCGGTGATCGCCCTCTTTGAGGGCAGCACGCCGGTGGCCGAGCTGGAGCGGATGCTTGCGCGCTTGGCGGTGTGCCTGGCGGCGGAGGTGTAGGCGATGGCGCGGCGGAGGAAGACTTGGCTGATCGGGTATGACATCGCCTCTCCGCGTCGGCTGCGGCGGGTGGCGCGGTTCTTGGAGAAGCGGGCGGTGCGGCTGCAATATTCGCTGTTTGTCGGCTGCTGGACTGCGGCGGAGCTGGACGAGCTGTGGGCGGAGCTGGCGCGGCTGATCGACCCCCGCCGGGATGATGTGCGGGCCTGGCCAGTGGCAGAGAATGCAGAGCTGGAGCTCTGGGGCATGGGCTGGCCCGAGGATGTGGTCCTGGCGGGCGTGGGTTCCGTGCCGCTCGAGCGGTTGCTGCGGGCTGGGGAGTTTTCTGGTGACAGGGCGGAGGAGGGAGGATAGCCTGCGCGGAGCCGGCGAAAGTTGCGAACGGCCCCTGCAGGGCATTGATGTGGAAGGGTTTTTGGGTGGGGAGGGGGTTTTGCAGCAGACCCGATTTTCAG
>JANWYF010000096.1 GCA_025057055.1 Rhodovarius sp. | reverse complement strand
CTCGATCATCGCACCGGCGACGGGCCGGCCATCCTCATCCGTCACCCGGCCGGCGACGATGATGCGCTGGCCCATCGCCTGGCCGCCGGCATGGCGGGAGAGATCGAGCTGCGGCGGATAATGCGCCGGATCGAAGCGCGGCGCCGAAGTCTCGGTCAGGCTGTGTGGGATCGGGATTGGAGCGGAGAGCGGATGGCGCCGGCGCGTGCTGCCATAGGCCGCTACGTCCCAGGGCGGCATCTGCCCCGCTGCGGGGCGGCGATAGGGGATGGGGTCGTTCATGGCAGGGTCTCCAGGGCGCTACGCCTCGCAGGGCGAGGATGCGGCGGGCTGTGATGGGGGAGAAGAGACCTCGGCGCCTGCGCCGCCTGGCTAGCCGCAGGGCGCCCTCTTGCGCCCGGGCAGCGTCGCCCCGCTGGGGCGAGGGCGGCCGGCCTGCTCAGGCTGACCACGCCGCAGCCCCGCCGCGGCACGCCTCGTCCCGGCACGGCCCGGGGCGGCGGCGGCGGAGGCAGGCCAGGGCAGCGCGGGGGCTGAGGCCGGGGGCGCGCGGCCTGCGCCCGGCCGAGTGCGCCTTGCCCCGTCACCGCGCCGCGCTGCGTCATCCTGTCCTAGCCTCCCGCGGCGGCGACACGGCTCAGATGCTCCTCGAGCGCCGCCGTCATCGCCGCTTCCTGTTCGAAGCAGGGGATATGCGCCGCGCCCGCGATCTCGACATAGCGAGCGCCGGGGATATGCGCCGTGATCTCCTGCGAGCGGGCGGGCGGGGTGGCAGGATCGGCCGCCCCGCAGATGACGGTGGTGGGACAGGCGATGGGACCGGGCGGGCCGACATCGCGCAGGGCGGCAGCGCAGGCGGCATAGCCGCGGGGGTGGCAGCCCTCCAGCATGCGCAGCAGCGCCGCCGCCGAGGGCAGCGAGGCATCCACCACCCAGTTGGCCACCACCGCCTGGGCGATCGCGGCCATGCCTCCCTCGCGGATCGCCGCCATGCGCCCCTCCCAGCGCTCGCGCGGGGGGAAGGTCAGCGCCGTGTCGCAGAGCATGAGGGAGAGCACACGATCGGGCGCGGTTGCCGCCATCTCCATCGCGATGCGGCCGCCGATCGACAGGCCGGCGACATGGGCTGCCCGGATGCCGAGCTTATCCATCACGGCGAAGACGGCCGCGGCGAGGGCGGGCATGGTCAGCTCCTCCGCCACCGGGGGGGCGGAGAGGCCATGGCCCGGCAGGTCCATCGCCACCACCCGGTAGCGGCGGGCGAGTGCCTCGCGCTGCGGTGCCCACATCAGCGAGGAGGCCCCGAGGCTATGCAGCATCACCACGGCCGGGGCGCCGGGCGGCCCCTCCTCGGCCACCGCCAGCATCGCACCGTCATGGGGAAGGAAATGCAACATCAGGTCAACACCTCCACGAGCCAGAGGGAGAGGACGGGAAAGGCCGCGAGCAGCACAAGGCGCAGCAGGTCCGCCGCGATGAAGGGCAGCACGCCGCGATAGGTGGCGATGATCGGCACCTCCCGCGCGATCGAGGAGATGACGAAGACGTTAAGGCCGATCGGCGGTGCGGTCAGGCCGATGCCGACCACCGCCAGCACCATGATCCCGAACCAGATCGCCACCTCCTCGCTCGTCATGCCGAAATCCAGTGCGGTCATGACGGGAAAGAAGACCGGTAGGGTGAGCAGGATCATCGCCAGCTCATCCATCACCGCCCCGAGCACGAGATAGGTCAGCAACAGCACGATCAGCACGCCGTAGGGCGGGAAGTCCTGGTCGGTGACCCACATCGCCAGCAGATCCGGCGCCTGGGTCAGGGCGAGGAAGGCGTTGAAGATCTCCGCCCCGAGCAGGATGGCGAAGATCATCGCCGTGGTCTCTGCGGTGGCGAGCAGCGCCGCGCGGATGTCGGGCCAGGTCAGCGACCGGCGCAGCAGCCCGACCGCGAGCACCGCCACACAGCCCACGGCCGCGCTCTCGGTCGGGGTGAAGACGCCGCCGTAGATCCCGCCCACCACGGTGCAGGCGATGAGAAGGACCGGCAGCACATGGCGCAGCACGCGGGCCCGTTCCCCGCGCGGCAGGGGCGCTGCGGCCGGGGCGAGAGAGGGATCGCGCCAGACCGCGAGGCGGATCGCCGCCATGTAGAGCAGCACCGCGATCAAGGCCGGGATCGCCGCGGCCATGAACAGCTTGGCCACATTCTGTTCGGTGGTGATCGCATAGACGACCAGGATCACCGAAGGCGGCACCAGGATGCCGAGCGTGCCGCCGGCGGCGATGGTGGCCGTGGCGAAGCCCGGCCGGGTGCCTCCGCGCAGGAGTTCGGGCAGCGCCGCGCGGCCGAAGGTGGCAGTGGTTGCAACCGAACTGCCGCAGACCGCACCGAAGGCCGCCGAGGCGCCGATGACGCTGAGCGGCAGCCCGCCCGGACGTCCGCCCAGCACCACCTGCGCCGCGGCGAACAGATCGCGCGCCAGCCCGCCGCGCTCGGCCAGCGCCCCCATCAGGATGAAGAGCGGGATGATCGAGAGCGTGTAGTTGGCAAACAGGTGATAGGGGGTGGTCTTGAGGTAGTTGAGCAGCGCCTGGAGGTCGAGGATCTGCGCATAACCGACCGCCCCGACCGCCAGCATGGCCAGCGCGATCGGCGCGCGCAGCGCGATCAGCCCGAGCAGGGCCGCAAAACCCAGCAGGGCGGCGGCGAATTCCGGCGCCATCACGCCCCGCCGCGCAGCACGCGCCAAGCCCGCAGCAGCGACAGCAGCGCGGTCAGCGCAAAGCAGCCCGCGCCGAGCGCAATCGCCCAGCCATAGGGCATGGCCAGCAGCCCGATCGTGCGCACGCCGCTCCGCATCCCCTCAAGCCCGCCGACAGCCATCCGCCAGGCAAGCAGCGCCATGGCGCCGGCGAAGGCGCACAGCCAGAAGGCATCGATCGCGCGCAGGACGGCCGCCGGCAGCCAGGTGGTGAAGCTGTCCACGATGATGTTGGCCTGCCGCCACGCCCCCCAGGCCAGGAAGGACATCACGGCCAGCCCCGAACCCACCGAGACCAGCTCGAAATCCCCGCGCACCGGCTGGCTGGTCCACCAGCGCAGCAGTCCCGAGACCACGGTGAGCCCGGCCGCGGCCAGCAGCACCGCCCCGCCCGCCATGGCCAGAGCCGCCGCCAGCCGCGCCGCCGGCGGCTGCCGCCCCTCGCCCCGCAATCAGGTCACCCCTTGGCCGAACTGGGAGATCAGGGCGCGCGCCTCCTCGACCAGGGCCCCGCCGTCGATGTTGCGTTCGCGCATGGCGGCGATCCAGGCATCGATCACGGGCTGGGTCTGGCGCTGCCAGCGCCGCGCCTCCTCCTCGGAGAGCTCGATGATCTGGTTGCCGCGGCGGCGCACCATCTCCTCCACGCGCGGACCTTCCTCATCCCACGGGCGGGCGGCCATACGCGCGGCCGCCATGCCGCTGTTGGCATCGAGGATGGCGCGCAGATCGGCCGGCAACGCCTCGTAGCGGGCGCGGTTCATCGCCAGCACGAAGGTCGCGATATAGAGGGTCGGGCTGCCCGGGATTTCGGTGTGATGGCGCAGCATCTCGTGCAGGCGGATCGCCGGCACCACCTCCCACGGCACCACCGCGCCGTCGATCACGCCCTGCGCCAGCGCCTCCGGCACCTGCGGCACCGGCATGCCGACCGGGGCCGCGCCCAGGGCGCGCAGCGCCTCCCCCGCCTGGCGGGTGGGAAAGCGCAGGCGCAGCCCCTGCAGGTCCTCCATCCGCCGCACCTCCCGCCGGGCATGGATCACTCCGGCATCATGGCCCCAGGCGCAGATGATGTGGGTCTCGCGGAACTCCTCCCGCATGCGGCGCTCGAACAGGGTCTGCACCGCCTGCACGTTCACGATCGCACGCCGGTGCGCAACGAAGGGGAGCTCGAAGACCTCGATGCGGGGGAAGCGGCCCGGGGTGTTGCCGGGCAAGGTCCAGACGATATCCACCACCCCGTCGCGCGCCTGATCATAGAGCTGCGGCGGCGCCCCGCCGAGCTGCATGGCCGGGAAGATCTGCACCCGGATGCGGTTGTTGGAGTCGGCCGCCACCTTCTGCGCCCAGGGCGTGAGGAAGGTGCGATGGACGTTGGATGCCGCCGGCAGGAAATGGTGCAGGCGCAGCGTCACCTCCTGGGCGCGCGCCGCCTTGGGCGGCAGCAGAGCAGGTGCGGCAAGGGCGCCCACCAGCAGCGTGCGGCGAGGGGTCATGGTCGGAAGCCTCCCTTGGAACGTCTTATCCCGCACATCTGCCCCGCTTCGGCCGCGCGCTCAAGCGGCTTTGCGCGGCAGGCGTTGACCGGCCGGGGCGCGGGGCCCAGGCTGGCGGGCGGAATGCAAAGTCAAGACAGGAGCGGGCCAAGATGGCGCATGCGGGGCTCAAGTTCGGCATCTTCCTCGCCCCCTTCCACCGGCTGGGGGACAACCCGACACTGGCCATCCACCGCGACCTCGAGCTGATCGCCTGGCTCGACCACCTCGGCTATGACGAGGCCTGGATCGGGGAGCATCACTCCGGCGGCTGGGAGATCATCGCGAGCCCGGAGGTCTTCATCGCCGCCGCCATCGAGCGGACCAGACACATCCGCCTGGGCTCCGGCGTCACCTCCCTGCCCTATCACCATCCGCTGCTGGTCGCGCAGCGCTTTGTGCAGCTCGATCACATGTCGCGCGGGCGGATCATGCTGGGCTGCGGGCCGGGGGCGCTCGCCTCCGATGCCTATATGATGGGGATACCGGCCGAGAGCCAGCGCCGGCGGATGGAGGAGGCGCTGGCTGCCATCCTGGCGCTGCTTGCCTGCGAGGAGCCGGTGAGCATGCAGACCGACTGGTTCACCCTGCGGGAGGCGCGGCTGCATCTCGCCCCCTATACCCATCCGCGCTTTCCGATCGCGGTGGCGGCCTCGACCACGCCGGCGGGGGTGCTGGCGGCGGCGCGGCACGGGCTTGGTCTGCTCAGCCTGGGCGCTGGCTTGCCGGGCGGGCCGCAGAAGCTGGCCGAGCAGTGGCGGCTGGCCGAGGCCGAGGCGGCCAAGCATGGGCAGCGGATGGATCGGGCGGAGTGGCGGCTGGTCGTGACCATGCACTGCGCCGAGGATGACGAACGCGCCATGCGGGATGTCGCCGCCGGCGAGCGGCTGGAGACCGAGGGCTATTTCGGCGAGGTGTTGGCCCGCCCGCCCACGCGCAGCGAGGATCCGCTGGGCGAGGGGCTGCGCGCCGGCACCACCCTGGTCGGCAGTCCGGAGACGGTGGCGCGCGGCATCGAACGCCTGCTCTCCTTCACCGAAGGCGGCGCGGGGGGCGTGCTGTTCCGGGCCCATGAATGGGCCGACCGCGAGGCGACCTGGCGCAGCTTCGAACTGTTCGCCCGCTGGGTGATGCCGCGCTTCCAGGGCAGCCTGCGCATGCCGACTGCCAGCCGCGACTGGTGCGTGGCCAACCGCGGCGGCATCTTCGCCCCCAATATCGCCGCGCTGCGCAAGGCCTTCACCGATGCCGGGATGGAGGTGCCGGAGAGCCAGCGCCTGATGCTGCGCGAGGGCTGATCACAACCCCATCGCCACCCGGGCGAAGCCGCGCTTGAGCGGCGCGATGCGGTCCACCGCCGCAATCCCGACCCGCCGGGCCAGGCGCAGCGGCGGGATGCGGTTGCCGAACAGCCGCTCCAGCACATGGGTGGCCCCAAGCATCAGCAGCGCCGCCGGCCGGCGCTCCGCCTGGTAGCGGGCGAGCAGCCGGGGCCCGCCCGGGTCCTCGCCCGCCGCCAGCGCCTCGGCCACCAGCCGGGCGAGGGTCTCCGCATCGCGCAGCCCGAGATTGAGGCCCTGCCCGGCGATCGGGTGGATGCCGTGCGCGGCATCGCCCACCAGGGCGAGCCGGACATCGACATAGCGGTGGGCATGCAGCGCCGAGAGCGGATAGGACCAGCGCCGGCCGATGGCGCGCACCGCGCCCAGCGCCCCGCCCAGCCGGCGGGCAAGCTCGCGCGAGAAGGCCTCCTCGTCCAGCGCGAGCATGCGCTGCGCGATCTCGCTGCGATCGGACCAGACGAAGGAGGAGGCGTGGGGGAAGGGTGCGCCCTCCGGCGCATGGGCCAGCGGCAGCTGCGCGAAGGGGCCGTTGGGCAGGAACTGCTCGAGCGCCGTGTTGCGGTGCGGCCGCTCATGCGCAAAGGCGCCGACCAGCCCCCATTGGCGATAGTCAAGCCCCGTAGTCGGGATGCCCGCCGCGCGGCGCAGCGGGCTGCCCCGCCCCTCGGCCGCCACCAGCAGCCGCGCCGCGATGCGCTGGCCCGTCGTCAGCTCGATCAGCACGCCCTCTTCGCTGCGCGTGGCCAGGCGCAGTGCGGCCGGCGCGAAGACGGAGAGTGCGGGCAAGCCCGGCAGCCGCGCATTGAGCGCCACCCGCAGGCTGCGCGCCTCGACCATCCAGCCGAACGCCTCGCAGCCGCTCTCCCGCGCGCGGAAGGTGAGGGAGAGCGGGGATGGCGCCTCGCCCGGTTCGCCGTCTTGGACGCGAATGGTCTCGATCGGGCAGGGAGGTTCGGGCAGGCGCTGCCAAACGCCGGCCCTCTCCAGCACCGGGCGCGAACCGGCGGCGATCGCGTAGCAGCGGCCGTCGAAGGCGGGCAGTTCCATCGGCGGCAGGGGCTGCGCATCGATCACCGCGGCCCTGATCCCCTCCGCGGCCAAGGCTGCCGCCAGCGTCGCACCCACCGGGCCGGCACCGACGATGGCGACCGTCACTTCGAGAGCACTGCTCATGCGGCTGCACTATGCGGCGGGTCGCCCCCCGCCGCCAGCCCTGCCGTAGCTTTGGGTTGGCTGCACAGATTCTGGGCAATTTCCGTTTCGCAGCTGTGTTCGGCTGCGCTCGGCCCCCTCCCGCAGCGGGGTCTTCGCATGGCACGCCTGCGACATGCGCCCATGGGGGGCGCATGGGGACACGCGAAGAGGCACCGATGAAGCTCATCATGGCCATCATCAAGCCCTTCAAGCTGGATGAGGTCCGCGAGGCCCTCACACCGCTCGGGGTGCAGGGGTTGACCGTCACCGAGGTCAAGGGCTTCGGCCGCCAGAAGGGCCAGACCGAGATCTACCGCGGCGCCGAATACCAGGTGAGCTTCCTGCCGAAGCTGAAGATCGAGGTGGTGGTGCCCGACGAGCTCGCCGATCCGGTGGTGGAGGCGATCGCCGCCGCCGCCAAGACCGGCAAGATCGGCGACGGCAAGATCTTCGTGGTGGATGTGGAACGGGCGCTGCGGATCCGCACCGGTGAGACCGACAGCGCAGCGCTGTGAACCCGCAGAGGATGAGGAAGACCATGAAGAAGAGCCTGACGGGCGCGCTGGTCGCGCTGCCGTTCCTCGCCCTGCCCGCGCTGGCGGGCGATGAGCCCTCGCTCGACGCCGGGGCGACCGCCTGGGTGATGGTGGCCAGCGCGCTCGTGCTGATGATGACCCTGCCTGGGGTTGCGCTCTTTTACGCCGGCATGGTGCGCAAGAAGAATGTGCTGGCCACCATGATGCAGTCCTTCACGGTGGCCGCGCTGGTCGGGGTGTGCTGGGTGGTCCTCGGCTACTCGCTCGCCTTCGGCAACGGCAGCGCCTGGATCGGCGACTTCTCCAAATTCATGCTGAGCGGGATCAACTGGAACGGTCCCTTCATCCTGGGCTACGGCCTGGGCGGGGATTCCGAGGTGCCGACCACCATCCCCGAGACGGTCTTCGTCATGTTCCAGATGACCTTTGCCATCATCACCGCGGCGCTGATCTTCGGCGCGGTGGCAGACCGCATGAAGTTCTCGGCCCTCTGCCTGTTCGTCGTGCCGTGGACGCTCTTGATCTACAGCCCGATCGCGCATGCGGTGTGGCATCCGAACGGCCTGATCTGGGCCTGGGGCGCGCTCGACTTCGCCGGCGGGACCGTGGTGCACATCAACGCGGGTGTGGCGGGCCTGGTGGCCGCGCTCGTGCTCGGCAAGCGCCTGGGCTATGGGAGCGAGAACATGGCGCCCCACAACCTGGCCTTCGCCATGATCGGGGCCTGCCTGCTCTGGGTCGGCTGGTTCGGCTTCAATGCGGGTTCCGCCTTGGCTGCCGATGGCCGCGCCGGCATGGCCATGCTGGTCACCATGGTCGCCACCTGCGCCGGCACCCTGGCCTGGCTCTTTGCCGAGTGGATGACCAAGGGTAAGCCCTCGGCGCTTGGTGCCATCTCCGGCGCGGTGGCGGGGCTGGTCGCGATCACCCCGGCCTCCGGCTGGGTCTTCCCCGGCGCCGCCCTGATCATCGGCGCGGTGGCGGGCGTGCTCTGCTACTGGGGCTCGACCTCGCTCAAGAAGGCGCTCGGCTATGACGACAGCCTCGATGCTTTCGGCGTGCACGGCATCGGCGGCATCGTGGGCGCCGTGCTGACCGGCGTCTTCGCCTACGGCATGCTCTACAAGCCCGACGACGCCGAGGCCGCGATCGCCTATTCCGGCGCGCTCTACGGCAACCCGGGCATGATCTGGACCCAGATCAAGGCCGTGCTCGCGACCATCGCCTTCTCCGGCATCGGTACCTTCATCCTGCTCAAGATCGTCGACCTGATGGTCGGCCTGCGCGTGACGGAGGAGGAGGAGCGCGAGGGCCTCGACGTCACCCAGCACGGCGAGCGGCTGGGCTGAGCCGCAAGGCCGCGCCGGGCGCCGCATCCGCCCGGCCAGGCTGGGCTGAAGGGGGCCGGTGCCGCAGCGCGCCGGCCCCTTTTTTCGCGCGATGCTTCCGCCGCCCGCCGCCGCCGGCTAGAAGAGACTTCCCCCCCCCGGCCTGTGCAACAGCCCCCCGATCGATGGAGGATGAGGCGCGATGGCGCGCGGCGAGGCGAGCGGGATGGCAGGGGAGGAGGGGGGGCGTCTGGCCTCTCCGGCCCTGCGCGCAGCCATGGCGCGCAGCCTGCGCCATCTGATCGGGCTGATCGCGGCGCTGGCCGGGCTCGCCTTGGCCATTGCCCTGCTCAGCTACGACCCGGCTGATCCCTCAGGCTCGACCGCAAGCGGAGAGGTCCCGCGCAACCTGGCCGGGCCGGCCGGGGCCATGCTGGCCGATCTGCTGCTGCAGGCGGTGGGCTTTGCGGCCTTCCTGCCGGCGCTCGTTCTGCTCGCCTGGGCACTGCGCCTTGCCACCGGCCGGGCGGTGACGCATCTGCCGCTGCGCCTCCTGGCGCTGCTTGCCGGACTGCCCGTGCTGGCCGCCGGCCTCGCCGCCCTGCCGCTGCCGCCCGAAGCGCCGGTGCTGGCCGGCCCGGGCGGAGCCTTCGGCCCGCTGCTGCATCAGGCACTGACCGGCTGGATCGGTGCCGCCTTCGGCCCCTTCGGCCAGATGGTCGGCCATGGCCTGCTCGGGCTGCTCTGCCTGCTCGTGCTGGTCGGTGCGCTCGGCTTCGCTCCCTCGGAATGGCGGCGCGCCGCCCGCGTCACCGCCGATGCCACGGCGGGCCTGGCCCGCGCGGGGCTGGCGCGGCGCCACCTCGCTCGGCGGCTGCTGGCGGCACCTTTCCGCGGCGTGGCGTGGCTGTTCCGCCGTGTGCGTGCCCGGCGTGCGGAGCCGGGCGAGGATCTGCGCGGCCTGCTGCGCGCCGCCGAGGCCGCGGCCGAAGCCGCGCCGCGACGCCCGCCCCCGCCCCCACCCGAACCACCCGGCCCCGCCGAGAGCGAGCCTGCCCCTGCCCCGCGCGCCCCCTCGCGCAGCCCAAGCCGCGGCAGCCGCCCCGCCCCGCCCGCCGTGCCGCCGGAGGGCCCCCTCCTGCCGCCGCTCGATCTGCTCGCCGAACCGCCCGCCCAGCGCAGCCGCGGCCCGGATGCCGAGACGCTCTCGGCCACCGCCCGGCGGCTGGAACAGGTGCTGGCCGATTTCGGCGTGCACGGGCAGATCACGGGCATCCGGCCGGGCCCGGTGGTGACGCTCTACGAGCTCGAGCCGGCACCGGGCACCAAATCCTCCCGCGTCATCGGCCTGGCCGATGATGTGGCGCGCAACATGTCGGTGCTGGCGGTGCGCATCGCCACCGTTCCCGGCAGTACCGTGATTGGCATCGAACTGCCCAATCCGCGGCGGGAGGTGGTGCTGCTGCGCGAAATGCTGGAAAGCCCGGAATGGGCCCGCAGCACGGCACGGCTGCCGCTGGCGCTGGGCAAGGATATCGGCGGTGCTCCGGTGCTGGCCGATCTGGCGCGCATGCCGCATCTGCTGATCGCGGGCACCACCGGGTCCGGCAAGTCGGTGGGGATCAACACCATGATCCTCTCCCTGCTCTACCGCTTCGGGCCGGAAGCGGTGCGCTTCATCATGATCGACCCCAAGATGCTGGAGCTGTCGGTCTATGACCGCATCCCGCATCTGCTCGCGCCGGTGGTGACCGAACCGGCCAAGGCGATCGGCGCGCTCAAATGGACCGTCAAGGAGATGGAGCGGCGCTACCGCGCCATGGCCTCAATCAATGTCCGCAACATAGCCGGCTACAACGAACGGGTGGCGGCGGCGCGGCAGAAGGGGGAGGTGCTGACCCGCCGCGTCCAGGTCGGCTTCGACCCCGAGACCGGCAAGCCGGTGTTCGAGGAACAGCCGCTCGCGCTCGAACCCCTGCCGATGATCGTGGTCGTGATCGATGAGATGGCCGATCTGATGATCGTGGCCGGCAAGGAGATCGAGGCAGCCGTGCAGCGCCTGGCGCAGATGGCCCGTGCCGCCGGCATTCACGTCATCATGGCGACCCAGCGCCCCTCGGTCGATGTCATCACCGGCACGATCAAGGCCAATTTCCCCTCCCGCATCTCCTTCATGGTGACGAGCAAGATCGACAGCCGCACCATTCTGGGTGAACAGGGGGCGGAGCAGCTGCTGGGCCAGGGGGATATGCTCTTCAGCGCGGGCGGCGGGCGGCTGCAGCGGGTGCATGGTCCCTTCGTCTCGGATGAGGAGGTGCAGCGGGTGGCCGACTGGCTGCGCGCGCAGGGCGAACCTTCCTATGTCGAGGAGGTGACCGAGGCTGCCGAGGAGGAGGCCATCGCCCTCACCTCCGCCGGCGGGGGCGGCGAGGGCGAAGGAGCACTCTACCAGCGCGCGGTCGAACTCGTGCTGCGCGAGGGCAAGTGCAGCATCTCCATGGTGCAGCGCTACCTCTCGGTCGGCTACAACAAGGCGGCCAAGCTGGTGGAACAGATGGAACGCGAGGGCGTGGTCGGCCCCGCCAACCATCAGGGCAAGCGCGAGGTGCTGGCGCGGCGGGCGCTGGATTGACCGCGGGGCGGGCGGCGCAGGATAAGCCCGGGAGCGCAGGAGGGATGCGATGGACAAGGCGCAGGCCCGGCGCAGGCGCCGGAGGGAGAGCCGCGCCGTTGCGGCAGCCGCGGCGGTGCTCGCCCTGGCCGCTTCCTGCCCAGCCATGGCCGAGGAGCGCCCGCCCCATCTCTGGCCGCTGCGGGATGTGCGGGTGGAATACCGCATGAGCGCGGCGGGCGAGGTGCGGCGCCTCGTTCTCTCCTGGCTGGCGGAGCGCCGGCTGACCCGGACCGAGACGGCCGAGGGATATGCGGTGATGGACCATCGGGCAGGCCGTGGCTTCCTTGCCCTGCCCGGCGAGCGGACGGTGGTGGAGATCACCCTCCCCGCCGGGACGGCAGGGGGGCTGCTCCGCCCGCCGCCCGAGGCCCGCTTCACCCGGCTGGGCAGCGCGCGGATCGCGGGACTGGCCTGTACGCGCTGGCGCGTCGAGGAGCCCGGCGGAGCGCGGGAGCTCTGCCTCACCGCCGATGGCGTGGCCTTGCGCGCGGCAGGAGGGCGGGGTTCAGCGGCGGCGGTGCTGGAGGCCGAACGGGTCGACTACGCGGCCCAGGACCCTGCGCGCTTCGACCGGCCCGCCGGTTTCCGCAGCCTGACCGCCGCCTCTTCCCCGCCCGGCTTGGGCCTGCCGCAGGGGCCGGCGGCCTCTGAAGGGCCGCCCCCGCCCGACCCGGCGGCGGGCCAGACCGGCCTTCCGCTGCGCGGGCGCGCGCTGCCTCCCCCTGGCCTGCCATGATTCTGCGCCGCAGCCTGCCGCTGTTGTTCGCTTCACCGCTGCCGGTGGCGGCGCAGGGAGTGGACTCTGCCCTCGTGCGGCTGGCCGAAGGCTGGTTCAACAGCCTGACCACCCTGCGCGCCCGCTTCACCCAGGTCGCGCACAACGGGGCGGTGGCGCGCGGCACCGCGCTGATCTGGCGGCCCGGGCGCATGCGCTTCGACTATGATCCGCCGGAACCCACGCTGCTGATCGCCGCCGACGGGCAGTTCTTCCACTGGGACCGGGAGATGCGCCAGCCGACCATCGTGCCCGCCCGCGCCACGCCGCTCGGCGTCCTGCTGCGCGATCCGATCACCCTCTCGGGAGAGGTGACGGTGGCCGAGACCGACCGCCAGGGAGGGCTGTTCGCGCTGGTGCTCCACCGCACCGGCGCCCCGCAGGAGGGGCGCATCACCCTGATCTTCCAGGAGACGCCGCTGATGCTGCGGCAATGGGTCGTGGTCGATGCGCAAGGGCGCAGCACGCGGGTGACGTTGCACGACCCCGAACTCGGCATCCGTCTTGATCCGATGCTGTTCGCCTTCAACGACCCTCGCTTTCGCGAGGCGCTGGAACGCGAACGCTAACCCCCCCGGCGCGCCTTCACTGAAGCTTTACCGGCCGCGCCCAGAATCTGCCACGCTGCCGCCCGCGCCCTGCCGCAGGTGGCTTGCATCCGTCAGATGCCGGTCCCGGGCTTGGGGCCGGCTGCCGCCGGAACCCGTGCCATGAGACGCCTCCTCGCCCGCTTCCTCCGCTGGCTCACCTATCGGCCCGAACGCCATTACATGCGCCGCGCGCGGCAGGGCTGAACCGCCGCGACTCTGCCCGCCGCGGCCGCGCCGCCGCCCGGGCCCGCCGCAGCCAGCGGCCGCCCGCTGCCCGAGCCATGCCCTGCATGCCGCAGCGGTCAGCGCGATATTCCGCATCCTCCCCCACCCCTGGCGCAGGGCGCGCCAGCGGGCGATGCTGCCGCCGCCCGCGCCGGCCAGCGGCGCGGGGAAGCCGCCTCGCAGCAGGGAGGGTCACATGGATCTCGGCATCGCCGGCCGCACCGCCATCGTCTGCGGCGCCTCGCGCGGGTTGGGGCGGGGCTGCGCCATGGCCCTGGCGCGGGAGGGGGTGCGGGTCGTCATCGCCGCCCGCGGCGCTGCCGAGCTGGAGGCCACGGCAGAGGCGATCCGCCGCGACACCGGCGCCGAGGTTCTGGCGGTGCCGGCCGATGTCACGACCGAAGCGGGCCGCGCCGCGCTGCTGGCCGCCGCCCCCGCCCCCGACATCCTGATCACCAATGCCGGCGGCCCCCCGCCCGGGGAGTTCACCCAGTACACCCTGGATGATTGGCGGGCCGCGCTGGAGGCGAACATGCTCGCCCCGATCGCGCTGATCGGGGCGACCATCCAGGGCATGATGAGCCGCGGTTTCGGGCGCATCATCAACATCACCAGCTATGCGGTGCGCATGCCGATCGCGAGCCTCGAACTCTCCAACGGGGCGCGGGCGGGGCTGACCGGGGCGGTCAGCGCGCTGGCCCGACGTGCCGCCCCCTTCAACGTCACCATCAACAACCTGCTGCCCGGGCCTTTCGACACCGACCGCATCCGCGCCAACTGGGCCCGCGCGGCCGAGGTCTCGGGCCGCAGCCTCGAGGAGGTGGCGCGCGATGCGGTGCGCGCGATCCCTGCCCGGCGCCTCGGCACGCCGGAGGAGTTCGGGGCGGCTTGCGCCTTCCTCTGCTCGGTCCATGCCGGGTTCATCACCGCGCAGAACATCCTGCTCGACGGCGGGGCCTATCCAGGCACGATGTGAAAGGTGCAGCGCAGGGGGCTGCGATGCTGAGCGATTGTCCGCACTACGCCTTCATGCCCTGGCGGCGGCGGCCCAGGATCACCTGGCCGGGCGGGGCGCGCATCGCCTTCTGGGTGGTGCCCAACATCGAGCATTACGAATACGACCCGCCGCCCAATCCGCGCCGCATGCCCTGGACGCGCCCGGTGCCCGATGTGCTCAACTATTCCTGGCGGGATTGGGGTAACCGGGTCGGCTTCTGGCGGATGGCGGAGGTGATGGCGCGCTACGGTGTGCGCGGGTCCGTCAGCCTCAATGTCGCGGTCTGCGACCACTACCCCGAGATCATCGAACGCTGCTGCGAACTGGGCTGGGAGCTGTTCAGCCACGGCACCTACAACACCCGCTACTTCTACGGCATGAGCGAGGAACAGCAGCGCGCCGTGATCCGCGAGAACCGCGAGACGATCCGCCGTGCCTCGGGCCAGGAGATGGACGGCTGGCTGACCCCCGCCATCTCCAACGACGAGACGACGCAGCACATCCTGGCCGAGGAGGGGGTGAACTACACGCTCGATCTGCTGCACGACGACCAGCCCACGCCGCTGATCACCCGCGCCGGCAGCCTGATCAGCATCCCCTATTCGCTCGAGGTCAATGACGTGCCGCTGCTGATCATGCGCAACACCCCGCCCGACCGCTACGCCGCGATCTGCAAGGCGCAGTTCGACACCCTCTACGAGGAGGGGGCGGAATCGGGGACCGTCATGTGCCTGCCCGTGCACCCCTACCTGATCGGGCAGCCGCACCGGCTGGCCGCCTTCGAGGAGGTGCTGCGCCACGTCACGTCCCATGACGGAGTCTGGCTCGCGACGGGGCGGGAGATCGCGGCGCATTACCGCGCCCACCACCTGGCCGAACACCAGGCCTGGATCGCGGCGGGCACGCCATGACCGGCCTGCCCGAGGAGTATCTGCGCTACCCGCGCCGGCGGCGCGGGATGGACCATGACCGATACCCCTTCCGCGCGCTGCCCACTGCCCCCCCGGTGCGCTGGCCTGGCGGGGCGCCGATCGCGCTCTGGATCGCGGTGCATGTCGGGCATTTCCCGATGGACATGCCGCTCAAGCCGTTCGTGGCACCGGGGGGCATGGAACGGCCCTACCCCTCCTTCTGGGACTACACCCAGCGCGACTACGGCAACCGGATCGGGATCTATCGGCTGATGCGGGTGCTGGCGCAGCGCGGCCTCTCCGCCTCGGCCCTGCTGAGCGCGCGGCTGGCCGAACGCTATCCGGTCTTGATGGAGGATATCGCCGCTGCGGGCTGGGAGGTGGTCTGCGCCGGTCTCGACATGGGCCACCTCCACCACGGCGAGGTGCCGGAGGAGGCAGAGCGCGCCTGGATTGCGGAGGCCGCCCGGCTGCTGCGCGGCCGCTTCGGCACCGTCCGCGGCTGGCATTCGCCGGCCCATTCGGAATCGCATCGCACCCCCGATCTGGTGGCAGAGGCCGGCTTCACCTGGAGCTGCGGCTGGGTGAACGACGATATGCCCTACGTGATGGCCACGGCGCATGGGCCGCTGCTGATCATGCCCCTGCCGCAGGACCTGTCGGACCAGCGGATGCTGTTTCAGCAGCACATGGCGACCGAGGATTTCACCGCCGCGATCCTGGCCGCCTATCGGCTGCTGCGGGTCGAGGCGGAGGCGACGGGCGGGGGGCGCATCCTGCCGGTCGTGGTCACGCCCTGGGTGATGGGCCAGCCGCATCGCATCCCCGCCTTCGCCGCCCTCCTCGATTCGCTGCTGGCCGAGGGGGGCATCTGGCCCGGACCGGCCGAGGCGATCCTGGCCGAATGGCAGCGCCAGCAGCCGGGCTGAGCAGGCCGCTGTTGCGCTGGGCGGCAGGAATGCCATGCTTGGCGCCTGAGCCGGGCATGACAGGGAAAGGCTTCGACATGGATCGCCGCAGCTTCATCCACAGCGCCGGGGCGGGAGCCGCCGCGGCCGCCGCACTTGCCACCCCTGCCCTCTCCCAGGGGCGAATCGAATGGCGCATGGTCACACTCTGGCCGCGCAACTTGCCCGGGCCCGGCGTGGCGGCGCAGCGCGTGGCCGACAGGATCGGCGCGGTCACCGGCGGGCGGATCACGGTGCGCCTCTTCGCGGCGGGAGAGGTGGTGCCGGCTGCCGGCGCCTTCGACGCGGTGGCCGCCGGCACGGCGGACCTCTATCACGGCGTGCCGGCCTTCTGGATCTCGAAATCCCCGGGGATCGGCTTCTTCGGCAGCTTCCCCTTCGGCCTGACCGCCTATGAGCAGCAGGCTTGGCTGATGCATGGCGGGGGCCAGGCGCTGTATGACGAAATCTATGCCCGCTTCGGCGTGAAGCCCTTCAACACGGGCAACAGCGGCCCGCAATGGATGGGCTGGTTCCGCCGCGAAATCCGTTCGGTCGATGATTTCCGCGGCCTGCGCTTCCGCACCGCGGGCCTGGGCGGAGAGATGTTCCGCCGCGCCGGGGCCAGCGTGGTCACCCTACCGGCGGGGGAGATCTTCCAGGCGCTGCAGTCGGGCGCCATCGATGCGGCCGAGTTCGTGGGCCCCTTCAGCGATGCGCCGCTCGGCCTGCACCAGGTGGCCAAGAACTACTACTACCCCGGGGTGCAGGAGCCCTCGAGCGCCGAGGAGATCGGCATCAACATGGCGCGCTGGAACGCCCTGCCCGATGACCTCAAGGCCGCGGTGCGCTTCGCCTGCATGAGCGTGGCCGAGGAGATCACCACCGAATACGATGCCCGGCATCCGATCGCGCTGGCCGAGCTCGTCTCCCGCCATCAGGTCGTGCCGCGGGAGGTGCCGCGCGATCTGCTGATCGCCTTCGGCAATATCGCCGGTGAGATGCTGGCCGAGTTCCGCGCCCACCAGGACCCGCTGGTCCGGCGCATCGCCGACAGCTACGCCGCCTTCCGCAACCGCAGCCAAGCCTACATGATGCAGTCCTACGCCGGGAACATGAACGCCCGGGCGTTGCCCATCCGCTGGGGCTGAGGGGGGCTTGGGCGCGCTTCTGCGGCTGGCCGACGCGCTGGATGCGCTCCAGCGCGGCATCGGTTGCGCCGTGCGCTGGCTGGCGGTGGGGCTGGTGCTGCTGCAGTTCGCGGTGGTGGTGCTGCGCTATGTCTACGGCACCAGCTTCATCATGATGCAGGAGGGGGTGATTTACCTCCACGCGGCGCTGTTCATGCTCGCGATCGGCTATGCCTTCCTGCTCGATGCGCATGTGCGGGTGGATTTCTTCTACGGCCGCTGGCCGGAGCGGCGGAAAGCCTGGACCGACATCGCAGGCGTGCTGTTCGCGGTGCTGCCCTTCTGTGCGCTGGTCTGGTGGGCTTCCTGGGACTATGTCGCGCGCAGCTTCCGCCTGGGCGAAGGGCCGCTGCAGCATGGTGGCCTGCCCTTCCAGCCTTACCTTAAGGCGCTGATCCTGGTGATGGCGGGCCTGCTCGCGCTGCAGGCGGTCTCGGTCCTGATCCGGGCCGCGGCGGTGCTGGCCGGGCGTGCGCCCGCCGTCTTCCCGTCCCGGCAGACGGCGGCGGAGGGCTGAGCAGCATGACCTCGAGCGCGATCGGGCAGTGGCTCGACCTGTGCATGATGATCGCGCTGTGCGCGCTGATCATGACCGGCATTCCGGTCGTGTTCGTGCTGACCGGTTGCGCGGTCGTCTTCGCCCTGATCGGCGTCGCGGTCGGGGCCTTCGACCTGTTCCTGCTGGGTGCCCTGGCGCAGCGGCTGTTCGGCACCATGACGAGCGAGGTGCTGATCGCCATCCCGCTCTTCATCTTCATGGGCATCATGCTCGAGAAGTCGCGCATCGCGCCCGAACTCATCGAGGCGATGGGGCGGCTGTTCGGCTCGCTGCGCGGGGGGCTTGCGGTCTCGGTCACGCTGGTCGGCGCGCTGCTCGCCGCCTCGACCGGGATCGTCGGCGCCACGGTGGTGACGATGGGCCTGATCGCGCTGCCGGCGATGGTCCGCTATCGCTATGATCCGGGGCTTGCCACCGGCACGATCTGTGCGGCCGGCACGCTCGGGCAGATCATCCCGCCCTCCACCGTGCTCGTCATCCTGGGTGAGGTGCTGGCCGGTGCCTATCAACAGGCGCAGCTCGCCCAGGGGAAGTTCTCGATCGAGACCATCTCGGTCGGGCAGCTGTTCGCCGGGGCGATGATCCCGGGCCTGATGCTGGCGGGGCTGTATATCGTCTACCAGATCTTGCTCTGCCAGCTGCGGCCGGAGGCCGGGCCGCCGATCCCGGCTGAGGAGCGCGCGGCGGTGCCGGCCGGGGTGCTGCTGCGCGCGCTGCTGCCGCCGATCGGGCTGATCGTGGCGGTGCTGGGCTCGATCCTGGGCGGGATCGCCACCCCGACCGAGGCTGCCGCCGTCGGTGCGATCGGTGCGACGCTGCTGGCAGGGCTGCGCAATGCGGGCCAGGGCCCGAGCTGGCCGATCCATGCTGCGGTTGCGGCGGCGCTGCTGATGGTGGTGTTGGCGGCCCTGTTCGACCTGCGGCTCGGCCGGCAGGAGGCGCCGCTGTCTGATCGCATCGCGATCGGGGTGGCGACACTGCTCGGCCTTGTCCTGGCCTATGGCATTGCGCTGTCGCTCTGGCGGGCCTTCCGCGGCGGGATGCTGGGCAGCGTCTCGCACTCCACCATGACCGTCACCGCCATGATCTTTGCCACGCTGATCGGCGCGACGCTGTTCAGCCTGGTCTTTCGCGGGCTGGGTGGGGATGAGATGATCCGCCACGCGCTGGAGGCGATCCCGGGCGGGAAATACGGCGCGCTGGCGGTGGTGATGCTGGTCGTTTTCCTGCTCGGCTTCCCGCTCGATTTCGTCGAGATCGTGATCATCGTGATCCCGATCGTGGGGCCGGTGCTGCTGCAGATGGATATCGATCCGATCTGGCTTGGCGTCATGATCGCGGTCAATCTGCAGACCAGCTTCCTGACGCCCCCGCTCGGTCCCACCCTGTTCTATCTGCAGGGGGTGTTGCCGCGCGGGATCACGTCACGCGATGTCTATCG
>JANWYF010000208.1 GCA_025057055.1 Rhodovarius sp. | reverse complement strand
CATCCCGCTTGTGCTCAACCAAGCGCTTGGCCTTCTCGAGCACCATCTCCGTCACCTGGACATGGCGGGTGGCCGGCTCGTCGAAGGTGGAGGCCACCACCTCCCCGCGCACCGTGCGCGCCATGTCCGTCACCTCCTCCGGCCGTTCGTCGATCAGCAGCACGATCAGGAAGACTTCCGGGTTGTTGGCGGTGATCGACTTGGCGATGTTCTGCAGCATCACCGTCTTGCCGGTGCGCGGGGGCGCGACGATGAGCGCCCGCTGCCCCATCCCGATCGGCGCGATCAGGTCGATGACGCGATGCGTCATGTCCTTCATCGGGCCCTTGGCCACGCTCTCGATGTCGGGGTTCTCCATCTTGAGGCGGCGGTTGGGATAGAGCGGCGTCAGGTTGTCGAAGTTGATGCGGTGGCGCAGCGCCTCGGGCGGTTCGAAGTTGACGGTGTTGATCTTGAGGAGCGCGAAGTAGCGCTCCCCATCCTTGGGCGCGCGGATCTGGCCCTCCACCGTATCCCCGGTGCGCAGGCCGAAGCGGCGCACCTGGGCGGGGCTGACATAGATGTCATCCGGCCCGGGCAGGAAATTGGCTTGCGGGCTGCGCAGATAGCCGAAGCCGTCGGGCAGGATCTCGAGCGTCCCCTCGCCGTAGATCGCCTGGTCATTGTCGGCGAGCACCTTGAGGATGGCGAACATCATGTCCTGCTTGCGCAGCGAGGACGCGTTCTCGACCCCGAGCTCCTCGGCGAAGGCGAGCAGCTCAGCCGGCGATTTGGCCTTCAGTTCAGAAAGATGCATGGCGCGAAGACTGTCCGCGTTGAGCGCGCGCGGCTGAAGGGCGGGGTCCGGCAGGGCCGGCGGTGCCGCGCTGACGCTGAGTGAAAGCCGGGAATCCGACTCTCCCCGGCACCATCTGTGAATAGGCGCGCCCCGGCGCCTCGTCAATGCCGGATCAGAACGGCTTCACGATCACCATAATGACGATGATGATCATGAGCAGGGTCGGCACCTCGTTCATCACCCGCCAGTAGAGGCTGCCCCCCGGGCGGGCCCCGGCCTCGAAGCCCCGGCGGGCGCGGGCCAGCGCCATATGGAAGACGCTCATCAACACGACGGCGAGCAGCTTGCTGTGCCACCACCCCGCGCTCCAGGAGACGACGCCCGGCGTGAGGACCAGCATCAGGCCGAGGATCCAAGCCGCGATCATCGCGGGGTTCATGATCGCGCGCAAAAGCCGCCGTTCCATGACGACGAAGCGCGCATGCTCGCTCCCGCCGGGCGGAACCTGCAGGTGGTAGATGAACAGCCGCGGCAGATAGAACAGCCCCGCCATCCAGGCGATGACCGCCATGGTGTGGAAGGCCTTCACCCAGGGATAGATCGGCGCCAGCGCCTCGATATGCATCCTCTCCCAAGCTCCCTCTGCTGCCGGGCCAAGACTAGGCG
>JANWYF010000197.1 GCA_025057055.1 Rhodovarius sp. | reverse complement strand
AGACCGAGAGCGCAGGCCAGCCCAGCACATTGAAGGGGATGGTGAAGTTGGGCTTCTCCAGGCTCGACCATTTCGGCACGGCGGTCAGCAGCGGTGCCTCGGCCGGGGCGGTTGCGGTCAGCAGCAGTTCGAACTCCGCCGTCGCGGCCGCGGTGCGCGCGATCAGCTCGCGCCGGCGCCGCTGCGCCTGCAGATAGTCGGCGGCCGCGATCAGCCCCCCGACGGCCAGGCGGTGGCGCAGATATTCACCGTATTTCTCGGGCGCGCTGCGCATCCAGCGCTCGTGGATGGCGAAGGCCTCAGCGAGCAGGATGACCCAGCCGCAGGCGTGGAACTCCTGCAGGGAGGGGAGCCTCACCTCGTCAACCACCGCCCCCGCCTCGCGCAGGGCGCGCACGGCATCGGCGATGCCGCGGGCGGTCGCTTCGCTCACCGGGTTGTCGGTCTCGTGGAAATGGCGGATCAGGCCGATGCGCCGGCCGCGCACCCCGGCCCGCGCCGCGGCCCGGAAATCGGGGATGGGCACGGCAGCGCTGGCGGGGTCGGCCGGATCATGACCCGCCATGGCCTGCAGCACGAGGGCGCAATCCTCGACCGTCCAAGCCATGGGGCCCGCGTGGTCCAGCGTCTGCGACAGCGGCAGGATGCCGGTGCGCGGGCACAGTCCATAGGTCGGCTTGATCCCGGCGATGCCGCAGAGCGCCGCCGGGCCGCGGATCGAACCGCCGGTGTCGCTGCCGGTGCCGGCCATGATGATGCCGGCCGCCACCGCCGCCGCAGTGCCGGAGGAGGAGCCGCCGGTGAAATGCGCCGTGTTCCACGGGTTGCGCGCGGGCGGCCAGGGCAGGTCGAAGGAGGGGCCGCCGAAGGCGAACTCGTGCGTCGCGAGCTTGCCGATCACGACCACCCCGGCCTGGGCGAGCCAGCGCACCGTGGTGGCATCGGTGGCCGGGACGTGGCCCATAAGCTGCCGCGAATGCGCGGTGGTCGGGATGCCGGCGGTGTTGTAGATGTCCTTGTGCGCAAAGGGGATGCCATCGAGCGGCCCGCGCAGCCGCCCCTGCATCTGCCGCGCCTCGGCGGCACGGGCATCGGCCAGCGCAGCCTCTGGCGTGAGGGTGATGAAGGCGGCAAGCTTGGGGTTCAGCGCCTCCGCCCGCGCCAGCGCTGCCTTCGCCAGGTCCACCGGGGAGAGGCGCCGGCTGGCGATGGCATCCGCCGCTTCGGCGATGGTCAGCACGCTCATGGCTGCCGCTCCGCCCGGAAAGTGACGGCAGGTTCGGCCTCGGGCGGCAGCGGGGGGTTGCGCAGCGCAGCGAGCATCGGGATCAACAGCGCATAACCCGCGGCCACTTCGCGGCATTCGGCCTGAGGCAGGCGAATGCCTGCGGCTTCCAGCATGCCAGCGATCTCATCGGGGCTGGGCGGGGTCGGCGATGCGCTCATCGGCTGCTCCTCCAGGGGGGGGCAGGTTGCGCCGCTGGCGCGCCGGGGTCTAGCCTCCCGCCGTCAGCGAAGGGGGGAGCGGATGAAGGTCGGCGATGCGATCGCGGAGATCATGCGGCGGGAAGGGATCCGGATCCTCACCGGCTATCCGGTCAACCACCTGATCGAGCATGCCGCCGCGCTCGACATCCGCCCGATCATGGTGCGGCAGGAAAGGATCGGTCTGCACATGGCGGATGCGATCAGCCGCGTCACCTCCGGCCGGCAGATCGGCGCCTTCTGCATGCAGCACGGCCCGGGGGCGGAGAACGCCTATGGCGGTGTCGCCCAATGCTTCGGCGAGAGCGTGCCGGTGCTCGTCCTGCCCATGGGCTATCCGCGCCGGCTGCAGCAGGTGCCGCCCAATTTCTGCGCCGCGCGGCAGATGGCCGGGGTGGCGAAATCGACCGAGATCGTGAACCTTCCATCGGAGGTGCCGAACATCATGCGCCGCGCCTTCTCGCGCCTGCGCAATGGGCGCGGTGGCCCGGTCGTGGTCGAGATCCCCTCCGACATCTTCCAGGAGGAGATCGGGGAGCTGGACTATCAGCCCGTCACCGCCACGCGCTACGCCCCCGATCCCGTGGATCTGCGCCGTGCGGCCATCATGCTGGCCGAGGCGAAGCGGCCTCTGATCTATGCCGGCACCGGCGTGCACTGGGCGCGGGCCTGGCCACAGCTGCGCGCGCTGGCCGAACTGCTGGCCGCCCCGGTCACCACGAGCCTGGGCGGCAAATCCGCCTTCCCGGAGGATCATCCGCTCTCGCTCGGCTCCGGCGGGCTCGCGATTCCGGCGCCGGTGCGGCACTTCCTGGACCGCGCCGATGTCATTCTCGGCATCGGCTGCTCCTTCACCGAGACCAATTTCGGCGTGAAGATGCCGAAAGGCCCGCGCATCATCCACGCCACGGTCGATCCCGATCATCTCAACAAGGACATCCGCTGCGACATCGCCCTGATCGGCGATGCCGCGCTGACCCTCGATGCGCTGCTGGAGGAACTCGGCCCGCGTATCCCACAGCCGCGGGCGGCAGGCCCCGTGGCGGCCGAGATCGAGGCGGTGCGCGCGCCCTGGCTCGCACAATGGGCGGAGAAGCGGGATTCGGATGCCGTGCCGCTCAACCCCTATCGCGTGCTGCGCGATCTCTGGCGCACGGTGGATCTGGACAATGTCATCATCACCCATGATGCGGGCAGCCCGCGCGACCAGCTCTCACCCTTCTGGATCGCGCGCCAGCCGCTCAGCTATCTCGGCTGGGGCAAGACGACGCAGCTCGGCTACGGGCTCGGGCTCGCCATGGGGGCGAAGCTCGCCGCACCGGAGAAGCTCTGCATCAATGTCTGGGGCGATGCCGCCATCGGCTTCACCGGGATGGATCTCGAGACCGCGGTGCGGGAGCGGATCCCGATCCTCTCCATCCTGCTCAACAACTTCTCGATGGCGATCGAGCTCAAGGTGATGCCGATCAGCACCGAGAAATACCGCTCCACCGACATCAGCGGGGATTATGCGGCGCTCGCCCGCGCCCTGGGCGCCTTTGGCGAGCGGGTGGAGCGGCCGGAGGACATCATCCCCGCCATCCGCCGCGGCATCCGCGCGACCGAGGAGGGGCAACCCGCCCTGCTCGAGTTCATCACCAGCAAGGAGACCGCCGTCTCCCGCCTCTGAGCCGGCAGGGCCT
>JANWYF010000141.1 GCA_025057055.1 Rhodovarius sp. | reverse complement strand
GGGCCGGTGCGATCGTCGCGGGCTTTCTCGCGCTGCCCTACACGCGGCCGACCTTCGCCGCGCTCACCGACCAGGAATGGCTGGCCGATGGGCTGGCGGTCGGATCGGTCTTCCTCGCGGTCGTGGTGGTGCTGACCTTCGTCGTGCACGCCATCGCGGTGCGGGTGGAGGACAGCGCGCTCGGCGGGCTCGACCGTTCGCTCGGCGCGCTGTTCGGGCTGGCGCGCGGGGCCTTCCTGGTGGTCCTGGCCTATATCCTGGGCGGGATGGTCCTGCCGGTGGCCGAACGCTGGCCCGAGGCGCTGCGCGAAGCCCGCGCCCTTCCCTATGTGGTGGAGGGGGCGCAGCGCCTGGTGGTGCTGTTGCCCGACGCCTACCGGCCGCGGGTGGCGGTCCCGCCGGAGCGGCCGGAGCCCACCCAAGAGGAGCTGATGCGCCCGCGCATCGCCCCCCGCCCCTGAGGGGCCGACGGGCAGCGGATGGGCCGGGCGGCGGTCCGGCCGCGCCTCAGCCGCGACGGCGGAAGAGACGCTTGAGCCAGCCGAACAGGCTGCCGCGCCCGATCACGCGCTGGTGGCTCGCATGCGGCCGGCGCGCCGGCGGCAGCAGGGCCGAGGCCACGCTGTGCCGGCGTGCATCCCGCGCCTCGATCAGCCGTGCCTCGAGCGCGAGCACCTGGCGCAGCGCCTCCGGCAGGTCCCGGGCGGAGAGGCTGGCCACCGCTTCCTCTGCCGCCTCCCAGTCCTCGGCCCGGCGCAGGGCGTCGATCACCTTGAGCGACTGTTCGGAATCGAGCCGCGGGCCGCTGCGCCAGAGGGCGACGGCCTCCCGCCGCCAGGCGCGGGCAAGGTCGGGCCGATGGAGATCATCGGCGGTCCAGGCCGCCTGCAGCATAGCCTCCGCCGCCTCGTGCAGCTTGCCCGTCTCCTCGAGCAGGTGTGCCCAGGCCAGGAAGCGGCGGGAGAGGGCGGGTATGGCCGCATCGTTGACCAGGGCGCGGAAGGGGGCGGCGCCGACCACCCGGGCGGCGGAGGGCATGGCCTCGCGGATGTCGGGTGCGGCATAACCGCAGCGCGGGCATTGCTGCAGCCAATGGGCCATGGTGCTGCGCAGCGGCTCGCCGGGCCGCAGGTCGAGATCCGGCGCCTGCTCCGACGGCCCGGCGCGGAAGGGGACCTGCCGGCTCTCGGCACCGCAGACGGCGCAGGTGACCATGCCGGGGCGGGCCCGGCGCGCAGCGCTGCCTTGCGGGGAGGCGGGAGTGGCCATGGCAGTCTCTCACGTTACGCCCTGCGCCGCGAAAGCCAAAGAGGCTTTGCGGGCGCCCGCCGCACGGTTGAAAGCCAGCCCGCGACGAAGGATAAACCGGCCATGCCCCGTGGCGACCTGTTTCCGGACATCGCCCCGTTCGAGACCGGCTTCCTTCCCCTCTCGGAGGGGCATGTCATGTATTGGGAGCAGGTCGGCAACCCGCTCGGGGAGCCGGTGCTGTTCCTCCATGGCGGGCCGGGTGCCGGGGCGGGGGCGGTGCATCGGCGCTTCTTCGACCCCACCCATTGGCGGCTCGTGATTTTCGACCAGCGCGGCGCCGGCCGATCCCGCCCGCTCGGCGAGCTGCGGGCCAACACCACCCCCCATCTGGTGGCGGACATCGAGCTGCTGCGCAACTTCCTCGGCATCCAGAAATGGCTGCTGTTCGGCGGCTCCTGGGGCTCGACCCTGGCGCTGGCCTATGCCCAAGCCCATCCCGAGAGGGTGGTGGGCTGCGTCCTGCGCGGTGTCTTCCTCGGCCGGCCCAAGGAGGTGGAGTGGTTCCTCTATGGTCTGCGCCGCTTCTTCCCCGACGCCTGGGCCCAATTCGCCGAATTCATCCCTCCAGCCGAACGCGGCGATCTGCTCGGTGCCTATCTGCGCCGTCTGACCGACCCCGATCCGGCCGTGCATCTGCCGGCCGCGCGGGTCTGGTCGGCCTATGAGGGGAGCTGTTCGACCCTGCTGCCGAGTCCGGAGACGGTGGCGAGCTTCGCCCAGGACCGTTCGGCGCTCGGCCTGGCGCGGATCGAGGCGCACTACTTCGCCCATGGCCTGTTCCTGCCGGAGGGCGGGCTCCTTTCCGGCATGGACCGCATCGCCCATATCCCGGCCGAGATCGTGCAGGGCCGCTACGACATGGTCTGCCCGGCCGAGACAGCCTTCGAGCTGGCTGCCGCCTGGCCCCGGGCGCGGCTGACCGTGGTGCCCGATGCCGGGCATTCCGCGCTGGAGCCCGGGATCCGCACCGCGCTGGTGGCGGCGGTGGAGCGGTTCCGCCGGCGGTGAGAGACATCTTCGCGGCACTGGATGCGGCCGGGGTGGCCCATCGCACCCTGCATCACCCCCCGGTCTTCACCGTGGCGGAGAGCGATCGCATCCGCCATCTGATGCCGGGGCTGCACTGCAAGAACCTCTTCCTCTCGCCCGCGCGCGGGGAGGGGCCGCATTTCCTCGCCACCCTCAAGGAGGACCGGCAGATCTCGATCAATGCGCTGGCGCGCGCCGCGGGCTGGCCGCGGGTGCGGCTGGCCGATGCCGAGACGCTGCGCGCCGTGCTGGGCGTGGAGCCCGGCTCGGTCACCCCGCTCGCCCTGATCAACGCCGCGCCGGGGGCGGTGCGCTTCGTGCTCGATGCCGCGATCGCCGAGGGCGATCAGCCGCTGTGGTCGCACCCGCTGCGCAACGATGCCAGCACCGCGATCCTGCCGCGGGAGTTGCGCCGCTTCCTCGAGGGGCTGGGACACCGGGTGCAGGTGCTCGACCTCGAAAGCCTCGCCCGCCGGTGCTAGGCTGGCCTCCCATGACGCGCCGCGCCTGTCTGTTCCTGCCGCTGCTGCTGCCGGCAGCCTGCGCCGAGGCGCCGCCCGCCCCCTCCGGCCCGCCGATCGGCTATGCCTATCTGCCGCAGCTGCGCCTGGATGTCGCCACCATCGCGATCGAGACCCGCACCCCGCCGCCGCCGCCCGGCGATCTCGGCGCGCTGCTGCAGCCCACCGCTGCCGAGGCCGTGGCGATCATGGGGCGCGACCGACTGGCCGCCTTCGGCACCGCCGGGCGCGCGCTGTTCCTGGTCACCCGCGCTTCGATCACCGCCGAGCCCTTGCCGCGCCGGGGCGGGATCCTCGCCCTCGATGGCGGGCAGAGGCTGACCTGCTGGCTCGCCTGCCGGCTGGAGGTGGAGGGGCCGGATGGGCGCTCCCTCGGTTTTGCCGAGGCGGAGATGCGCCGCAGCGCGCCCTCACCCTCGGAGATGGCAGCGCGGCTGCGCAGTGCCGAGGGGCTGCTGCGCCGCACGGCCTTCGACCTCAATGCCGAGTTCGAGTACCAGCTGCGCCGGGCCCTGCGCGGCCTGCTGATCGAGGGCGAAGGTGCCGCCCCGCCCCCGCCCGGGACGGTGCTGCGCGAGCGCCTCTGACAAGGCCGAAGTCTGAGAAGGCCGAAGGAGGATCCGCCATGCCGATTGTCTTCAGCAATCCCGCCACCATCGCCCCGCCTGTTTCGCGCTATTCCCACGCCGCGCTGGTCAGCGGCGGCGGGCCGCGGCTGGTCATCTCGGGGCAGGTGGGGCTGCGGCCCGATGGCAGCCTGCCGCCGGATGGGGAGGGGCAGATCGCCCAGGCGCTCGCCAATCTCGGCGCCATCCTGAAGGCCCATGGCATGGGCCCGGCGCAGCTCGTCAAGATGACCGTCTTCCTGACCGACCGCGCCCTGGTGGCGCCCTGGCGGGCGGCGCGGGATGCCTTCCTGGCGGGGGCGGCGCCGGCCTCAACACTGCTGATCGTGGCTGGGCTGGCCGATCCACGCTACCTGGTCGAGGTGGAGGCCGAGGCCGCGGGCTGAGGCCCCCTGACGTCTCTTCTGCCCGCTGGGCAGCGGCTGCGGGGCGCGAGCGTGCCTGTCCGGAGCGGGGCCGCGCCCTGCCGCCGTGCCGGGCATCTGCCCCCCCGCCTTACGGTGCCGGCCAGCCCCGGTTGGTCACCTGCACCAGGGTGAACAGCCCGAAGGGTGGGCAGGCTTCGACCCGCTCCGGCTTCACCCCGGGCGGCAGCAGGTCAGAGAGCAAGAAATCCGGGTGCCAGCCCAGGATGCGCGCGGCGGGGGCCAGGCTGCGCTCGATCCACCAGCGCAGCCCCGATTCGGCAGCGAAGTGGTTGACGAAGAGCAGATGCCCACCGGGGCGGACCACCCGGGACATCTCGGCAAACAGGCGGCGTGCATCCGGTACCACCGAGGCGGTGAACATGGCCACCGCGGTATCGAAGCTGCCGTCGCGGAAGGCCATG
>JANWYF010000127.1 GCA_025057055.1 Rhodovarius sp. | reverse complement strand
CCACCTCGACGCCACCACGGTGCTCTCGCGGCAGATCGCCGAGCTCGGCATCTATCCGGCGGTGGACCCGCTCGACTCCACCTCCCGCGCGCTCGACCCGCGCATCGTCGGCGAGGAACACTACAACACCGCGCGCGAGGTGCAGCGCATCCTGCAGACCTACAAGAGCCTGCAGGACATCATCGCCATCCTCGGCATGGATGAGCTGTCGGAGGAGGACAAGCTGATCGTGGCGCGCGCGCGCAAGATCCAGCGCTTCCTCTCCCAGCCCTTCCATGTGGCCGAGGTCTTCACCGGCACGCCCGGCGTCTTCGTCAAGATCGAGGACACCGTGCGCAGCTTCGCTGCCATCTGCCGCGGCGACTACGACCACCTGCCGGAGGCCGCCTTCTACATGGTGGGCACCATCGAGGATGCGGTGAAGAAGGCGGAGACCCTGAAGGCCGTCGCCTGACCGAGGGGCCGGGCGGGCCGCTGCCGCCCGGCCTTCCTATCACCCTTGCCTGGAGCCACCGATGGCCACTTTCCTGCTCGAACTGGTCTCGCCGGAAAAGCTGCTGCTGTCGCGGCAGGTGGAGATGGTGGTCATCCCCGCCGCCGAGGGGGAGATGGGCATCCTGCCCGGCCATGCGCCGATGATCGTGGCGCTGCGCGGCGGAGCGATCACGGTGCGCGAAGGGGGCCAGGTGACCGAATCCCTCTTCGTGGCCGGCGGTTTCGCCGAGGTGACGCCGGAGCGCGTCACCGTCCTGGCCGATGAGGCGATCCCGCTCTCCGCCCTGTCCCGGGCCGAGGCGGCGGCCCAGCTCGCCGAGGCTGAGGCCGCCTATGCCGAGGCCGCCGCCTCCGGCAGCCCGGAGCAGCGGGAGGCCGCCATGGCCCGCGTGCTGGCCATGCGCAGCAAGCGCGACCTGGCCAGCGCCGCCTGACCCCTCCGGGGGGTTGGCCCCGGGCCCATATGACCGGCTTGACACAGCGCCGCCATTCCGGCGTGAGGTGTCTTGAACCGAGCCCGGGCAGAACGAACATCGGCGCCATGAAGCACTGGCACATCGACGACGTCCCCTGGGAGCGCTTCGACCCCTCCCTGGTCGAGCCCGACATTGTGCCCCTGGTCAAGGCCGCCGCGATGGTGGAGCGCAACGGCGACGAATACGCGCTCTACCTCAACTCGGTCTTCCGCGACGATCCGGACTTCCGGCAAGCCGCCAACCATTGGGCGGAGGAGGAGGTGCAACACGGCGATGCGCTGGGCCGCTGGGCGACGCTGGCCGATCCCTCCTTCGACTATCCGGCAGCCTTCGCCCGCTACCGCGCCGGCTTCAAGATCAACACCACGGCCGATGCCTCGATCCGCGGCTCCCGCTCCGGCGAGCTGATCGCCCGCTGCATGGTCGAGATCGGCACCTCGAGCTACTACACCGCTCTGGGCGAGGCGACGCGCGAGCCGGTGCTGCAGCACATCTGCCGCCTGATCGCCGCCGACGAGTACCGGCATTTCAAGCTCTTCTACGACCATCTGCGCCGCTATCTGGAGCGCGAGAAGCTGACCCATCTGCAGCGGCTGCGCATTGCCCTCGGCCGCGCGACCGAAAGCGAGGACGACGAGCTCGCCTTCGCCTATCACGTCTCCAACGACCCGCCCGGCACCCCCTACGATCATGGCCGCTGCATCGGCAGCTACATGGTGCGGGCGATGCGCTTCTACCGCTTCCACCATTTCGACCGCGGCATGGGCATGATGTTCAAGGCGGTGGGCCTGCCGCCGCGTGGCAGATTGTCGCGGGCGGCGGCCCATGCCGCCTATCGCCTCGTGCAATGGCGGCGGGCCCGCTACGAGCGTGCCTTGCAGAGCAGCAGCCCGGCCCAGCCGCTGGCCCGCGCCGCCTGACCCCCTTGGAAGCGGCGGCGGGCCGCTCCACCATGGCGGGCCGGGAGGACCCTGCGATGCCCCTATCCCGCCGCCATCTTCTGCTGGCCGCCGCCCTGCCGGCCGCCCGGCCTGTCTGGGCCCAGTCCTGGCCTGACCGGCCCTTCCGCTGGCTGGTGGGCTACCCGCCCGGCGGGGCCTCCGACGTCTTCGCCCGGCTGATCGCGGCCCAGATGGCCCCGCGGCTGGGCCAGAATGTGGTGGTGGACAACCGCCCCGGCGGCGGGGCGGTGTTGGCGAGCGAGATCGCCGCCCGCGCCCCGGCCGACGGCTACACCTGGATGCATGTCGACAACGGGGTGCTCGTCTACAACCCCGCCCTCTATGCCCGGCTGCCCTACAACCCCGATACCGATTTCACGGGTGTGGGCTTCATCGGCCGTTTTCCGCTCTACATCGTGGTCCGGCCGGACTCCCCCTGGCAGGGCTTCGCGCAGTTCCGCGAAGCCTCCCTGACTCGCCCCCCCAACTACGGCACGCCGGCGGTGGCGAGCCCCCATCATCTGGCGATGGAGCTGGTCCGCCGCCGCAGCGGCCTCATGGCGCAGCACGTGCCCTTCCGCGGGGGGCCTTCGGCCATGCAGGAGCTGCTGGCCGGCAACATCGACTGCGTGGTGATCGACACCGCAACCGGACTGCCCTTCATCCGCGACGGGCGGGTGCGCGCGCTGTGCGTGCTGAGCGAAGCGCGCTCTCCCCAGGCGCCGTCGGTGCCCACGCTGCGCGAGCTCGGCTATGGCGATACCATCGCCTATGGCTGGATGGGCATGAGCGTGCCCCGCGGCACCCCCGCCCCGATCATCGACCGCCTCTCGCGCGAGCTGATCGCCGCGATGCAGTCGCCCGAGTTGCAGGAGCGCATCGGCACTCTCGGCATCGACTACCAGCCCTGGAGCCCGGCCGAGTTCAACGCCTTCGTCGAAGCCGAGAACCGCCTCTGGCGACCCTTGATCCGGGAGCTCGGCATCCGGCTCGACGGTTGAGCATGGCGCAGTCCGAACCCCCGCCGCCCTATCATCACGACCTGGGCGGCGCCGCGCGCTTTCGTTGCACGCCCATCGAGCCCGATGATCCGCCGCTGTCGGATTTTGACCGGCGCGTCGATGCGCTGCGCGCCCTGCTGCGGCAGAAGGGCTTGATCACCACCGATGAGCAGCGCCTGGCCATCGAAAGCCTGCCGCCCGAGGCATATGACGGCCTGACCTATTACGAGAAATGGCTGCGGGCGATCGTCGCGGTGCTGCTCGCCCGCGGCGTGATCGGGTGGGAGGACCTGGCGTGACCCCCCGTTTCGCCCCCGGGCAGCGGGTGCGGGTCCGGCCCGTCTGGCCCGAGGCGCTGGGCAGGCTCCATCTGCGCACGCCCCACTATCTGCGCGGACAGGCGGGCGTCATCGAGCGCTGCCTCGGCCGCTTTCCGAACCCCGAGGATCTTGCCTTCCGCCGGCCCGCCGCGGAGCGCGACCTCTACCACGTCCTGTTCGACCAGCGCGCGATCTGGCCCGAGGCCGCGCCTGGGGATACGCTGCTCGTCGAGATCTTCGAGCATTGGCTGGAGGCCGCCGATGCCCAAGCCTGATCCGCGGCCGGAGAGCATCGCCCTGCTGGAACGGCTCGTCGCGGCCTTGGCTGCGCGCGGCATCGTCTCGGAGGAGGAGATCGCTGCCAAGCGCGCCGCCACCGAGCGCGCCAGCCCGCAGATCGGCGCGCGGATGGTCGCCCGCGCCTGGATCGATCCCGCCTTCCGCGCCCTGCTGCTCGCCGATGGCAGCCGCGCCGCCAGCCTCTTCGGCGCCGATATGAGGGGGCAGCCGCCGCTCGGCGTGCTCGAGGACAGGCCCGGGCTGCACCACCTTGTGGTCTGCACCCTCTGCTCCTGCTATCCGCGGGCGGTGCTCGGCTATCCGCCCGCCTGGTACAAGTCCCAGGCCTATCGCGCGCGGGCGGTGCGCGACCCGCGCAGGGTGCTGGCCGAATGGGGCACGGTGCTGCCCCCCGATGTCCAGGTGCGGGTGGTCGACAGCACCGCCGAATATCGCTGGATGGTGCTGCCGCTGCGCCCGGCCGGCACCGAAGGCTGGGAAGAGGCGCAGCTTGCTTCCCTGATCACGGCTGAGACCCTGGTGGGCGTGCGGCTGCCGCAGCCGGGGCCGGCACTGCCGGCGTGAGCGCCGAGGAGGGGCTGCCGCCCCGCCGGCGGCTCGCGGCCACGCTCTGTATTGCGGTCGGCATCGCGGTCACGGTGCTGGATGCGGCCATGGTCAATGTCGCGCTGCCCGGCATCGCGCGCGATCTCGGGATTTCGCCGGCCACCGCCACCTGGGTGGTCAATGCCTATCAGCTCGCGGTGGTCGGGCTGCTGCTGCCTTTCGCCAATCTGGGGGAGGTGCTGGGCTTCCGCCGCGTCTATCAGGCGGGGCTGTCGGTCTATGTGCTGGGCGCGCTGGGGGCCGGGCTGGCGCCCGATCTGCCCTTTCTCCTCGGCTGCCGGGTGCTGCAGGGAGTGGGCGCGGCGGCGACACTCAGCCTGACCGCAGGGTTGATCCGCCACACCTATCCGGCAAGCCAGCTCGGCCGCGCCATCGGCATCAACGCCTTCACGGTGGCGAGCTGTTCGGCCATCGGCCCCTCGATCGGTGCGCTGATCATCACCCTGGCCGGCTGGCCCTTCATCTTCCTGCTCGCGGTGCCGACCGGGCTGCTCGTGGTGCTGGTCGGCAGCCGGGCGCTGCCCGAAGTGCCGCCCCAGCGGAGGCCCTTCGACCTGGCCGGGGCGCTGCTGACCGTGCTGAGCCTGGCCAGCCTGATCCTGGGGCTTGATCTTCTGCCCGTCCTGCCCCTGCTCGCGCTGCCGATCCTGGCGCTCTCGGCCGGGAGTTTCTGGCTGCTGCTGCGGGTGGAGCTCTCCCGCCCCCTGCCGGTCCTGCCGCTCGATCTGCTGGCCATCCGGCCGGTGCGGCTGGCGGTGGCGGCCTCCTGCTGCATGTTCGGGGCGCAGGCGATCCTCTATGTCGCGCTGCCCTTCCACCTCACCGCCGCCGGGCGTTCGGTGGCCGAGATCGGGCTGATGGTCTCGCCCTGGCCTGCGGCGATTGCGCTGGCCGCGCCGATTGCCGGGCGGCTGAGCGACCGCGTGCTCTCCGCCTGGCCTTGTGCGATCGGGGCGGTCGCGGTCGCGGGCGGGCTCGGAGCCGCGGCGCTCTTGCCCCCTGGGCCGGCGATGTGGCCGATCATGCTCTCGCTGGCGCTGGCAGGGATCGGCTTCGGCAGCTTCCAGGCCCCGAACAACCGGGCCATGCTGGGGCATGCGCCGCGGTCGCGGGCAGGCGCCGCGGGGGGCATGCAGTCGACCGGCCGTGTGCTGGGCCAGGCGCTCGGGACCATGCTGGTCGGCGTCTGCTTTCACCTCGGCCTGTCGCCGGCCCTGGTGATCGGGCTGGCCACGGTGGCGGCCGGGACGGCGGCGGCGCTCAGCCTGATCCGCGCGCGCGGCGGCGCCTAGAGCCATCGCCGCAGGTCCCGGTGCTCGCTGCGACCTCGCGAGGCCTTGTGCGCAGAGCGGGCCTAGGCTCCTGCCTGCTTGCCGCCGGTCGCAAGCGGCTCCAGCCGCTGCGGGCTTGTGCTCCGGCCCCGATGCCACCTTCCCCCTTGCCAGCCTCATCGGGGCAGGGAAACTCAGGGCTGACGGGACTGACCTTCCGCCGGGCCGCCATGGGATTCGCTGCGACCTATCTTCAGGAGAGCGCGCGCATCCTCGCCGCCCTCCCGCCCGAGCGCATCGAGGCGCTGGCCGAGGCCCTGGCCGCCCTGCGCGATGGCGGGGGCCGCCTCTTCATCCTTGGCGTGGGGGGCTCCGCGGGCCATGCCAGCCATGCGGTCAATGATTTCCGCAAGCTCTGCGGTTTCGAGGCCTATGCGCCAACCGACAACGTCTCGGAACTGACCGCGCGCATCAACGATGAGGGGTGGGAGGGCTGCTTCGCCGCTTGGCTGGCCGGCAGCCGGCTTTGCGCGCGCGACGGGCTGCTCGTCTTCTCGGTCGGCGGGGGTGATGCGCAGCGCGGGGTGTCGGCCAATATCGTGCGCGCGATCGACTTCGCGCGGGAGGTCGGGGCGCGCATCTTCGGCATCGTCGGGCGCGATGGCGGCCATACCGCGCGCTGCGGCGACGTCGTGCTGGTCATCCCCCCCCTCGTGCCGGAGCGGGTGACGCCGCACACCGAGGGCATGACCGCCCTCCTCTGGCATCTCCTCGTCTCCCATCCCAGGCTGCAGCGGCAGCCAGCGGCCTGGGAAGCAGCGACGCGCTGAGGGGATGCGCCGGGCCGTCTTCCTCGACCGCGACGGGGTGCTCAATGCGGCGCTGCTCGATGCCCGCGGGCGGCCGCTGCCGCCCCCTGGGCTGGAGCAGCTCGTCATCCTGCCCGGCGTGCCGGAAGCCTGCGTCCGGCTGCGCGCGGCGGGGTTCCTGCTGATTGGGTGCACCAACCAGCCCGACATCGCCCGCGGCAAGACGACCGCCGCCGCCGTCGCTGCGATCAATGCGGCGGTGGTGCAGGCAGCGGGGCTGATCGAGATGCGCCTCTGCCCCCACGACGATGCCGATGGCTGCGCCTGCCGCAAGCCACGGCCCGGCCTGCTGCTGGCTGCCGCGGCGGCGCATGGCATCGACCTGCGCGCGAGCTGGATGGTGGGCGATCGCTGGCGCGACGTGGCCGCCGGGCAGGCCGCCGGCTGCCGGACCATCTTCATCGACCGCGGCTATGCCGAACCCCCGCCCGATCCGCCCGCCGATCTGCTGGCCGACGGTCTGCCCAGCGCTGCCGACATGATCCTCGAGTGCCGATGACCCCCTCCCTCTCCGCCCTGCGCATCGCGATCTTCGCCGATGGT
>JANWYF010000108.1 GCA_025057055.1 Rhodovarius sp. | reverse complement strand
GTGGGCGGGACGATATGCGCCGCATCCCCGGCCAGGAACAGTCGCCCATGGCGCATCGGCTCGGCCACGAAGCTGCGCATGGCGGTCACGCCGCGCTGGATGATCGGCCCCTCCTGCACCTCGCTCGGCAGGCCGCGCCGGGCAAGGCGCCGGTGCAGCTCCTCCCAGATCCGCCGATCGGGCCAGAGGGAGAGGTCCTCCTCCGGCGCGCATTGCAGATACAGGCGCGACAGCCGCGCGCTGCGCATGGTCGCCAGCGCGAAGCCCTCCCTGTGCCGGGCGTAGATCAGCTCCTGGCTTGCCGGCGGCGCCTCGGCCAGGATGCCAAGCCAAGCGAAGGGATAGCTCCGCTCATAGACGGTGAGCAGCCCGGGCGGTATGGCCTGGCGGCAGATGCCGTGAAAGCCGTCGCAGCCGGCGATGACATCGCATTCCAGCTGCCTGGCCTGCCCGCCCTGCTGCCAGGTGATGGTGGGGCGGGCGCTGTCGATCTCCGCCACCGCCACCTCTTCGGCCTCGAAATACAGCGGCAGACCATCGGCCAGACGGGCCGCGATGAGGTCCTTGACCACCTCCTGCTGGCCATAGATCGTCACGCGCCGGCCGGTCAGGGCAGCCAGATCGATGCGCAGGCTCTCCCCGTCGAAGCGCAGTTCGATCCCCTCATGGACCAGCCCCTCGCGGTGCAGGCGGTCGGCCACGCCGGCCTCGGTCAGCGTCTCGACACTGCCCTGCTCGAGCAGCCCGGCACGGATCCGCCCCTCGACATAGGCGCGGGAGCGCGCCTCCAGGATCACGTTGTCGATCCCGGCGCGCTGCAACAGCCTGCCGAGCAACAGCCCGGCCGGTCCGGCCCCGATGATGCCGACCTGCGTGCGCATCCTCTCCATGGCGAAGCCCCCTGCCGGCCTGCATGCAGCGCGGCGCGGCGGGGCGCAAGACAGGCCGGCCTCAGCCCCGGCGCGGCAGCCCGGCGAAGCGCACCGCCTCCTCGGCAGCGCGGAAGAGGGCGCGCGCCTTGGCCCGGGTCTCCTCGTATTCGGCCTCGGGACGGGAATCGGCCACCACCCCGGCCCCCGCCTGGGCGTAGAGCACGCCGTCCTTGATCAGCGCGGTGCGCAGCCCGATGCAGGTGTCCATGTTCCCATCGGCCGAGAAATAGCCAAAGCCGCCAGCATAGATCCCGCGCCGGCTGGGCTCCAGCTCCTCGATGATCTCCATCGCCCGCACCTTGGGCGCGCCGGAGAGGGTGCCGGCCGGAAAGCCCGCCATCAGCGCATCGAGCGCGGTCAGCCCCTCGCGCAGCCGCCCCTTCACCTCGGAGGCGATGTGCATGACCTGGGAATAGCGCTCGATCGCGAAGGATTGCGTCACCCGCACCGACTTCATCGCGGCCACCCGGCCGACATCGTTGCGGCCGAGATCGAGCAGCATCAGATGCTCGGCCCGCTCCTTGGGGTCAGCGAGCAGCTCCTGCTCAAGGCGCCGATCCTCCTCGGCGGTCGCACCGCGCGGACGTGTCCCGGCCAGGGGCCGGATGGTCACCGTGCCGTCCTTGAGCTGGACCAGGATCTCGGGCGAGGCGCCGGCAGTGGCAAAGCTGCCGAAATCGAAGAAGGTGAGATAGGGCGCGGGGTTGATCCGGCGCAGCGCGCGGTAGAGCGCGAAGGGGGGCAGGACGAAGGGCACCGAGAAGCGCTGCGAGAGCACGATCTGGAAGGCATCCCCGGCGCGGATGTAGTCCTGGCAACGCGCCACCGCGGCCAGGAACTCCTCGCGCGTGAAGTTGCTCTCCGGCTCCCCGGGCGGGGGCAGTGTCGCAGGCGGCGCCGGCCGCGGCACCGGCCGGTCGAGCGCTGCCTCCGCCGCATCGAGCCGCGCCTCCGCCTCGGCCGGATCCTCCCCCGCCCAGACCGGGGCGGCGAGCGTCAGCGTATCGCGCACATGGTCGAAGACGGCGACGATGGTCGGGCGGATCAACACCGCCTCCGGCACGCCGAGCACCTCAGGCTTGAGGGCGGGCAGCCGCTCGACCAGCCGGACCATGTCATAGCCGAGATAGCCGAAGAGGCCGGCGGCGATGCTGGGCAGGCCCTCGGGCAGGGGCATCCGCACCTCGGCGATGTGGGCCGCCAGGGATTCGAGGGCCGGGCGCGGATCGGGCAGGAAGGCATGGGGCGCGGTCAGCGCATGGCGGTTGACCTCGGCCCGCCCCTGTCGGCAGCGCCAGATCAGATCGGGGGCCAGGCCGATGGCCGAATAGCGCCCGCGCGCCGCCCCCCCCTCCACGCTCTCGAGCAGGAAGGCATAGGGCCTGCCTTCGGCAAGCTTCAGGAAGACCCCGACGGGGGTCTCGAGGTCGGCCACCCGCTCGCGCCAGAGCAGCCGGCCGCGGGCCGGTGCGGTGGAGAGGGCGGAGGCGATCTCATTCAAGGCCATGCTCCATGACGAAGGGCGCTGCCGCGGCGTGGCCTCCGAAGGCTACTCCGCCGCAAGCTGGCGCAGCAAACGCGGGTTGATGCGCACCTCGGCGCGCGCGCGCAGCGCGGCGAGATACTGCTGTTCCAGGTCATCGGCCATCGCCGCCGCCCCCTCGGCCCGCAGCGCGGCCAGCGCCTCGCCCTCGCTTGCGAGATCAGCCGGGGTGATGGAGAGCAGCTCGACCACCGCGAAGCTGACGGGCCCCGGGATCATCGTCACCTCCCCCGGGCGCAGGGCGAAGATCGGGCCCAGGAACTCGCGCGGGATCGGGTTGGCGGGCCCCGCCTGGCGCGGGAAGGGGCCCAGCGTCTCGACCGCCAGCCCAGCGGCCGCCGCCGCCTCGGCCAGGCGCTGCCCACCGCGCGCGGCGGCCAGCAAGGCAGCGGCGCGCTCCTCCTGGAAACGGCGCCGCCGCTCCTCGCGCAGGGCGACGATCACGGCCTCCCGCACCTCGGCCAGCGGGCGCAGCGCCGCCGGTGCGACCGCGCGCACCTCGATCGCGGCGAAGCCGTAATCGCCCTCATGCAGGCGGGCGGGCGCCCCGGCCGGCGTCTGGAAGACCTCCCGCAGCAGGCTGCGGCGGGCCGGGGCGGGGAGGGGCATCGCCAGCTCCCGCCCGGACTCGTCGCGGCCCGAGGCGTCGATCCGCCCCTCGATCAGCAGCATGCCGTAGCGCTGCGCGATCTCGGGCAGCGGCGTGCCGGCGGCCAGCGCATCCTGGATCCGCGGCAGGCGGGCGAGCGCCGCATCGGCCGCACGCTCGGCGGCGATCTCGGCCCGCAGCTCCTCGCGCACCTCCTGCAGGCTGCGGGTGAGGGCCGGTTCGATCTCGGTCACATGCAGCACATGCCAGCCGAAACCGGTCCTGACCGGGGTCGAGACGCCGTTGGGGTCGAGCGCGAAGGCGACCTCGGCCAGGGCGGGCAGGGGCAGCTCATCGCGCGCGATGCGGCCGAGGTCGGTCCAGGTCCCGCCGGCGGCGCGCACCGCTGCCTCCACCGCCGCATCATCGGTGGTCGAGACCCAGAGCTCGGCGATGCGGCGTGCGGCCTCCTCCTCGGGCAGCAGGGCCTGCAGCAGCCGGCGCCGCTCCGGCACCTCGAAACGGGCACGGGCGGCGGCATAGGCCTCGGCCAGCTCGCGCTCCTCGACCTCGATCTGCGGCATCAAGATTGCGGCGTTGAGCAGGGCGATCGCCACCTCCCGCCGCTCCGGGCTCGAGAAGCGGTCGGGGTTGTTCTCGTGGAAGCGCTCGATCTCGGACTCGGTCGGGGCGGGGGGTTCGGGCGCATCGGCGATGCGCAGCTCAACCAGGGCCACGCTGCGCCGCTCGAGCTGCCAGGCAAGCAGCCGAGAGGCGACCTCGGCCGGCAGGCTGGCACCGGCGCGCACGGCATGGGTCATCTGCTGGCGGGCGAGATCGGCGCGCAGCAGTGCGAGCAGCCGCGCCTCGGTCAGCTCGTTCTGGCGAAGGAAGGAATCGAAGGCCAGGCGCGAGAAGCGCCCATCCGCCCCCTGGAAGCCGGGGATCGACCAGACAAAGTCGCGCAGCGCCGCATCGGGGACCCTAAGCCCGAGCCGTGCTGCCTCCCGCGCCACGGCGCGTTCGGTGATCAGCCCCTCGACCACCCGTTCGGCCAGGGCGGTGCGCAGGGCGGCATCGGGCTCAAGCCGGCCTTCGGTGGCGCGCTGCAGGCGCTGGAGTTCGCGCCGCAGCCGCTCCTGGGCCTCCGAGAGCTCGATCGGGGGCTGCCCGTCGATGCGGGCGAGGGTGCTCTCGCGCCCCAGGTTGCGCAGCATGTCCTCGATCCCCCAGGCGGCGAAGGAGAGGATGAGCAGGACAAAAAGGGCCTTGGCGACCCAGGTGCCGGCCAGGGCGCGCAGCGTCATCAGCATGGGCGGCGCATAGCGCCGGCCGGCCCGCTTGCCAAACCGTCCTCTCCGGCGGAAAGCGAGGCCGGAAGGGAGGCATGGGCATGAACGGCGCGATCCGTCCCTTGGTCGCGGGCAACTGGAAGATGCATGGCAGCCTCGCGCGCGCGCGGGCCCTGGCTGCGGCGCTGCGCCGCGCTGCGGACGGGGTGGCGGCGGCGCTGCTGGTCTGCCCGCCCGCCATCCATATCCCAGCGGTGGCCGAGGTGCTGGCGGGCAGCGCCATCGCCCTGGGCGGGCAGGATTGCCACCCGGCGGCCGAGGGGGCGCACACCGGGGACATCTCGGCCCCCATGCTGCGCGATGCCGGGGCGAGCTACGTCATCCTCGGCCACTCCGAACGCCGCAGCCAGCACCAGGAGAGCAGCGCCCTGGTCCGCGCCAAGGCCGAGGCGGCGCTGGCCGCCGGGCTGCGCCCCATCCTCTGCCTCGGCGAGAGCGAGGCGGAACGGGCCGCCGGCCGGGCGGAGGAGGTGGTGGCCCGGCAGCTGGCCGAGAGCCTGCCCGAGGGCTTTGCCGCCGGCGGTGGCGTCATCGCCTATGAGCCGGTCTGGGCCATCGGCAGCGGCCGCACCCCCAGCGCGGCCGAGATTGCGGCCATGCACGGCTTCCTGCGCCGTCAGCTGCGCGCAGGCTGGGGAGAGGCCGGGGCGGCCGTGCCCATCCTCTACGGCGGTTCGGTCAAGCCCGGCAATGCGGGCGCGATCCTGGCCCTGCCGGAGGTGGGCGGGGCGCTAGTCGGCGGCGCCTCCCTGCTGGCCGAGGATTTCCTGGCCATTGCCCGGGCGGCGCCCGGGGGGTAAAGCCGGGGCGAGATGTCGACCCTCCTCATCGTCCTGCACCTGTTCGTCACCCTGGCGCTGATCGGGGTCATCCTGGTCCAGCGCAGCGAAGGGGGCGGGCTTGGCATCGGCAGCTCGCAGGGGATTGGAGCCTTCATGAGCGGGCGGGGCACCGCCAATCTGCTGACCCGCACCACCGCCATCCTGGCCACCGCCTTCTTTGTCCTCTCCCTCGCCCTGGCGGTGATCGATCGCGGCCGCGCCCAGCAGCGCTCGCTGCTCGATGCTCCGCCCCCGGCCCCGGCCGCGCCGGCCGTGCCGGCTCCTCCGATCAACTGAGGGCGCGCGCCTCTGCCCCGCCCCCGGCGGGCCGGCATGGCCCGGGCGAGGCCGCGGGGCGCCATCTGCCTCGGCTGGCGGCAAAGCGGCCGGGCGGGGCGCCGCCCCAGGCCGGCGGGGGCCAGGCTGCTGCGCCGCCGGCTCCTGCTCCTGCTGCTCCCTCCGCTGTCGCTGCCGCCAGCGGCTGAGGGACCGGGGCGCCGGCATAGGCGCCTCGCCCTGCCCTCAGGCGGCAGGGCCGGGGCTTCCCGCAGCCGGCAGCACGCCGGGGATGCCGCGGTGGCGGTTGAGGTCGTGCTCACCCTGGGCGAGCCGCCTTCTGCCGGCATGGCCGCTGCTCCTCTGCCGCAGCACGACACCGCCCGGCGCGCGGTTCCGGCCTGGGACGGGAGCGAGGTCCCCGCCCCCGTGCCGGTCCGCATCCCTTCCGCGTTCAGGCCGGCCCCGGACCTTCGCCCCGGCAGCCTTGGCCGGATGGGCAGTGGGCGTCGGGGCGGCTGCGCATGGAAGAGGCCAGGCAGGCCCTGCCGGGCCGCTTGCCCCGGGCCGGCATACCGCCCCCCCCCGCGATCGCCCTGGCGGAAGCCGGTGCTGCACCGCTGCAGGCGCCAGTCGCACTGTTCGATGGGAGGTGAGCCGGGCCGAGCATGGCCCACCCTCCCCCGCCCCGGCGCAGCAGAGCAGCGGATCGGACGTCTGAAGGGCAGCCCTGCGCCTGCCCTGGTCGGCCCGCTGCAGGCCTGCGGCGCGTCGGCGGCGGCGCTGCTCATGCACGCGGCTTGGCCGATCCGGCTGCGGCGGGCGGCGGATCGGCCCGTCCTGCGCCTCGGCGCGGCCAATCCTTGGCGACCGGGGGCGCGGGGCATAGGCAAAGCCGGCGCTTGCCGCCATCTTGCCGCGGATGGCCGAAGCTGCCGCCTACCCCTCATGACCCTGGTGCTCACTCTCGGCGAACCCGCCGGCATCGGGCCCGAGATCACCGCCGCCGCCTGGCGGGCGCTGCACCGTCAGGGGCCCGTCTTCTGCTGGATCGGCGATGCC
>JANWYF010000239.1 GCA_025057055.1 Rhodovarius sp. | reverse complement strand
GCCGGCCATGCGCATCTGATGAACGCGCCAGAGTGCCGCCGCGACGGCATCGGAACCGGCAGGGCGGTCGCGCAGCGCGGCCAAGGGTTGATGGGCCAGGCCTGAGGCCAGCTCGAGGCGCCGTTCGGCCTCCGCAGCGGTGGGCAGGCGCCACTCGCGCAGCGCGCGGTGGAGAACGGCCGCGAGCGCGAGGGCGAAGGCCGCCAGCACCGTCACATGCAGCCACGGCGGCAGCAGCGCTGGAAGGCCGAGCAGCGCAAGGAGCAGGAAGAGGCCGCTGACGCCGAGGACGGGCCAGAGGCTGGGCCAGAGCCGCTCCCACAGCAGAACCAGCCGCGCGAGACGGCGACGACGCGACAGGCGGGCGGGGGTCATGACCTGTTCACCCATGGCGGCACATGCTGCCCGGACAGCAGCGCGTCATAGCCCTGCCGTTCCCGTACCACCGCGAAACGGGCGCCCTCCACCAGAACCTCCGGCGCCAGGGGCCGAGCGTTGTAAGTCGAGGACATGGAAACGCCATAGGCCCCGGCATCCAGCAGCACGACCAGGCTGCCCGGGGCGAGCTGAGGCAGCGCACGGTTGCGGGCGAAAGTGTCCGAACTCTCACAGACCGGGCCGACCACATCCGCCGGAGAGACGGGTGCGGTGAAGTGTGACGGCGCAACCGGCAGAATGCCGTGCCAGGCGTCATACATCGCTGGTCTGGCCAGGTCGTTCATCCCCGCATCGAGGACGACGAAGCGCCGCTGAAGGCCCTGCTTTTGCAGCACCACCGCCGCCAGCAGCAGCCCGGCGGGCCCTGCAATCCAGCGCCCGGGCTCGACCATGATCTCCACATCGAGCCGGCCGAGCCCCGCCCGGATCGCTCCGGCCAGCGCCGCCGCCGAGGCCGGCGCTTCGTCACGATAGGAGATGCCGAGGCCGCCACCGCAATCGACGCGCTGGACGGGCAGGCCCTTCGCACGCAGCAGCACCACCAACTCACCCAGGCGCCGATAGGCGGCCTGGAAGGCGGCCACCCCGCTCGTGATCTGGCTGCCGATGTGCACGGCCAGACCGACAGGTGTCAGCCCGGGCAGGCTGGCGAGCTTCGCGTAAGCCTCGGGTGCGAGAGCGATGTCGACACCGAACTTGTTCTCGCTGCGGCCCGTCGTGATCTTGGCGTGCGTGCGGGGATCGACATCGGGATTGACGCGGAGGGCAACGGGCACCTGACGGCCGAGCGAGGCCGCGATGCCGGAGAGGACCTCCGCCTCCTCCACGCTCTCGAGGTTGATCTGCCCGATCCCTTCCGCCAGTGCGAGGGTGAGTTCGCGCGGCGTCTTGCCGACGCCGGAGAAGACGATGTCGCCCGCGGGGATGCCGGCCGCCCGCGTGGCACGCAGCTCCCCTTCACTGACCACATCGGCCCCGCAGCCTTCGGCGGCGAGCAGGGACAGCACGGCAAGATTGGGGTTGGCCTTGACGGCGAAGTGCAGCTTGGCGCGCAACCCTGCCTCAGCCAAGGCGCGGCGCAGTTCGCGCGTCCGTTCGCGCAAGGTGGTGGCGGAATAGACCCAGGCCGGAGTCCCGACCGCTGCAGCGATGCGGACGAGAGGGACCTCCTCCGCCAGCAACCCAGCCAGCGGATCCATCATGAGCCAGGGACGCGCCGCGACCAGCTCCTGGAAGGTCGGATCAGGGGTCGGGCCGGCGGGGGAAAGGGCGAGGGCCATAAACCCATGATGGGGTGCGCCGCCGGCTGCGCCAAGCACGGTTACATGCTAACCAGGGCCATGCCCGTCATTCGTCGCATGAATCCTGAGCAGGTCGCCACAGCCGTAGCCTGGGCGGCCCGGGAGGGGTGGAACCCCGGCCTGGCCGATGCCGAGGCCTTCCTGGCGCAGGACCCGGACGGCTTCCTGATGGCCGAGGAAGACGGCCGCATGGTGGCTTGCATCTCCGCCGTGACTTACGGGGAAAACTTTGGTTTCATAGGCTTTTACATCGTCGATCCGCCCTTCCGCGGGCGCGGCTACGGCTGGGCGGTCTGGCAGGCGGCCATGCAGCGGCTGGCGGAGCGTGTCATCGGCCTCGACGGCGTAGTGGCGCAGCAAGACAACTATCGCCGGTCAGGCTTTGATCTGGCCTGGAACAACGCGCGCTACCAAGCGGTAATGCCGCGCCTGCCGCCGCCCGATGCAGGCCTCGTGCCGGCATCGAGCCTCCCTTTCGAGGAACTGCTCGCCTATGATGCAGCCTGTTTCGGTGTGGCACGGCCGCGCTTCCTCGAGGGCTGGATCAAAACGCCAGGCCATATCGCCCTGGCCGTGCCGGGTCTCAAGGGCTATGGCGTGATCCGCCCCTGCCGGGAGGGGTGGAAGATCGGACCGCTCTTTGCCGATGATGCGGCTGCGGCCCGCCGCCTCCTGGCGGGTCTGGCTGCGGCGGCGGGGCCGGGTCCCGTGATCCTCGATGTGCCGGAAGACCACGCCGCGGCCGTGGCGCTGGCGCGCGAGGCAGGCATGGTCAAGGTCTTCGAGACCGCCCGGATGTATCGCGGCAATCCGCCGCCTATCTCGCGCGAACGGGTGTTCGGCATCACGAGCTTCGAACTCGGCTGACCTGCTCGCCGGCCCACAGCGCCTCATAGACCGCGGCAAGGCCTGCCACTTCGCGCGCGATGTCGTGATGCGCGCAGACATGTTCCCGCCCGGCACGCCCCATCCTCTCGGCGAGGTCGGGGTCGGCGAGCAGCGGATCGATGGCAGCGACCAGCGCCTCGAGGTCATTGGGCGGAACCAGCCGTCCGGTCTTGCCATCCAGGATCAGCACGGGGGCCGCTCCGGTCCGGGTCGCCACCACGGCGGTGCCGGAGGCCATCGCCTCGAGCGGAGTGAGGCCGAAACCCTCGATGCGCTGGGGGGCGACCAGCACGGAGACGCGGCGGAACCACAGCGGCATCTCCTCCGGCGGACATTCGCCGAGGAAGCGGATACGCTCCTCAAGCCCCGCTTGCCGGACCTTCCGTTGGAGGGCCTCCAGAAAATCGCGCTCCTTGGGCGTGGCCAGCCCGGTCACCACCGCCGTCACGTCCGGATATCTGGGCAAGAGGCGGATCATCGCCTCCACGAACAGATCCGTGCCCTTGCTCGCCCTGATGCGGCCGAAGACGCCGATGCCGCGGCGCCCGGGAAGGCCGGAGGCGGCCCATTCCGCAGCGCGATCCTCGGCCGGCCGAAAGCGGGCGGTGTCGACGCCGTGCGGCACCAGGGCGGCCGGCCGGTCGAGGCAGGCACAGCCCCCGGGCGAGGTGCAGATCAAGCCGTCCATCCGGTCGAGCAGAAAGCGAGTCCAGCCGGTGTGACGCCGCTGCGCATCGGAGGTGAAGACGAGTTTCCACGGCTGCCGCAGCAGATCGCGCAGCAGGATGCCGACCAGCATCTCGTCATTGCGGCGGGCGTGCCAGATGCGAAAGGGCCGCCCCGGCGGCCGGCTCCATCCCTGCGTCAGCAGCTGGATGAGGGGAAAGCGCGGTATGCCGCCGGGCAACCCGACGCCGGTGGCCGCTATCGCTATCTCCCTCGCCTGTAGCGGCACCAGGGACAGGATGGTCGCGGTGACACCGGACCATCGCAGATGGAGGTTGGGCGCCACCGCCACCAGGTCGCGCAGCGCAACGGCGTTCGACATGAGACGATCTGCGCCGGCATGAGCATCGGCGTCAACGGGCGCTTCTATCCCGCTGGTGCCAGCCGGGGGCCAACACCCAGACCAGATTGAACTCGGCCAGCAGATCCCGCGCCGGGTCGTGGCTCGCCCGCGCCAACGCCAGCGCGCCCTCATCCCCCAGGACATAGAGGCTACCGGGCTCATAGGCCCCGCTGCCCAGCTCCGCGGCGGTTTGCGCATTGCGCTGGGCGACGCGCGCCGGATCGAGCCGCGCCAGGTAGACAGCATCGGTCGGTCGCCCGTAGGTCGCGGCCATCACCGCCACCTCCTCCCACCAATTGGCCTGCATGCCGGTGGGGACCAGGCGGATCCTGTCGTAATGCCGCGCCGCCTCGGCCCAGAACGGATCATGCAGGCGCAACGGCACCACGGGCGAGGGCGGCGGAGTAAAAAACCAGCGGAGCCTGGCAAAGCCCGGCTGCAGATCGACCAGCTGCACGAGGACGAGCAGTGACAAGACCCACCCCGCGCGCCGCGCGCCCCAGCGCCGGACGAGAAATATCGCGGCACCGACGATGGCGGCATAGGTCGTGGGCCAGAGGAACCGCTCAGACGCCCGCAGAGCATCGGCCAGACGCTGGATCGGCTCGGGCAGCCTGAACAGCTCCAGAACATACCCAGCTATGGAGACGCGATGGGTGATGGCCACCAGCAGCATGGCGGCCAGCGCCAGCAAGAGGGGCCAATGCCGTCGCAGAAGTTCCTTGAGCTCACGGCGGGCGAGGCTGATGCCGACAGCGACCAGCAGGATTGCGCCCAGGCCAAGATAGGAGTGCCCGACCTCGAGATGATCGGGCTCGGGCAGGCGGGGCAACAGCCAGCCCCAAATGCTGGGGTTGATGGGAGCCAGCAGATCGAGCTGCATCTGCCCATATCCGCCCCAGGTGCCGCCGAACCCGCCACGCAGCACGAAGAATCCGGCGCACCACAACCCGAACAGCCCGGCCCCGGGAACCGCCGCAAGCTCGATGGCCAGGGCGAGGCGCCCGCGGCCCGCCCGTTGGATGAAGCGCGCGAGCCAATCGGCCCCCCACAGGCCCGCAACCATGGGCAGCAGATAGGAGTGCACGAGGGAGGCTGCGAGCAGCAGCGCGCACCAGGCAGCCAGGCGCCGCCACGGCTCCGGTGGGGGGTCGGTCCAGCGGCGCAGATACAGCCACAGCCCGATCAGCAACAGAAATTGCCCGCCGAGGGCGAAATGCCCCCCCAGGCGATTGAGCAGAATGGGCTGCAGCACCAGCAGCAGTGCCAGTGCGAGCCTAGGCCAGGGATGAGGAGTCGCGAGGCCAAGGAGATACCAGCCGACCAGGCCCTGGAGCGCCCCACAGCCGACGAGCCACAGCCCCCAATACTGCGGCACCTCCACCACCGACCGCAGCGCCTTGAAAATGAAGGCAAGAAGCGGAATGGAGTCCGAGTAGAAAATAGACGAGGAGATCTCGAGCCCCCAGTCCGGATTGAGGCCTGGCGGCCACATCCAGGGGCTGCGGCGAAAATAGGTGTAGCCAAGCCAATACTGGACGGGATCCGGCCCGATCTGCCCCGAAAGCATCCACCCGGTATGGCCGGGCGGAAGGATATGCGGGCCGAAGACGGCGAGGACGACAGCCGCGCCCAGCGCCGCGGCAAGGGCGCCACCCGCCCAATCCGGACATCTCATCCGCGGAAGGCGAAGAGTCGGGCTAGCGTGCCGCGAGACGCAGCGGAACGAACCGCTGGCCGTTCTGGTTTTCGACCAGGAACAAGGCGGTACCCCGCCCCTGACGGCGCAGCTGTTCGACCCGCTGGATCACCTCCTGTGGCGTGGAGACCCGCTCCTGCTGCACCTCCAGGATGACATCGCCTGGGCGAAGGTCACGTTCGGCCGCCGGGCCGCCGGGCGCGACCTCCACCACCACCACGCCCCTCTGGTCGGGGCGGAGGCGGAAACGGTCGCGCAGCTCCGGGGTGAGGGGCGCGAGGCGCAGGCCAAGGCCCGCCACCTCAACCGGGCGGCCGGGCTGCGGAGCATTCGGCTGCGCTGCCGCGAGCTGCGGCTCGGGGGGGAGTTCGCCCAGGGTGACCATCACCGTCACCTCCTGCCCGTCGCGCCAAAGCACCACCGGCACCTGGGCACCCACCGGCGTATCGGCCACGAGGCGGGGCAGGTTGCGCATCTCCCGCACCTCCTGGTTGTTGAAGCGCAGCACCACATCACCGCTGCGGATGCCCGCAGCGGCAGCGGGCCCGCCTTCCTGCACCCGCGCCACCAGGGCGCCGCGCGCACCGTT
>JANWYF010000188.1 GCA_025057055.1 Rhodovarius sp. | reverse complement strand
CATCCTGCTGATCTTCGACGTCTGGAACCGCACCCAGGCCCCGCCGCCGACCCAACGCCCGGTGCCGGAGCAGACCACGGCCGATGGCGCGCCGCTGCCCGCCGCGCCCGTGCCCGCCCCTGCCGCCCTGCCGGGGGAGGCTCTGACCGCCGCCGCCCCCGCCCGCCCGCCGGCGCCGCGCGTGGCGATCGACAACGGGCGGGTGAGCGGGACGATCTCGGCCCGCGGGCTGATGTTCGATGAGCTGGTGCTGCGCGACTACCGCGAGACGACGCGCCCCGACAGCCCGCTGGTGCGCCTCTTCCACCCGCGCGGCAGCCCGGCCGGCTATTTCGCGCAATGGGGCTGGACCGCAGCCGATGGCCGGACCCGCGTTCCCGACGGGGAGACCGACTGGAGTGTCGCAGGCGGGCCGCTCGCGCCCGGCCGGCCGGTCACCTTCACCTGGGACAACGGGGCGGGCGTGCTGTTCGAGGTGATCGTAAGCCTCGATGAGAACTACATGTTCTCGGTCGACCAGCGGGTGCACAACCGCAGCGCCGAAGCGGTTGCGGTCCTGCCCTGGGCGCGGGTGCGGCGCGAGCGCACGCCGGAGGTCCTCGGCTTCTTCATCCTGCATGAGGGCTATGTCGGCGTGCTGAACGGCCGGCTGGTCGAAGTGACCTACAGCGACGGCAAGACCGAGGCGCAGCGCAGCCGCGGCCCCGCCTTCCAGCAGCAGGATGCGCAGGGCTGGGCCGGCTTCACCGACAAATACTGGCTGACCGCCCTGATGCCCCAGGATCCGCAGGCGCGGCTGACCCACAGCTTCCGCCACATCGCCGATGGCGGGGTGGACCGCTGGCAGGTCGATGTCGCGCCATCGGCGGCCCAGACCATCCCGGCTGGGGAGGTCGGGCGGCTGTCCACCCGCCTCTTCGCCGGGGCGAAGGAGGTGCGGCTGCTGGACGACTACCGCACGCGGCTTGGCATCGTCGATTTCGACAAGGGCATCGATTTCGGCTGGTTCTACTGGATCACCAAGCCCTTCTTCTACGCCCTCGATTGGCTGTTCCTGCTGACCGGCAATTTCGGCGTGGCGATCCTGGTCTTCACGCTGATCCTGAAGATCATCTTCTACCCGCTGGCCAACCGGGCCTATGTCTCGATGGGGAAGATGAAGCAGCTGACGCCGAAGATCCAGGAACTTCGCGAACGCTACAAGGATGATCCCGCCGCGCTGCAGCGGGAGCTGATGGCGATCTACAAGGCGGAGAAGATCAACCCTGCCTCGGGATGTCTGCCCATCCTGCTGCAGATCCCTGTCTTCTTCGCGCTCTACAAGGTGCTCTTCGTCACCATCGAGATGCGCCACGCGCCCTTCTTCGGCTGGATCCAGGACCTCTCGGCGCCGGATCCGACCAACCTGTTCAATCTGTTCGGCCTGATCCCGTGGGAACCGCCGGGCTTTCTCCACCTGCCGGCCTGGGCGATCATCATGGGGATCACGATGTGGATCCAGTTCAAGGTCAACCCGACGCCGCCGGATCCCATCCAGCAGAAGATCTTTGCCTGGATGCCGGTCCTCTTCACCTTCATGCTGGCATCCTTCCCGGCCGGGCTCATCATCTACTGGGCCTGGAACAATGTGCTGTCGGTGGCCCAGCAATGGTACATCATGCGCAAACACGGGGCGCTGACGCCGCGGAAGTGAAGGACCCCGCCCTGCCACCGGGGCTGCCCGAGGCGCGCGATCCCGCGGAACGGGCCGCCCTGATCGAGGCCGGGCGGCAGCTCTTCGCCCGCCCCTGCCGCTTCGTCCATGCCGCCCAGCGCCTGGACCAACTGCCCCCGCCCGGCCTGCCAGAGGTGGCGCTCTGCGGGCGGTCCAATGTCGGCAAATCCTCCTTGTTGAATGCGCTGGTCGGGCAGGCGGGGCTTGCCCGGGTGTCGCGCACACCGGGGCGGACGCGCCAGCTCAACTTCTTCGACCTCGACCGGCGACTCTGCCTGGTGGACATGCCGGGCTATGGCTACGCCCAGGCGCCGAAGAGCGTGAAGGAGGACTGGCAGGGGCTGATCTTCGACTATCTGCGCGGCCGGCCCCATCTGCGGCGGGTGCTGCTGCTGCTCGATGCGCGGATCGAGACCAAGCCCTCCGACCGTGCCGTGATGGAGCTGCTCGAGAAGGCCGCGGTGCCCTTCCAGATCGTGCTGACCAAGGCCGATGGCGCCAAGCCCTGGTGGCTGGCCAAGCGGCAGGAGGAGGCAGCGGCGCTCGCCCGCCGGCATACCGCGGCCCATCCCCTGGTGCTGGTCACCAGCAGCACGACCGGCCTTGGCATCCCGGAGTTGCGGGCGGAGCTCACGGCCCTCGCCCAGCGGGGGTGACGCGGCGGCGCTTCGCGGGCATTGTCCAGGCCTCGGAGGAGATGCCGCCATGCTCGAGGCCACCCACCCTACCCCCCACGCCCCCACGACCGACTGCTTCGCCCTCGCGAAGGCCCTCTCTGGCTTGCATTTCATCGGCGGCCGCTATGTGCCGGCCGTCTCCGGCCGGCGCTTTCCGGTGGTCAATCCCGCGACCGGTGAGACGATCGCCGAAGCCGCGGAGGGTGATGCCGCCGATGTCGAGGTCGCGGTCGCCCATGCCGCGCGCGCGCAGAAGGAATGGGCCAGGATGCCCGCGCGCAAGCGCGGAGCGCTGGTGCATGCCTGCGCTGCCATCCTCAAGGAGCATCAGGAGGAGCTCGCGCGCCTGATCGCGCTCGAGACCGGCAAGGCGCTGCGCACCGAAAGCCGGGTCGAGGCCGGGGTGGTGGCCGACATCTTCGA
>JANWYF010000130.1 GCA_025057055.1 Rhodovarius sp. | reverse complement strand
GTGGGCGACCGGCCCTGGTTCACCCGCTGGGAGACGCGCACCTACACCGACCTGATGCCCGACGGGCTGTCGCGCCAATTCACCTTCGTCAACGAGGTCAACAGCGTCATCACCTACCCCTGCCCGGAAAAGCCGCTGCATGGCAGGCCCGGCTTCGTCGAGATCCAGGGGCTTGCCTGGTCCGGCGCCGGGCGGATCACGCGGGTGGATGTGAGCGTGGACGGCGGCGATAACTGGCGCACCGCCACCCTGCAGGAGCCGGTGTTGCCGATGGCGCTCACCCGCTTCCGCATCCCCTGGGAATGGCGCGAGGGGCAGACCGCCTTCCTGCAATCGCGCGCGATGGACGAGACGGGGCGGGTGCAGCCCACCATCACGGCTCTGCGCGCCGCCCGCGGCGTGGAGAGCATCTACCACAAGAACTCCATCCACACTTGGCTGGTCGAGCCCGATGGGACGGTGGTGAATGTCCAGATCGATGCGTAGCTTCGTCCTGGCCGCAGGCGGTCTCTTGGTGCTGGGCGGGCTTGCGCTCGCGCAGACCCGCGATGTCGCCTCCCTCTACCGCCCCTTCGAAGCCCCGCCCGGAGAGCGCACGCGGGTCGATGTGCCCTGGCCCGCCCCGGCCGACATCGCCCTGCCTGCCGCCCTGCCCGGCATCGGCCGGCCCGCCACGGCGGAGGAGATCAGAGGCTGGGACATCGCGGTGCGCGGCGATGGCCACAACCTGCCGCCGGGCCGCGGCACCGCCAAGGAGGGAGAGGAGCTCTACCTCCAGCACTGCGCCTCCTGCCACGGCGATTTCGGCGAGGGGATCGACCGCTGGCCGGCGCTGATGGGCGGGCGCGGGAGCCTCACCACCGATGCGCCGCGCCGGACCGTCGGCTCCTTCTGGCAGCACGCGCCGGCGGTCTTCGACTATATCCGCCGCGCCATGCCCTATGCCGCGCCGCAGAGCCTGAGCAACGACGAATACTACGCCATCACCGCCTATGTCCTCTACCTCAACGAGCTGATCGGCGAGGAGGAGGTGATGGACCGCGACAGCCTGCCGCGCGTGCAAATGCCCAACCGAGACGGCTTCGTGCTCGAGGCACGGCCCGATACGCCGAATGAGGCCTGCATGAGCAACTGCCGCCGCGGCCGGCCCGTCACCATCACCATGGACAGCCGCCAATTCGTGCGGCCTGGTTCCGAATCCGGCACGGCGGAGCCGCAATAACACCGCGGCCACCGCCGGGCCCACAGGCAAGGGGCGGCACATGCCGCCCCGCGAGAGAGGGAGGAGAAGGTGGTGCAGAAGAACCGGATGGGCCGGCGTCGCGGTCTGGCCGCCCTGGCCGGCATAGGGGCCGCCGTGCCCCTCGCCGCCGGCGCTCAGTCGTCACCGCGCGCCAAAATCGTCTATCACCTCAACCAGCCCGGCGGGGAGGAGTTCTCCTACTACCGCCAGATGCTGACCAATGTGGCCAACCACCTGACGGTGCTCACCCCCGGGCAGTTCGACCTCAAGGTGGTGATGCACGGCCCCGGCATCAATCTTCTGCGTTTTGCCGCGCGCAATGATCCGCAGATCGCCGCCGCGGTGGATGAACTCAAGCTCGCCGGGGTCAAGTTCGAGATCTGCCGCATCACCCTCACGCGCGGCAACATCCCCCTCTCGCAGCTCTATGACGCGAGCGAGGAGGATGTGGTGCCCTCCGGCGTCGGCCGCATCGCGGCCCTGCAGCATGAGGGATACGCCTATCTCAAGATCTGAGGGCGGGGGCTGAGCGGGAGGGGGCCGCCTCCGCCTCCTCCGGCAGGCGAAGCAGCGCCCGGCTCTCCGGGCTGATGCGGAAGGCCGCGGCCCGCCGCCCGGGGTGCTGCCAGTTGCGCAGGCCGGATTTGTAGGCCGCCACGCAACCGATGGCGACCACGCGGCGGATGTCGAAGTGGCTCGGCACCAGGCAGCGGGAGAGGCGCGCCCGCATCTCCTCCTCCGTCCCTTCCGCGAGCCAGGCGGCGAAGCAGCGCGAGAGCAGCCCGGGGCCGGTCTCGAGCCAGGGCGTGCTGCGATCCCCGCGGTTGACCGCCGCCACCGCCTGATCGAGCGCCGCCCGCAGCACCGGATGGCCGGGCACGATGGCGAAGAAGCTGTTGGCGACCGAGGCGAGCTCCTCCTGATAGAAGACGCTCTCGACGCCGGGGGCGAGGAGCGAGCCGAGCGCGGCCACGCAGCGGTCATCGGCATCGGCATAGACGCCCCCCTCCCGCGCCAGCACCGCCAGGCGAAACAGGTCAGCCTTGGCCGCTGCGTGCTCGGCCCGGTGGAAGGCCTGCCACACCTCGGGCGGGTAATGGGCGCGCAGGTAGTCGACGGCCGAGAAGCGGTCGAAGCGGACATAGGCGAAACCGGGGTTGAGGTTGGGCCAGCTCCGCAGCAGGGGCTCGACATCCGGCGGCGGCAGGGGATCGTGCCAGAACTGGGAGATCCGCCAGGGAATGGGCGAGCCGCCGGGTGCCTCGGCCGGGCTGCTGCGCAACAGCCCGGCCTGCCGCAGCGCGAGCAGCAGAGCGAGGGCAGGCGCGATATGCTCCGGCGCCTCGCGGAGCAGGCGGCGCAGCGGGGCGATGCGCTCAGCCGGCGGCAGCCCCTTAAGCCCGCGCAGCGCGGCGAGAAGATCGGGGGCGAGCAGATATTCGTTGACCAGCTGGCCGGTCAGGCTGCTCAGGCCGCGCGGGGTGTAGCCCCTGGCGCGCCAGGAGGGCATCAGCACCGCATTGCGGGCGGCCAGATCGGCCTGCGCCGCCGCGGGCTCGGCGAGCAGCAGCCGGATGCGCGCGAGGCGTTCGAGCAGCGCCGCATCCCGCGGCTTGGCCTGCAGGGCAACCTCCAGATGCTCGGCCGCCGCCTCCAGCCGCCATTCCGCATCCGCGAGGCGGGCGCGCAGCGCGGCGAGCCGCCCGGGATCGGCGCCGGCAAAGCGCGGCGGCGCGGCGAGGGCCGCGCTCGCCTCGGCGACGGCGCCATGCAGCACCCAGTGTTCGAGCTGCGCCCACCACAGCTCCGGATCGTCAGGCCAGGCTTGGCGCGCCTCCTCCAGCAGCTTGGCGGCGGCGGGGTCGCCGCGGCTGACCAGCAGCCTCGCGCGCCGGGCGGCCAGGGCCGCGCCGGGAGCACCAGGCGCCGCTTCTGCCTGCTTGAGCAGCGCCAGGGCGTCGTCGGGTCGACCAAGCCGGATCAGGATCTGCACGGCGTGATCCAGCGCCCAGATCGCTTCGGGGTGGGCCGTGCGGATGCGCTCCGCGACCGCCAGCGCCTCCTCGTCCTGCCCTGTCTGGCGGAGCAGCTCGACCGCCGCACCCAGCGTGCCGAGCGCCTCGGGGGCGATGGCCAGCGCCCGCTGCAGGAGCCTCTCCGCCGCCGCGGGATCGCCGAGCTCCCGCTGCTCCCGCGCCGCTTCCAGAAGGGGCGGAGCGCCGGCACCATCCAGTTCGGCAGCGCGCAGGAAGGCCTCGAGCGCGCGCCTGCTCGGACCGCCCGCGGCGGCGCGGCGGGCGCGGCCGAGGGCAAGCCAGAGCTCGGCATCGCGGTCATTGCCGCGCAGCGCCGCCTCCAGCAGCTCGATCGCCTGCTCCGGCCGGCCCTGGGCCGCAAGCTCGGGCGCGGCGGCGAGCAGGACGCGCCGATCCCCCGCCGCGGCGGCCAGGGCTTGCTCGAGCAGGCTCTGCGCCGCCTCCTCCTGCCCTGCCGAGCGCGCCGCGCGAGCGATCCAGACCCGGGCTTCGGGTGTCGCCGCCTCGGCCAGGGCCAGGGCTTGCTCCGTCTCGCCCGCCTCGATCAGCGCGCGGGCGACATCGACGACGAGATCGGGCAGCCGGAGCCCGCCGGCCAAGGCCCGGCCAAGCCGCGCCGCCGCCGCCGTGATCTCCCCGCGCGCCAGCGCGACTCTGGCGCCGAGACGGTTGAGATGCGGGTCCTCCGGAAACTGCTCAAGAGCGGCCGCGCAGGCGGCAGCGGCCGCCCGCTCCTCCCTTTGTCCGAGCAGCAGCTCGACCCGCCGAATGCGCGGAATCGGGTTGTCGGGCCCGAGTGCTGCCGCCTCCTCGAGCAGGCGCAGCGCCTCCGTGACATCGCCGGCCTTCTCGGCCACTTCCGCAAGGCCGATGAGGGGCCAGCAGTTGCGCGGATCGATCTCCCGCGCCAGGGCCAGGGCCGCTCGTGCAGCGTCGAGATCGCCGGCCTCCCGCTGGCAGCGCCCGAGTTCGAGGGCGATGCGCACATCCCTGTTCCCGGCGGCGAGGGCCGCCTGGAGCCGGGCGATGGCCGCCTCCCGCTGGCCGCGCCGCTGGTCGATCTGGGCAAGGCCGAGGATCGCCGGCGCGAGGTCGGGGGCCGCTGCCTCCGCCGCCCTGAAGGACTGCTCGGCCTCCTCCACCCGTCCAAGGCCGAGCAGCAACCTGCCGCGTTCGTACAAAAGTTCCGGATGCTGGGGCGCGAGGGCCAGGGCGGCGTCCATTTCCGCAATGGCGCGGGCGCCATCACCCGTGTAGGAGGCCGCATGGGCGGCCTTCCGCCGGGCTTCCGCCTCGGGCGGAAGGGGAGGGCGGGCGCGGCCAGCGGGCCGGAGGCTCGCCCGGAGATCGGCCAGCTTGGCAGCCAGCCATGCATCCCCTGGCGCCAGCGCTTCCGCCTCGCGCCAAGCGCGCTCCGCCGCCTCTGGCCGGCCGAGTGCGGCCAGGGCTGCCCCCAACGCGACTCGCGGCCAAGGCTGATCCGGGGCTGCCGCCACCGCCTGCTCAAGGCAGTTGAGCGCCGCCTGGGCATCCCCCCGAGCGTGGGCCAGGCGCCCGCGAAGGTACAGCACGCGCACCCCGGTCGCATCGATCGCGGCGGCATGCAGAATGTGCGGCTCGGCCTCCTTCAGCCGCCCGAGATCGAGCAGAGCGGAGGCCAGATCGAGCCGATAGGGCAGGTATTCCGGCGCAAGGTCATGCGCGGCGCGGAAATGGTCCAGCGCGCGGGACACATCGCCTGCCGCCCAAGCCTTGGCACCTGCCGCGGCATGATCGGCCGCGCTCAGCAAGGCTTGCGTGCTCCTCTGCGCAAGGCGTTTTCGTCGTCTTCGCCGGGCATCAGGTCAGGCTTATAGCCGCCTGCGGCGATGCGGCCAGAGCACTCGCCCGAGCCCAAGCCCACACCGGCCCGGATCGCCAGCGGGTCGCAGCGGCCGCGACGTCAGCGCCTGGGAAGGGCAGGCCATGCAGGGCTGGCGGCCAGGCGGGAGATCACACCTCTCCTCGCGCCGAAACATGTTCTCAACAGCGAAGGGCTGTGTCGGCATACTCATTAACAGCTGACGGAGAAAACCCATGCCTGTGACCGGCATAAGCATCTCTACCCCAGCCTTCGCGACGGACGGCGATTGGGACAGGTCGAGCGAGACGAACCTGACGATGTCGGGCTTGTTCAGCGGTTCTGGGATGACCGGTGGCACGGTGGCGATCACCGTGACCGCCTCCGACTCCACGACGCATACCCAAAGCTTCAGCTTCAGCCAGAACCTGACTCACTTGAAGGACTGGAGCACGACGCTCAACTCGGCCGGTGTGGCCTTCCTCAACGGCAAGCCGAACGGCACCACCTTCACCGTCACCGCCTCCGTCCCCGGGGGCAGCACCACCTATAGCGCGACCACCCCCTCCTACAGCGTCGTCTGCTTCTTCCCCGGCACCCTGATCGCCACGCCGCAGGGAGAGGTGCCGGTCGATTCCCTCCGGCCCGGTGACTTGGTGCTGACCGCCGATGGTCCAGCCATGCCGGTGCGCTGGGTCGGCCGCCAGACCATCGCGCGGCGCTTCAGCGACCCGCTGCGCGTGCTGCCCGTGCGGATCTCGGCCGGTGCCCTGGGCCATGGGCTGCCGCGGCGCGACCTGCTCCTCTCCCCCGGCCACGCCCTCTGCATCGACGGCGTGCTGGTCAACGCCATCGCGCTGGTCAACGGCACCACCATCCGGCAGGACGATTCGGTGCCCTATGTCTTCCCCTACTACCACATCGAACTCGACCGCCACGCCCTGATCCTGGCCGAGGGCACGCCGGCCGAATCCTGGCTCGAGACGGCGGAGCCCGCGCAGTTCGACAATGTGACGGACCGCAGGCCCCGCGCCGCAGAGGATGTGGCGGAGGAGCTCCATCTCCCCCGCGCCATCTCGGCCCGGCAGGTGCCGCCCGCCATCCGTGCGCGCATCGCCGCCGTGGCGGCAGAGATGACCGCGGCCTCCGCCGCCGCGGCCTGAGTCGGCCAGAAGCCGGGCCGCCCCCGCGGCTGGTGGCGGCCCGTCTTGTCACCGGCCCCGCCCCCGCCCGGCCACTCCGCAGAGCAGGGAGGCGAGCAGACAGGGCCCGGCCAGCAGCGCGGCGAGCCACCCCGCCGCCGCCCCACCCATCACCTGCCACCACAGCCCCGGCAACCCCCGCTGCGGCGGCGCCCCCAGCAGCGCGCCGAGCCAAGCCGCCAGGGCGACGGCCGCCGCCAGCGCCACCGGCCCGGTCAGGCACCCCGGCAGCGGCCAGAGCCCGGCATCGCGCAGCCGGTTGGCGTGCAGCACCCCCCACACCCAGCCGCCGGCGGCCAGCAACAGCCCGCCTGGCAGCGGCGCCTCCTCCGCAAGGGTGGCAGCCCCCAGCAGGCCGGCCTGCAGCGGCGGCAGGGCCGACCAGAACAGGCGCCGCTCCGCCCGCCGCCCGGGCAGCAACAGCGCCAGCCCCTGGCCGAGCGGCGTCTCCAGCGCTCAGCCCCGTGCGAGCAGCAGCAGGGCGAGGAAGAGCAGCACCGCAAGCCCCTGGAACAGCACGCGATACTGCATCAGCCGGTTGGACCGCCGCCCATCCCCGCCGCCCCGCGCCATCTGCGCCACGCCGAGGCCGAGCACCACCAGCGTCCCGACCAGGGCCGAGACGAAGAGGATGGTGAGCAGCGTGCTCACGCCGCGCGCACCGCTTTCCAGACCGCCTCGGGGGTGGCTGGCATGTCGATGTGCCGCCCCTCCAACGCGTCGACCAGGGCGTTGATCACCGCGGGCGGGCTGCCCACCGCCCCCGCCTCCCCCGCGCCCTTGACGCCGAGCGGATTGGTCTCGCAGGGCACCTCGATCAGGTCGACCTCGATCGCGGGCAGATCCTCGGCCCGCGGCAGGGCATAGTCCATGAAGGAGGCGGTCAGCAGCTGGCCCGAAGCGGGGTCATAGGCGGCGCGCTCCAGCACCGCCTGGCCGATGCCCTGCGCCACGCCGCCATGCACCTGCCCGCGCACAATCAGCGGGTTCAGCACATGGCCGACATCATCCACCACGACATAGCGCACGATCTCGATCACCCCCGTCTCGGGGTCCACCTCCACCTCCGCGATGTGGCAGCCATTGGGGAAGGTATGGGCAGGGATCTTGGCCACCTCCGCCGCATCGAGCAGCGTCGCCGCCTCCCCGGCGGCGGCGCGGGCGCGCTGGCGGGCCGCCAGTTCCAGGATGTCGATGCCGCGGTCGGTGCCGGCAACGCGGAAGCGGCCCGCCTCGAACTCGATGTCGGCCACCGCCGCCTCCAGCACCTCGCTCGCCGCCTGCTTGCCCTTCTCGATCACCGCCGCGGTGGTGGCCAGGATCGCCGCGCCCTCGGAATAGAGGCTGCGCGCCCCGCCGGTGCCCCCGCCGGTCGGCACCTCATCGGTATCGCCCTGGCGCACGCGGATCTTCTCGATCGGGATGCCGAGCTCATGGCTCGTCAGCATCGCGTAGGCGGTCTCATGCCCCTGGCCGGTCGATTGGGTCCCTACCCAGACCTCGGCGAAGCCATCGGCGGTGAAGCGCACTTCCGCCCGCTCGGTCGCCGCGCCGCCGGTCGCCTCCAGGTAATAGGCGAGCCCGATGCCGCGCCGCTTGCCGCGGCGGGCCGCCTCCTCCCGCCGTGCCGGGAAGCCGGCCCAGTCGGCTCGCGCCAGGGCGGCCTCGAGCACGGTCAGGAAATCGCCGCTGTCGTAGCGCTGCCCGACCGGCGTCGTGTAGGGCATGGCCGAGGGCGGCACCATGTTGCGCCGGCGCAGCTCGATGCGGTCGATCCCCATCTCCCGCGCCGCGGTGTCGATCAGCCGCTCTACGAGATAGTTCGACTCCGGCCGCCCCGCGCCGCGGTAGGCATCGACCGGCACGGTGTTGGTGAAGACGCCGATGACCCGGGCGTGGATGGCGCGGAAGCGATAGACGCTGGCCAGCACCTTGGTCCCGGCGAGGGTCGGGATATAGGGCGCGAAGGTCGAGAGATAGGCGCCCATATTGGCGTAGTTGCGCGTGCGCAGCGCGAGGAACCGCCCCTCCTTGTCGAGGGCGAGCTCGCCCAGCGTGATGTTGTCCCGCCCATGCGTGTCCGAGAGGAAGGCTTCGCTGCGCTCGGCCGTCCATTTCACCGGCCGGCCGAGCTGCCGGGCGGCCAGAGCGCAGAGCGCATATTCGGCATAGAGGTAGAGCTTCATGCCGAAGCCGCCGCCCACATCGGGGGTGACGACGCGGATGGTCTCGGGCGGGACCTTCAGCACATGCTCGGCGAGCAGATCGCGCACCAGCCAGGAGCCCTGGGTGCCGCAGTAGAGGGTGAGCTTGCCGCTGCCGGCGTCGTATTGCGCGGCGCAGGCGCGCCCTTCCATGCTGGCCACCACCACCCGGTTGTTGACGACGGTCAGGCGGGTGATGTGCGCCGCCTCGGCGAAGGCGGCATCTGTGGCGGCGGCATCGCCTGTCTCCCAGTCGAAGCAGATGTTGTTCGGGGCATGCGGCCAGATCTGCGACGCGCCGGCCTGCCAGGCGGTGGCGAGGTCGGTGGCGGCCGGCAATGGCTCGTAGTCGACGACCACCGCCTCGGCCGCATCGCGCGCCTGCTCAAGGGTCTCGGCCACGATGAAGGCCACCGGGTCACCGACATGGCGCACCCTGTCGGTGGCGAGCGGCAGGCGCGGAGTGTCGGCCCGCGGCGTGCCGTCGCGGTTCTTGAGCGGGATGGTGCAGGGCAGCTCCCCCACCCCCGCCGCCGCCAGATCCGCCCCGGTCAGGACCAGCAGCACCCCCGGCATGGCGCGGGCGGCAGTGGTATCGATGCTGCGGATGCGGGCATGGGCGTGCGGGCTGCGCAGCACCACGCCATAGGCCTGCCCGGGCAGGGCGATGTCGTCGGTGTAGCGCCCCGCACCCACCAGCAGGCGCGGGTCCTCCACGCGGCGGACGGATTGGCTGAGGCCGAACTTCGCCATCGCTCACTCTCTCTCCCTCGGCTGCGTTGGAGGATGGGGCGGAAGGGCCGATCCGCAAAGGGGCAGGCCGCCCGAGGGCGGGGGCGGCAGGGCGCCACCCCCGCGCCGGGACCGTTCAGACCCGCAGCGTGCCCGACAGCGCCGCGGCGTAGCGCTCGTTGATCTTGTCCCAGTTCACGACGTTCCACCACGCCTGCAGGTAATCGGCGCGGCGGTTCTGGTAGCGCAGGTAGTAGGCGTGCTCCCAGACGTCGTTGCCCATCAGCACCCGCAGCCCGTCCATCAGCGGGCTGTCCTGCCCAGGGCGGGTGGTGATGGCGAGCTGCCCGCTGTTGGTGACGGTGACGAACACCCAGCCCGAGCCGAAGACGCTCATCCCCGCCGCGTTGAAGTCCTGGCGGAACTTGTCGAAACCGCCCAGGTCGCGGGCGATCGCCTCGGCCACCGGGCCGGTGGGCGGGCCGCCGCGGCCGCCCATGATCTCCCAGAACATGGAGTGGTTGGCATGGCCGCCGCCGTTGTTGCGCACGGCGGTGCGGATGTTCTGCGGCACGCGCGAGAGGTTCATCAGCAGATCGTCGAGCGCCATCGCCGCGAACTCGGGCTGGCCCTGCAGCGCGGCGTTGAGCCCGGCCACCTGCGCCCCGTGGTGGCGCTGGTGGTGGATCTCCATGGTCAGGGTGTCGATCGCGGCCTCATTGGCGTTGGGCGGATAGGGCAGCGGCGGCAGCACATGCGGGCCGGAGGGGGCGGCCTGCGCCCAGACCCGGCCCGAAAACAGCAGGCTTCCCGCCGCCCCCAGCAGAAGGGAACGGCGCTTCGCGGCAGTGGCGGCAATGGACATGGCAATCCCTCCCTCAATAGGGGCAGGCTTACCACGGATGGGGCTGTCCGTGCAGGCCCGGCGTGCTAACCCCGGCCGAGCGGACCGAGAGGGGGAGGGGGGCCGGATGTCGACCGAAGCGGAGGTCATCGCCACGCGGGAGGGGCAGGCGGGCAGGCTGCTGCTCAACCGCCCGCGCGCGCTCAATGCCCTCACCCTCGGCATGATCCGCGAGATCCGGCGCGCCATCGACGCCTGGCGGGAGGATCCGGCGGTGCGCCTCGTCATCCTTGAGGGGGCGGGCGGGCGCGCCTTCTGCGCCGGGGGCGATGTGCGCGCAGTGCGCGAGGCGGCGCTGGCCGGCGACCGCGCCGCGGTGGCGGCCTTCTTCTCGGAGGAATACGCGGTCAACGAGGGCATCGCCCGCTTCGGCAAGCCCTGGGTGTCGCTGATCGATGGGGTCTGCATGGGGGGTGGCATCGGCCTGTCGGTCCACAACGGGCCGCGCGTGGTCACCGAGAGGGCCCTGCTTGCCATGCCCGAGACCGCGATCGCGCTCTTTCCGGATGTCGGCACCTCCTATGTTCTGCCGCGGCTGGCGCCGGGGATGGGGGCCTGGATCGCGCTGACCGGCGTGCGGCTGGCCGGGGCCGATGCGGTGCATGCGGGGCTTGCCGATCATTTCGTCCCCTCCGAACGGCTGCCGGCGCTGCGCGCGGCGCTGATCGAAGGGGGGGATGCCGCGGTGGTGGAGCGCTTCGCCGCCCCGCTGCCGCCGGCCAGCTTCGCGGAACACCGCGCCGCCATCGCCCGCTGCTTCACCCAGCCCAGCGTGCTCGAGATCCTGCGCGCGCTGGAGCGGGAGGGCACGCCCTGGGCGGCCGAGCAGGCGGCGCTGCTGCGGCGGATGTCGCCCACCAGCCTCTGCGTCTCGCTCGAGCTGTTGCGCCGCGGCGCCCGCCTCTCCCTCTCCGAATGCCTGGCCGAGGAGCTCCACCTGACCTCTGCGGTGGTGCACGACCATCCCGATTTTCGCGAGGGGGTGCGCGCCGTGCTGGTCGACAAAGACAATGCCCCGCGCTGGACCCCGCCCCGGCTCGAGGAGGTGGACCCGGCCGCGATCCTCAGGATGTTCCGATAGGCACGCCGCCCTCGTCCTTGGCGCTGCGGATCGTCTGCAGCGTGGTCACGCGGGAGACGAGGGGCATGCCGGTCAGCCGGGCGGTCAGCGCATTCTCGTGGGCGGTATCGCGCGCGACCAGCCGCAGCAGGAAATCCCCCCCGCCGCGGATCATGTGCACCTCCCGCACCTCGGGCCAGGCGGCGACCTCGGCCTCGAAGGCGTCAAGCGCCGACTGCTTCTGCGACTCGAGCCCGACCAGGGCGAAGAAGGTGACCTCAAAGCCCAAGGGTTCCGGGGCGAGCAGGGCGCGGTAGCCGCGGATGATCCCCGCCTCCTCCAGCCGGCGCATCCGGCGCAGGCAGGGCGGGGCCGAGAGGCCGACGCGCCGCGCCAGCTCGACATTGGTGATTCGCCCGTTCGCCTGCAGCTCCGCCAGGATGCGCAGGTCCACGGCGTCGAGCTCAGGCTGCGTCCTGCCGGCCATCGGTGTCCACTTGTCGTTGCGCGCTGGCGCCACCAGGCGCAATATCATTGCGAATGGCCGCGGGGGCAAGTGATCTGCCCCGCAGGGGGGACAGGAGCCTTGCCGCAGAGCCTGCCGCGCCGAATAACCGGGCCCCGCACCCGGACAGCGAACTGGACATGCCCGTGCCTACGACCCATCGCACCCAGCTTCTGATCATCGGCGCCGGCCCGGCCGGCTACACGGCCGCGATCTATGCCGCGCGCGCCGGGCTCGCCCCTCTGGTGGTGGCCGGCCTCAGGCCCGGCGGGCAGCTCACCATCACCACCGACGTCGAGAACTACCCGGGCTTCGCCCAGGCCGTGCAGGGGCCGTGGCTGATGGAACAGATGCGGGCCCAGGCCGAGCATGTCGGCGCAAGGATCATCCAGGATGTGGTGATCGCGGCCGATTTCTCGACCCGGCCCTTCCGCTGCCGCGGCGACAGCGGGGATGAGTTCCTGGCCGATGCGGTGGTGATCGCCACGGGGGCGGAGGCGCGCTGGCTCGGCATCCCGGGGGAGCGGGAGCTCGCGGGGTTCGGCGTCTCGGCCTGCGCGACCTGCGATGGCTTCTTCTTCCGCGGCCGGCGGGTGGCGGTGGTCGGCGGGGGCAACAGCGCGACCGAGGAGGCGCTCTATCTCTCCAACCTCGCCGCCGAGGTGATCCTGATCCACCGGCGCGACAGCCTGCGCAGCGAAAAGATCCTGCAGCAGCGCCTGTTCGCCCGGCCCAATGTCCGCTTCCTCTGGAACACGGTGGTCGAGGCCGCCCTGCCCGATGCTTCGCCCCGCCCTTCCCTGCGCGCGCTGCGGCTGCGCGACCTGCGCAGCGGAGCGGTGTCGGAACTGCCGGTCGATGGCCTGTTCGTCGCGATCGGGCATGACCCGGCCACCGCCGTCTTCCGCGGCCAGGTGGCGATGGACCAGGCGGGCTATATCCTGGTCGAGCCGGGCAGCACCCGCACCAGCGTCCCCGGCGTCTTCGCCGCCGGCGACGTGGCGGACAAGATCTATCGGCAGGCGGTGACCGCGGCCGGCACCGGCTGCATGGCGGCGCTCGATGCCGAACGCTTCCTGGCCGCCAGCCGCTTCGCCGGGCAGGAGGCCGCCTGATGCCGCTCGACTGGGACAAGCTGCGCGTCTTCCACGCGGTGGCCGAGGCCGGGTCCTTCACCCATGCCGGAGAGACGCTCAACCTCAGCCAATCCGCCGTCTCCCGCCAGATCCAGGCGCTCGAGGAAGCCCTCTCGGTGCCGCTGTTTCACCGCCACGCCCGCGGCCTGATCCTGACCGAGGCCGGGGAGACCCTCTATCGCACCGTGCGCGAGGTCTTCGCCAAGCTCGCGATGACCGAGGCGCTGCTGACCGAGGGGCGGGAACGCCCGGCCGGGCGGCTCAAGATCACCACCACCGCCGGCTTCGGCAGCATCTGGCTCGCCCCCCGGCTCAAGCGCTTCCTCGACCTCTATCCGGAGGTCTCGGTCTCGGTGCTGCTGGACGATGCCGACCTCGACCTCGCGATGCGGGAGGCCGATGTCGCCATCCGCATGCATGCCCCGAAGCAGCCCGACCTGATCCAGCGCCACCTCGCGACCTTCGACTGGGCGGTCTACGGGGCGCCGGAATATCTCAAGCAGCACGGCGTGCCGACCCGGGCCGAGGATCTGGACGCGCACCGGCTGATCATCTGGGGCGATTACCGCCCGCCGGTCGAGGGGGTGAACTGGCTGGCCGAGGTCGGCCGCCGCAACGGCGCCAACCGCCGACCGGCGGTGGAGATGAACAGCCTGACCGGGATCATGGCCGCGGTGCGCTCCGGCCTCGGCCTCGCCGCCATGCCGTCCTACCTCGAGGACCAGCTCGAAGGGCTGGTGCGGGTCCTGCCCGACCTCAAGGCGCCCAAGATCCATGCCTATTTCGTCTATCCGGAGGAGATGCGGAACTCGAAACGCGTGGCCGTCTTCCGCGACTTCCTGGTGGCAGAACTCGCACAATCCCATGGCTGAGCGCGAACGCATGCGCAAGGCGCATGGCAGGCGCGCCGGCTTGCCTTTTCCCTAGGCAGGCCGGCGGTCCTATCTTTGCGCCGTCGGCATGTTGCGCCGGCAGGGTCTTCGGATCCTTCGTCTCCCAGACGTGAAGCCTCCCTGTATCACTGCCCGGCCGATCCCCTGGATCGCCGGGCCTTTTTTTGTCGGCCTGGCCGAAGAACTGGCGCCTGCCGCCTTGCCGGCCCCGCGCCTCCGCCCCACCCTGAGCCACGTCGCAACCGGCGGGGGGGATCGCCGATGGACAGGCTCGCCATGGCCGTGGTCTCGCGCAACTACTTCAACCTGCCGGTCTGGCTCGGCCTGCACGCCGGCTATTTCGCCGCCGAGGGCATAGAGCTCGCGATCGAGCACATCGAGGGCATCGAGGAGGTCAACGACCGCCTCCGCGCCGGGCATGTGCAGCTCGCCTATGGCGTGACGGAACATGTCATCCTGGATGCTGAGGCCGGCGGGCGCCAGGCGATCATCGGCGGCAACGTCAACCGCCTGCCCTTCTCGCTGATCGCGCGGCCGGGCATTGCGAGCCTCGCGGACCTGCGCGGGCGGCGCATCGGCGTCTCCTCGCTGCGCGCCGGCTCCTCCTCGCTGATCATGAAACTGCTGGCCGAGGCCGGGCTCTCCTGGCCCGACGATTACGAGCTGGTGCCCTGCGGACCGATCCTGGCGCGCTGGGCGCTGCTGCAGCGCGGCGAGATCGACGCCGGCCTGCAGGGCACCCCGCTCGATCTGATCGCGCAGGAACAGGGTTTCGTGCGCCTCTGCGCGCCGCGGCAAGACTTCCAGTTCACCAGCCTGGATGTCGACCTCGGCTGGGCCAGCGCCCATCGCGACCTGCTGCTGCGCTTCCTGCGCGGCTTCCTGCGCGCGCATGAGCGCTTCTTCGCCGACCGCGACTTCGCGCGCCACGTCGCGATGCGCGAGGCGAAGCTGTCGGCCCGCCACGCCGACCTCGCCTGGGAACACTACACGCGCGAGGCGATCTTCCCCGCCGACGGCGAAGCCTCGGAGGCAGGCGTGCAGGCGCTGATCGAAACCAGCGCGCTGATCCGCGACCTGCCGACCCGCGCCCGCAGCCGCGCGGCGGACTACATCGACCGCTCCTTCCTGGCCGAGGCGCGGGCCTCCCTCGTCCCATGATCGACTATGGTGACCGGGCGCGGATCGGCTTCCTCATCCCCTCCGGCAACCGGGTGGTGGAGGCCGAACTGCGCGCCCTGCTTCCCTCAGGCGTCGCGCCGGTCTTCACCCGGTTGCCGCTGCGGGGCAGCAGCGAGCAGGAGCTGCTCGCCATGCTCGCCCGGCTCGAGGAGGCGGCGCGGCTCATCGCCGATGCCGGGCCCGACCTCATCTGCTTTCACTGCACGGCGGTGTCGACCTTCGCCCCCGCCATGGCGGCGGACATCACCGCCCGCATCGCCGCCGCCACCGGCCTGCCCGCCGCCGCCACCGCCGATGCCATCCTGGCCGCGCTGGAGGCCTTCGGCGCCCGGCGGCTGGTGCTGGCCACCCCCTATCTGGCGGCCGTTCATGCGCGGGAGGTCGCCTTCCTCGAGAGCCATGGCCGGCAGGTGCTGGGCGGCGCCATGCTCGGCCTGGCCACCAATGCGGAGATGGCGGCGCTGCCGCCCGACCGGCTCGCACAGCTGGCGCGCGATGCCCTCGGTGCCTCCGCCCCCGGTGCGGAGGCCTTGTTCCTCTCCTGCACCGCGGTCCGATCGGCCCCGCTGATCGCCGCGCTGGAGCAGAGCCTTGGCCTGCCGGTCATCACGAGCAACCAGGCCATGGCTTGGTATGCCCTGCGGCGCTGCGGCATCGCCGGCGGTGCGGCAGGCTTCGGACGGCTGATGGGCCTGCCCTGAATCGCTTGCCGCGAGGGTGGCTGCGCCTATGATCGCGGCCGACATACCGCAGAAGACCGCCAGAGGAGACGCCCATGACCCGCATCAGCCGCCGCGGCCTGGCCACTGCCGCCGCCTTGCTCTCGGCCCCCGCCCTGCCGCGGGCGCAGGGCCGCATCCTCCTGCGCTTGGGCTGGACCAGCGGCGATGGCGCCCTCGACCCCTATGCCAACGGCGCCCGTCTCTTCAAGGCCGCCCTGGAACGCCGCGTCGGAGAGCGCGTGGAGGTGCAGCTCTTCCCCAACCGCGCGTTGGGCGACGAACGGCCGATGCTCGATGGCATGCGCCTCGGCACGGTGGATATGGGCATCATCACCAACGCCGTCATCGCCCAGATCGAGCCGGCCTTCCAGGTCAACGACATGCCCTTCCTCTACGGCAGCGAGGCGCAGGCCCACGCCGTGCTCGACGGGCCGGTCGGGGCCGCCCTGCGCAGCCGGCTGGAGGCGCGCGGGGTGATCGCCTTGGGCTACATGGAGGGCGGCTTCCGCCACATGATCAACAACATCCGCCCGATCCACCGCCCCGAGGACCTGCGCGGCATCAAGTTCCGCGTGCTGCAAAGCCCGATCTACATCGAGATGTTCCGCACCCTGGGCGGCAATGCCGTGCCCATGGCCTGGGGCGAGACCTTCACGGCCGTGCAGCAGGGCGCGGTCGATGGGCTCGAGATCCCGCTCGGCGTCATCGAGCAGAACCGCTTCTACGAGGTGACGCGGTTCCTCTCGCTGACCGGGCATATCTACTCGATGATCGGCCTGCTGATCGGCCGGCGCAGCTTCGACCGGCTGCCGGCGGAGCTGCGCCCTGCCCTGCAGGAGGCCGCGGCCGAAGCGACGCCGGCCCAGCGCGCCGCCAATGCCGCCGCCAATGAAGGGCTGCTCGCCAGCCTGCGCCGGCATGGCATGCAGATCAACGAGGTCGCCGACAAGGCCGCCTTCCGCCGCGCCGTGCTGCCGATGTACGAGAGCTTCCGCGGCCAGATCGGAGCCGAGATCGTGCGCGACGCGCTGGCCGCGGTGCAGTGAGGATCCTCTCTGCCTCCGCCCGCGCCGCCGCGGCCCTCACGCGCTTCTCCATCGCGCTGGCCGCCGCCGGCATGCTCGCCTTCATCGCCTATCAGGTGGTGATGCGCTACGTCGTCGGCGCCGCCTCCTTCTGGAGCGAGGAGGCAGCGGTGCTGCTCTTCTCCTGGACCGTGCTGGGCGGCTTCGCCCTCGGCGTGCATGAGGGCTTTCACGTCCGCCTCGCCCTGCTGCCCGACCGGCTGCCGGGGCCGCTGCGCGGGGCGCTGCGGCGGCTGCTCGATGCCACCACCGCCGCGCTCGGCCTCTTCCTGGCTTGGTCGGGCTGGCGCTTCCTCGACATCACGGCGGGCTCCGTCTCCGCCGCGATCGGCTATCCGACCGAGATCCTGAACGCGCTCGCCATCGCCTGCGGGGCATTGACGGCCCTGTTCGGGCTGGAACGGGCCCTCGGCCCCGAAGGCGCGCGCAGGGCATGAGCGAGGTCGGCTGGTTCCTGGTCGCGGGCTTTCCGCTGCTCGTGCTGGCCGGCTTTCCCTTCGCCGTGGCGATCGCGCTCGCCATCACCGGCGCGCTGGTCGCGGGCGGGATCGAGCCGGCATTCCTCGCCCAGGCTATGATCAGCGGGTCGCAGCAGTTCAGCCTGCTGGCGATTCCGCTGTTCATGCTGGCGGGCGAGCTGATGAGTGCCGGGGGCATGTCGCAGCGCCTGATCGATGTCGCCTCCACCCTGGTGCGGCATCGGCGGGGCGGCCTTGCCATGGTGACGGTGCTGGCCGCGCTGATCTTCTCGGCGATCTCCGGCTCGGCGCCGGCCACCACGGCGGCGATCGGGACGATCATGATCCCGGCCATGGTCAAGGCCGGCTATGACCGGGCCTTCGCCGCCTCGATCGCGGTCAGTGCCGGCGTGCTCGGGCCGCTCATCCCGCCCTCCATCGCCTTCGTCATCTGGGGCATCGTGGCCGAACAGTCGATCGGCCGGCTGTTCCTGTCGGGCATCGTGCCGGGGGTGGTGCTGGCGGCCGGGCTGCTCGTGATCTGCCGGCTGCATGCGGCCCGGCGGCAGGTGCCGCTGCTGCCCCGCGCTTCCCTGCGCGAGATCGCCGTCGCCTTCGCGCGCGGGCGCTGGGCGCTGGCCTCCCCGCTGCTGGTTCTGGGCGGCATCTATGGCGGCGTCTTCACCCCGACCGAGGCGGCGGCCGTCTCCTGCGTCTATGCGCTGCTGGTCGGGCTCCTGGTGGAACGCCGCCTGACCCTGCGCGCCCTGCCCGAGATCTTCGTCAGCGCGATGCGCACCAGCGCGATCGTCTGCGCGATCATCGCCGTCTCGGCGGGCTTTGGCATCCTGATCGCGCAGGAGCAGATCGCCACCCGCTTCGCCTCCTGGCTGGCGGCGAGCATCGAGGAGAAGTGGCTTGCCCTGCTGCTGCTCAACCTCGCCTTCTTCCTGCTGGCCGCCGTGATGGACGAGATCGCGATCATGGTCATCCTGGGCCCGCTGCTGATCGCGATCGCCAACCGCTTCGGCGTCGATCCGATCCATTTCGGCGCGATCATCGTCACCAATGTCGCGATCGGCATGGCGGCACCGCCGGTCGGCTACTGCCTGTTCATCGGCATGGCGATCAGCGGCCTTCCGCTCGGCGCGATCAGCCGCGCCATCTGGCCGCAGATCCTCTGGATGCTCGCGGTGCTGCTGCTGCTGACCTACATCCCGGGCTTTGCCCTCCTGCTCCAGCCCGCCCCGCGCTGAGCAGGGCGCGGGTCAAAACCCGTAGAGCCGGGCCGGGTTCTCGACCAGCACGCGGCGGCGTTCGGCCTCGCTCGGCGCCCATTGGCCGAGCAGGTCGAAGAGCTGCCCATCCTCCGGCATCCATTCGGAGAGCGAGGGATGCGGCCAGTCGGTGCCCCAGACGCAGCGTTCGGGCGCGGCCGCCAGCAGGGCGCGGGCGAAGGGAGCCACATCGGCAAAGGGCGGCCCGAGCGAGGAGATGCGATAGCCGCACAGCTTGACCCAGGCCCGCCCGCTCTCGAGCAGCCGCAGCAGCGCGCAAAAGCCTGGCGCATCCAGCCCATCGGCGGTGCGCACGCCGCCCATATGGTCGATCACCACCTCGACCGGCAGGGCGAGCAGCCGCGGGGCCAGCTCGGGCAGCTGCCGGCCCTCGGCGTAGAGCTGGATATGCCAGCCGAAAGGGGCGATGCGCCGGGCCAGCAGCTCGAGCTGCTCGAGCGGCGTCCCGTTGCCCGAGACGGCGTTGAAGCGCACCCCGCGCACGCCCCCCTCGTGCAGGGTGCGCAGCGCGGCCGCATCCGCCCTCTCGTCGATGACGGCGACCACCCGCGCGCGATCCAGCCCGAAGCGCGCCGCGGCATCGAGCGAACAGGCATTGTCGGTGCCGTAGACCGAAGGCTGCACCACCACCATCCGCTCGATCCCGAGCGCCTCCGCCACCCTGAGATAGGCCGGGATCGGCGCCTCGGGCGGGTCGTAGTGCCGCCCGGGGTCGAGCGGAAAGCGCGCATAGGGCCCGAAGATGTGGAAATGGCAGTCGCAGGAGAGCGGCGGTGCCTTCCAGGAGGGGGCCGGGGTGACATCGAGCGGGGGCAGACAGGGTTTCATGCCGCGCCCGCCCCCCTCTCGGCTGAGCGGCTGCGGCAGCGGTTGCGCCGCCGGGCGGGCGGCAGGGCAGGCGGGATCGGCGCCGGTCTCTCGCTCATCGGTTTCCTCCGCAGCGGCAGGCTACTCCCGGCCTGCGGTCCCGGCCAGCCCGGGCCTTGCCCCGGCCGCCGCGCGCGCGCGATGCTGCCCCCGGTGCGCGATCGCCACCGGGAGGGAACAGAGCATGACCATCCGCCGCCGCAGCCTGCTTGGGGCCGCCGCCTTCGGCCCCGCCGCCCTCGCCCAGGCCCCCCTGCGCTGGACCATGGCCAGCGCCTATCCGGAGGGGAATTTCCATACCCGCAACATCCGCGCCTTCATCGAGGATGTGCAGCAGGCCACCGAGGGTCGGCTCGCCATCCAGCTCCATGCCGCGGCCTCGCTGCTGTCGATGCCGCTGATCAAGCGCAGCGTGCAGACCGGGCAGATCCAGCTCGGCGAAGTGCTGCTGTCGGTCCACGGCAACGAGGACCCTTTCTTCGAGCTCGACAGCATCCCCTTCCTCGCCGACACCTGGGAGGCCACGGCGGCGCTGGATCGCGTGTCGGAACCCTTCATCCGCGCGCGGCTGGAACGGCAGGGGCTGATCCCGCTCTATCTCGTGCCGTGGCCGAGCCAGGGCTTCTACACCCGCAGCGAGATCCGCACCGTCGCCGATCTGCGTGGCGTGCGCTTTCGCACCTACAACGCGCTCACCCAGCGGATGGCCGAGCTGATGGGCGCGATCCCGGTCACTGTGCAGGTGGCCGAGATCCCGCAGGCCTTCGCCACCGGCGTGATCGCGGCGATGTTCACCTCGGCCCAGACCGGGGTCGATACCAGCGCCTGGGATTATGCCCGCGTCTTCACCGATGTCGGCGGCATGCGCGCGCGCAATGCGGTGCTGGTCAACGCCCGGGCCTTCCGCGCGCTGGATCAGGCCACGCAATCGGCCATCCTGGCCGCCGCCGAACGCGCCCGCAGCCGGGGTCTCGCCTGGGCCAAGGCGGCGGAGAGCGAGATGGTCGCGCGCCTGCGCGAGCGGGGGATGGTGATCAGCCAACCCTCGGCCGAGCTGATGGCCCAGCTGCGCGAGATCGGCGCCCGCCAGACCGAGGAATGGGCGCAGCGCGCCGGCCCCGAGGGGCGGCAGGTGCTGGAGGCCTACCGCGCGGCGCTGCGCGCGTCCTAGAGCGGATGGCGGAGGGCCGCAGCGAGCCGGAGGGGTGAGCCGGCCCCGGCACCCAGGCTGGGAGAGGGGGCGAACCCGGGTTCGGAGAGAGGCGGCGGGAGGAGGCGACCGAGGAGGGCCGCGCGCGCAGCGGGGGCCCCTGCCCTCTTCGCCTACAGCCAGCGCCGGACGCGGCGCTGATAGGCCTCATAGGCCGGGCCGAAGCGGCGGGCGAGATAGGCCTCCTCCTTCCGCACCACGGCGAAGTCGAGCCAGAGGAAGACCGCACCGACCGCCAGCCAGGACCACAACATGCCGTCGTAGAGCGCAACCGCCGTCAGGAACAGCACGAAGCCCGAATAGATCGGATTGCGCGACAGGCGATAGGGCCCGCGCTCGACCAGCGCGGTATCCGGCCGGTCAGGGCGCGGATCATTGCCGGCCTTGACCAGCACGATCAGCGCCCAGCCGATCCAGACCAGGGCGAAGAGCGCGACCAGGACCGCCAGCGGCACCGCCGGCGGGCCGAGCCGCAGGGGCAGGAGGAGGTTGAGCAGCTGGGCGGCGATGAGGCCGGCCAGCACCCCGGCGGGCGGCGGGATCCCAACGCCCGGCCCCCGGTCGGGCGGTGCTTCGCCCTCAGCCGGCATCGCTCAGGGCCGGCAGGCGCATCCAGGGCGCCGGGGCGGGGTGGAGCAGCGCCTGGCCGCAGGCGAGGGGGCGGGAGGCCGCCAGCGCGGACAGCCGCAGCATGGCGATGCCAAGCCCGCTGCGGCCGGAGCGCATCTCCCCCACCTCGGCGCCATCGAGCAGCACCGCCGTGTCGGGGGCGGGCAGCGGCCCTTCCACCCTGACCGGCATCAGCCGCCGCTTGATCAGGCCGCGGTAGCGGGTGCGCGCCGTCAGCTCCTGGCCCAGGTAGCAGCCCTTGTCCCAGGAAATGGCGTGGAGCTCGTCGTAGCCGGCCTCGAGCAGCAGGGTCTGTTCGGCGCGCAGGTCGCGGCTGCCATCCGGCAGGCCGAGGGCGAGGCGATGCAGATCATAGGCCTCCGACAGGTCGGGCGCATCGCCCGGCGCGCCGATGGCACGCCAGCCGGCCTCGGCCAGGCGCGGGTCGGGGACGGCGCCCGGGATCGGCGCGGCATCACCCCAGCCGACGAGGACCGCCCGCCCCGTCTCGGAGAGGCGGATGCGGGCGCGCAGGCGCAGGCGGGAGAGGCGCTGGACCAGGAGGGGCACATGCCCCGCCTCGCAATCGAGCAGCAGGGCATCGGGCGTGGCGTGGATGAAGAAATCAGCCAGCCACCGGCCCTGGGGCGTGAGGAAGGCGGCAAAGACCGCCCGGCCCGGCCCGGCCTGGCGGACATCGTTGGAGACGAGGCCCTGCAGGAAGGTGATGCGGTCTTCTCCTGCGAGCTCGATCACCGCCCGGTCCGGCAGAATGGAGACTGGCATGGTCCGTATTTGGCGGGACGGCGCCCGCGCTTCAACCGGCCCCGCCCACCTTGCGTTCGTAGTGGCGGTAGTATTTCTCGGTGACCTGGTCGGTCTTGACCACCACGCAGACGTCGGTGGTGTTGAAGGAGGCATCCAGCACCGCGCCATCGCCCACGAAGCCGCCGAGGCGCAGATAGCCCTTGATCAGCGGCGGCAGCTCGTGCAGGGCGCGTTTGGGGTCGTAGGCGCCGCGGGGCAGCCGCTCCATCGCCACGTAGCGCGAGGGGATGGCGCGCGGCCGCAGCTCGGGCGGCGCGAGGTGGTGGTGATAGAGGTAGGAGAGCTGCGCCGCATTGGCCTCAAGATCGAGGCCGGGCAGGCTTGCGCAGCCGAACATCAGGGCGATGCGGTAGTGGAAGACATAGGCGGCAATGCCCTGCCAGAGCAGCTGCAGCGTCCCGCGCGTGCGATAGGCCGCCGCCACGCAGGAGCGGCCGAGCTCCAGGATCTCTCCCGGGAAGGCGAGGAGGGGGGAGATGTCGTATTCGTCGGCGCTGTAGAAGCGGCCCATCTTCTCGGCCGCCGGGCGGCGGATCAGGCGGTAGGTGCCGACCACGCCCGCCGCGCCTTCGCCGCGGTCATGGTCGAGCACCAGCAGATGGTCGGCCACCGCATCGAAGGCGTCGCGTTCGAGGCCGGTCGCGCGCGCCTCCTCATCCGCAGTGGCTCCCATCTCGCGCACGAAGACCTCATAGCGCAGGCGCAGGCCGGCCTCGATCTCGGCCTGCGTTTCGGCCAGCCGGACACCGAGGTGGCCGGCTCGGATCTCCTCGAAGACCGGGCTCATGGCTTGGGCCCTGTCCCCTCGTTGCGGCGCGCGAAGAGCTGCAGCCGGACATCGACCAGCGAGAAGCCGAGCCGGTCCGCAATCTCGGCCGCGAGCTTCTCGAGTGCCGGGTCCTTGAACTCGATCACCTTGCCGGTGTCGACGTCGATCAGGTGGTGGTGGTGGCCGCGATGGGCCGGATCATAGCGGGCGCGACCCTCGCCGAAATCGCGCCGCGCGACGATGCCCTTCTCCTCGAGCAGGCGGACGGTGCGATAGACGGTGGCGATGGAGACGCGCTCGTCGATGCGCGCGGCGCGGCGGTAGAGCTCTTCGACGTCCGGATGATCGTCGCTCTCCGAGAGCACGCGCGCGATCAGCCGCCGCTGGCCCGTCATCTTGACGCCGCGTTCGACGCACATCTGTTCGATGCGGGACATCGGGCGCGCCTCCCCGACGGTCCCGCGTCGTGCGGTTCCTGCCTCGCTCACCACCGCCACGGGTTGCGGCCTTGCCTCATCGGCCGGAAGATAGGCGGCATTCCGGCCCGGGGAAAGCGTGCCCTGACCGCTCAGGCCTTCGCCTTGGCCTGCCGGTTGCGCGAGCGGGTGCCGAGCCCGATCTCCTTCGCCAGGGCGGAACGCCGCTTGGCGTAGTTCTCGGCCACCATGGGGTAGTCCGGCGGCAGGCCCCACTTCTCGCGGTATTGCTCCGGCGTCATGTTGTAGGCGGTCTTGAGGTGGCGCTTGAGCATCTTGAGCTTCTTGCCGTCCTCGAGACAGATCAGATAGTCGGGATGGACGGACTTCTTGATCGGGACCGCAGGCTCCTGCCGCTTCACCTCCGGCGCCGGGGCCGGGCGGCCGAGGTTGGCGAGGGCGGCATGCACCTGCGCGATCAACGTCGGCAGCTCAGTCATCGGCACGGGGTTGTTGGCAACATGGGCGGACACGATTTCGGCGGTCAGGCCGAGAAGGTCCGGGCTATTCGGGCTGTCGTTCGTCATGGCGTCCTCTACCGGAGCAGCATTGCCGCCCGCAGCGCTGGATACACGGGATGCTGGGCGTTTCGCAATATCGGCCAAGGGGCTGGATTGACGCATGGCTGACCAGCACATTCCGCCGGAAGGTATTTCGCCACAGCGGCGCCTGGACATCCGGGGGGAGACTTGCCCGATGACCTTCGTCCGCACCCGCCTGATGCTCGACCGGATGGCACCCGGCGAGGTGCTCGAGGTGCTCTACGCCGGCGAGGAGCCGGCGCGCAACCTGCCCCGCACCGCCGCGGAACAAGGCCATGCCGTGCTGCTGCACGAGCCGGGCCGCCTCCTCCTCAGGAAAGGCTGAGCCGCAGCACCAGGGCATCCCGCCCCGCGCCGTAATAGTCGCGCCGCCGGCCCGCCTCGACGAAACCTGCCTTGGCATACAGCGCGCGCGCCGCGGCATTCTCCGCCCCGACCTCGAGCCAGAGGCTGCGCGCACCGAGAGCGAGGGCGACCGCCGCCGCCTGATCGACCAGCGCGAGCCCGATGCCGCGCCGCCGCGCCGGCGGGCAGACGGCCAGGGTGAGGAGCTCCGCCTCATCGGCGGCCACGCGCGCCATCACGAAACCCGCCATCCCTTGCCGCAGGGCGAAGCAGCCCGGCGTGGCGAGCAGGGCGGCGATCGCCCCCTCTGCCCATGCCTCCCCGGGCGGAAAGGCAGCGGCATGGATGGCGGCGAGTTCGCCCGCAGCCTCCGCCCCCGCAGGCCGGATGGCCGGGGCCTCAGGTGACGGCGGGGGGGTCGACATAGATCGGCACCGGCGGGCGCGGCGCGCGCAGCGCCGCACGCCCCACCCCGATCGCATCCGCCAGCCGCGCCTCGCCCAGCATGACCCGCGCCCCCCGGGCAAGCAGCCGCGCCGCCGCGCGCGGGGCGGCATCGCCCACCACCACCACCGGCCCCTCGGGAGCGGGAAGGGCCGCCTCGGCGCAGGCGATCGGATCGGCCCCCGGCCGTTCGAGGAAGAGCAGGCCGCGCTTGTTGTCGATGGCAGCCCAGACCGCCCAGCCCGGCGGGGCGTCGGTCAGCGCGGCCAGCGCATCTCCGGTCGAGACGCCGATGACCGGCACCCCCCGCCCGGCCGCAATCCCTAAGGCCAGGGCGAGGCCGGCCCGCAGGCCGGTGAAGCCGCCCGGCCCCACCCCCACCGCCACCCGATCGATCGCGCCATCGCCCAGCACCCGCGCCGCCAGCACGGGCAGCAGCACGGCATGGCCGCGCGGCGCCGCGGCGGCGGCATGGGCCAGCACCCGGTCATCCTCAAGCAGCGCAGCCGAACAGCGCGGCCCGGCCGATTCGAGCGCAAGCAGCCTCATGCCCCCGCGCGGGCCGGGCCCCGCCTCACAGCGCAAGCTCCACCATCACCGGCACATGGTCCGAGGCCTTCTCCCAGCCCCGGGCGGGCTTGAGCACCAGCTGGCGCGACAGATTGCCGACCAAATCGGGCGAGACCCAGATGTGATCGAGCCGCCGCCCGCGGTCGGAGGCCGCCCAGTCGCGCGCGCGATAGGACCACCATGTGTAGAGCTTCTGGTCAGCCGGCACGAAATGCCGCACCGCATCGTGCCAGGCGCCGGCCTGCTGCCAGGCGGTCAGCCCCTCGACCTCGATCGGGGTGTGGCTGACCACATCCAGAAGCTCGCGATGCGACCAGACATCGTGCTCGAGCGGGGCGATGTTGAGATCCCCAAGCAGCACCCGCCGCGGCTGGCCGGCGCGCGGGGCCCAGAAGGCCGCCTTTTCGGCCAGGAAATCGAGCTTGTGGGCGAATTTCGGGTTGGCTTCCCGGTCTGGCACATCGCCACCCGCCGGCACATAGCAGTTGTGCAGCTCGATCGGCCCGCCCGGGGCGTCGAGCAGCACCGCCTGGTGGCGGCAATCCGCCCGCCCCACCCAGTCCGGCAGGCCAGAGAGCTCGATAAAGGGCAGGCGCGAGAGGACGGCCACGCCGTTATAGCCCTTCATCCCGCGCACCGCGACATGGGCAAAGCCCAGCGCCTGGAGTTCGGCCCGCGGGAAGAGCTCATCGGGGCACTTCGTCTCCTGCAGGCAGAGCACATCGGCATCGAGCGCCGCCTGCACCCGCCCGATCAGCGGCAGGCGCAAGCGGATCGAGTTGATGTTCCAGGTCGCGATGCGCAGCGGCCTTGCCATCGTCTCAGACGATGCGGGTGCGGACCTCACCCACGCCCTCGATGAAGCCCTCGAGCAGATCGCCGCGCACCACCGCCGCCACCCCCTCGGGCGTGCCGGTCATGATCAAATCCCCGGGCGCCAGCGCGACCAGTTCGGAGAGGTTGGCGATCACCTCCGGCACCGACCAGATGAGCTTGGAGAGGTCGGAGGCCTGGCGCAGCTCGCCGTTGACGCGCAGTTCGATGCGGCCGCGGCTGCAGTCGATGCCGGCGGCGGGCACCAGATCGCCCATCGGGGCGGAGTGGTCGAAGGCCTTGCCCATATCCCAGGGGCGGCCGGTCTTCTTGGCCTCGTTCTGCAGGTCGCGGCGGGTCAGATCGAGCCCGGCGCAATAGCCGAAGACGTGGGAAAGCGCCTCCCCCACCGGAATGTGGCTGCCGCCGCGGCCGATGGCAACCACCAGCTCCATCTCATGGTGCAGGTCGCGCGTGCGGGTAGGATAGGGCGTATCCGCCCCGCCGATCACCACCGCATCCGCGGGCTTGGTGAAATAGAAGGGCGGTTCCCGCGTCGGGTCGCTGCCCATTTCGATCGCATGTTCGGCGTAGTTGCGCCCGACGCAGAAGATGCGCCGGATCGGAAAGACCGCGCTGCTGCCGCGGATCGGCAGGAAGGGCTGGGGCGGCGGCGGGAAGACATATTCTGGCATCACGGGCCTCCTCGCGGGGAGTGCGCGCATTAGCACAGGAGGGCCGGCTGAACAGGGGCGGGGCGCTTCGCGCGGGATGTCAAGTCCCGGCTGCAAGCCCCGCAAATGGCGGCAAAAAAACGCCCGGCCAGGGGGGTGACCGGGCGCCATGGTTATTGTTCCGATCGGAATGGTAGGGCGAGCCGGCAGGGGATACCGGACCGTCCACCGGCGCTGTGGGGGCAGCGCCGGATGGACAAATACTAGCCCAAGGCTGCCGGCTTGGCAAAATCGGAATCGCGTGACTCAGCGCTGCCGGCGCATGGTTTTGCCTCTTGCGCCGGGGCGCGGCGGCGCATGCCCGCCCCCGCCCGGCCCGAGCGGTTTGGGGGCGAAGCCGCCGCGGCGCCCGCGCCCGCCCTCGCGCGGCCCCGCCGCGGCCGCTGCCGCACCCGCCGCGGCCGGCCCGGGCAGGCCAAGCTCCAGCGCCTCGAGCCGCCGGATCTCGTCGCGCAGGCGCGCCGCCTCCTCGAACTCGAGGTCGGCCGCGGCGGCCCGCATCCGCCGCTCCAGTTCGGCGATGGTCGCGCGCAGGTCCTTGCCCACGAACTCGGCGGCCGGATCCTCCGCAAGCGCTGGGATGGTCACGTAATCGCCCTGGCTGACGTCCTTCAGCACATCCGCGATCTCGCGCCGGATGGTCTGCGGGGTGATGCCATGCGCCTCGTTCCAGGCGAGCTGCTTGCGCCGGCGCCGGTCGGTCTCCTCGAGGGCGCGGCGCAGGCTCTCGGTCATGGTATCGGCATAGAGCAGCACCCGCCCCTCGGCGTTGCGCGCGGCCCGGCCGATGGTCTGGATCAGGGAGGTGGTGGAGCGCAGGAACCCCTCCTTGTCGGCATCAAGGATGGCCACCAGCATGCATTCGGGAATGTCGAGCCCCTCGCGCAGCAGGTTGATGCCGACCAGCACGTCGAACACCCCGCGGCGCAGGTCTCGGATGATCTCGATGCGCTCCAGCGTATCGACATCGGAGTGCAGGTAGCGCACGCGCAGGCCGGCCTCGGTCAGATATTCGGTCAGATCCTCGGCCATCCGCTTGGTCAGGGTGGTGACCAGCACGCGCCCGCCGGCCTTGGCCACCGCGCGGCATTCGGCGAGCAGATCATCGACCTGTCCCTCGACCGGGCGCACCTCGCAGAGCGGATCGACTAGGCCGGTCGGCCGGATCACCTGCTCGACGAAGACGCCGCCGGTCCGCTCCATCTCCCACGGCCCCGGCGTGGCCGAGACGAAGATCGTCTGCGGGCGGAAGGCGTCCCATTCCTCGAAGCGCAGCGGACGGTTGTCGACGCAGGAGGGCAGGCGGAAGCCGTATTCGGCAAGCGTCGCCTTGCGCGCATAATCGCCGCGGAACATGCCGCCGATCTGCGGCACCGTCACGTGGCTTTCGTCGACGATGAGCAGCGCATCCTCGGGCAGGTATTCGAAGAGGGTGGGCGGAGGTTCGCCGGGATTGCGCCCGGAGAGGTAGCGCGAATAGTTCTCGATGCCCTTGCAGCTGCCGGTCGTCTCCATCATCTCGATGTCGAACATCGTCCGCTGCTCGAGCCGCTGCGCCTCGAGCAGCTTGCCTTCGCGTTCGAGTTCGGCCAGCCGTTCCTTCAGCTCCTCCTTGATGCGCGCGATCGCCTGCGAGAGCGTCGGCCGCGGCGTGACGTAGTGGCTGTTGGCGTAGATCGCCACGCGGTCGAGCTCCGCCGTCACCTCGCCGGTCAGGGGGTCGAACTCGCGGATCGCGTCGACCTCATCGCCGAAGAGGGAGATGCGCCAGGCCCGGTCCTCGAGCTGGGAGGGCCAGAGATCGACGCTCTCGCCGCGGATGCGGAAGGTCCCGCGCTGGAAGCCCGCGTCATTGCGCCGATACTGCTGTTCGACCAGGGCGCGCACCAGCGCATCGCGCTCGATCCGCCCGCCGCGTTCGAGCTTGATGACCATGCGGCTGTAGGTCTCGACCGAACCGATGCCGTAGATGCAGGAGACGGAGGCGACGATGATCGTATCGTTGCGCTCGAGCAGCGCCTGGGTGGCGGCGTGGCGCATGCGGTCGATCTGCTCGTTGATCTGCGCGTCCTTCTCGATATAGGTGTCGGTGCGCGGCACATAGGCCTCGGGCTGGTAGTAGTCGTAGTAGGAGACGAAGTATTCCACCGCGTTCTCGGGGAAGAAGGACTTCATCTCCCCATAAAGCTGTGCTGCCAGCGTCTTGTTGGGCGCCAGGATCAGGGTCGGCCGCTGCACCGCCTCGATCACCTTGGCCATGGTGAAGGTCTTGCCCGAACCGGTGACGCCGAGCAGCACCTGGTCGCGCTCCCCGGCCTCGAGCCCGGCCACCAGCTCGCGGATCGCCTGCGGCTGATCGCCGCTCGGCGCGAAGGGGCTGTGCACCCGGAAGGGCTTGAGGCGCGGGCGCGGCGGCAGTCTCTTGGGGGTGAAGGTGACGGGGGCGAACAGCTTGTTCATGCCGGCCGCAATATAGGGCGCTTGACCCGGCCGACCACCGCGCGCGAGGCTCGGCGGCGGAGGAGACGCCATGCCCGATGCGCCGCCGCCCCCCGCGGTCGACTTCGCGGCCTATCTCGATTCCATCCGCCGCCTGGTGCGGGAGGTGCTGATCCCGAACGAGCCGCGGCTTGAGGGGCAGGAGACCCTGCCCGAGGACCTCACCGACCGGCTGCGCGCGGCCGGCCTGTTCGGCATCTCGATCCCGGCGCGCTGGGGCGGCCTCGGCCTGTCGATGGAACAGCAGGTGCGCGTCATGTTCGAGGTCACGCGCGCCTCGGCCGTCTATCGCGCGCGCTTCTCGACCACCATCGGGCTGGGCAGCCAGCCGATCCTCTACAACGGCACGGATGCGCAGCGCGCGGCATGGCTGCCGCGCATGGCCCGCGGAGAGGTCACGGCCGCCTTCGCCCTCACCGAACCCGAAGCGGGCAGCGATGCCGGCGGCATCACCACCACCGCCCGGCACGAGGGCGAAGAGTGGGTCATCGAGGGGCGCAAGCGCTACATCACCAATGCGCGGCAGGCGCAGCTGTTCATCGTGATGGCCCGCACCCGGCCGGGCAGCCGGGACGCCTCGGGCATCTCCGCCTTCCTGGTGCCGGCCGACCTGCCCGGCATTCGCTGCGGCCCGCCCGACCGCAAGATGGGCCAGGACGGCAGCTCGACCTGCGAGGTCTTCTTCGACCGCGTGCGCATCCCGGCCGATCATCTGATCGGCGGGCGGGAAGGGGATGGCTTCAAGACCGCGATGCGCGGCATCAACCACGCCCGGCTGCATGTCGCGACCGCCTGCGTGGGCCAGGCCGAACGCCTGCTCGAGGAGATGGTCGGCCACGCTCAGCGGCGGCGGCAGTTCGGGCAGCCGCTCGCCTCCTTCCAGCTCGTGCAGGCGGCGCTGGCCGATTGCCGGGCCGAGATCCTGGCCGCCCGCAGCATGGTCCTCGAGACCGCGCGCGCCTTCGATGCCGCCGGCGAGGCGCGCGGCGAACTGATCGCCGATATCGCCTGCTGCAAGCTCTTCGCCTCCGAGATGCTGGGCCGGGTGGCCGATCGCGCGGTGCAGCTGCATGGCGGGGCGGGCTACATGCGCGGCAGCGTGGTCGAGCAATTCTACCGCGATGCGCGGCTGTTTCGCATCTTCGAAGGCGCTTCGGACATCCAGCGCCTGCTGATCGGCAGGACGCTGCTGAGGGAGGAGAGGCCATGACCGGCAAGCCGCCCCCTGCGCGCCCGCATCCCCTGGCGCCCGGCCGACGCGCCGTGGTCGCCGCGCTCGCCCTGCCCGCCCTCGCCCGGGCCCAGCCGGCCGCCATGCGCATCGTGAGCCCTTATACCCCGGGCGGGGCTTCGGACATGCTCTCGCGCTTCGCCGCCCAGGCGATCGCGGAGGCGCTCGGCATCCCGGTGGTGGTGGAGAACCGGCCCGGGGCGGGGGGCAATCTGGGCGCCGAACATGTCGCGCGCGCCCCGGCCGACGGGTCGGTCTGGCTGACCCTGGCCGCGGCCCATGCCGCCAATGTCACCCTCTATCGCCGGCTGCCCTTCGATGTGCTGCGCGATTTCACGCCGGCCTGCGTGATCGGGCTCGTGCCCAATCTGCTGGCCGTCCATCCCTCCGTCCCGGTGCGGGATTTCCCGGGCTTCCTGGCCTGGGCCCGGGCGCAGCCGCAGGGCATCAGCTATGGCAGCGCGGGCGTGGGCACGCTGCCCCATCTGGCGATGGAGCTGATCCGTCATCGCGGCGGCTTTGCGGCGGTCCATCTGCCCTTCCGCGGGAGCGCGCCGGCCATCACCGAACTGGTGGCCGGGCGCATCCACGCGACCTTCGAGAACCTGCCCCCCTCCGCCCCGCATGCCCGGGCCGGCGCGATCCGGCCGATTGCGGTCTCCACCTCCGCCCGGCTGCCCGAGTGGCCCGAGGTGCCGGCGGTGGCCGAATACTGGCCGGGCTTTGAGGCCGTGGCCTGGCAGGGGCTGGTCGCCCCGCGCGGGGTGCCGATGGCGCTCATCGAACGGATCGCCGGCATCGTGCTGGCGGCCACGCGCGCCCAGGCAGCGCGGCTGCGCGCCATGGGGGTGGAGCCGGCGGAGATCGGCCCCGACCGCTTCCCCGCCTTCCTGCGCGCCGAGGTGGAGAAATGGGCCGAGGCGGTGCGCCTCTCCGGCGCCAGCGCCGAATAGGCGGGGCAGAGCCCTCGCCTGGCCGCATCACCTGCTGCCGGCAGCCCCCGGGGGCCGCTGCGCCGCCCGGCCACCCCGGTCGCCGAGGCGCCCGCCTCAGACCACCCAGCCCATGGCGCGGATCGCAACCCAGGCCAGGACCAGGAGAACGCCGCTCGCAAACAGGCAGCCGGCGAGGCAGATCGCCGCCCCCCAGCCCACCACCTTGCTGTCGTTCTCCACCACGCCGAGCGCCATGACGATGGTGCCGAAGGCGGGCGGGCCATTGGTGCCCGGCCCGGGCAGGATCAGCATGAGGGAGGCATAGACGGTCAGCCAGCCCACCACCCGATCGCCCCAGGGGCCGGTGAAGGGGCCGGGGCGCGGGCGGACATAGCGCTCGACCCGCTGCAGCCATTTCGAGGAGCCCTCGGCCAGCCGCAGCAGATCGGTGCGCCGGATCGACTGGCGCGCGATGAACTGCGGCAGGCGGGGAATGCGCCGGCCCATGCCCATCTGCAGGCCGATCACCAGCATAGGCAGGCCGAAGACGCTGGCCATGCCCGGCAGCAGCGCCGGCAGGCAGAGCAGCAGGATGAGTAGGCCAAAGGCGCGGTCCCCGAAGGCTTCGGCCATCTGGCCGAGCGTGATGCGATCGCCGGGAAAACGCGCCGCCACCTGGTGGACGATGCGCGAGATCGGGGCGGATTCCCCGTTGCCGTTGCCATCGCCATGCCAGCCATGCCCAGGCGCCCGCCCCGCGCCGCCTGGGCCGGCATGGGCCTCGGCCTCGCCCGGCGGCGCTCTGCCCCCCGCAGGAGCGGCCGAAGAGGATCCGCCCCCCCCATCCCGCGGGGGGGCAGAGGCAAGGCCGGTCCAGCCGCCAGTGCAGCCGGCATCCGGACCGGATGCGCCGGGCTGGGTCACCGCCTCCATGTCCGAGAATCGATGCCCCCGCCCCGCATCCGTTGCATCCACATTGCCGTGGCGGTCATGAACCAACGCCGCATGTCCGTCCAGCGGCATTTTGATGTCGGCCGCGCGGGCGGGTGGGCAGGTGGACGCGCCCTCTCATCCTGGCAACATGAGCAGGCGGAGGGGATTGTTCCAGATGTCCATCGATCTTGCCATCGCGCGGCAGGCCCGCCTGCGCCCGATCCAGGAAGTGGCCGCGCAGGCCGGCATACCGGCGGAGGCGCTGGAGCCCTATGGCCGCCACAAGGCCAAGGTGGCGCTCGATTTCTGCCGCCGCATCCGCAGCGAACGCCCGCCCGGGCGGCTGGTGCTGGTCACCGGCATCAATCCGACCCCGGCCGGGGAGGGCAAGACGACGACCACCGTGGGCCTGGGCGATGCGCTGAACCGCATCGGCCAGCGCGCCATGATCTGCCTGCGCGAACCCTCCCTCGGGCCCTGTTTCGGCGTCAAGGGCGGAGCGGCCGGCGGCGGCCATGCCCAGATCGTGCCGATGGAGGACATCAACCTCCACTTCACCGGCGATTTCCACGCCATCACCAGCGCGCACAACCTGCTCGCGGCGATGGTGGACAACCACATCTACTGGGGCAATGCGCTCGGGCTCGATGCGCGGCGGATCACCTGGCGGCGCGTGCTCGACATGAACGACCGCGCCCTGCGCAGCATCGTCTCCTCGCTCGGCGGGGTGGCCAACGGCTTCCCGCGGGAGGACGGCTTCGACATCACGGTGGCGAGCGAGGTGATGGCGATCCTCTGCCTTGCCGATGACCTGGCCGACCTCTCCGCCCGGCTCGGCCGCATCATCGTGGGCTATACGCGGCAGGGGCGGCCCGTCACGGCGGCCGAGCTCAAGGCCGATGGCGCGATGGCGGTGCTGCTGCGCGATGCGCTGGCGCCCAACCTGGTCCAGACGCTGGAGGGCAACCCGGCCCTCGTCCATGGCGGGCCCTTCGCCAACATCGCCCATGGCTGCAACTCGGTCATGGCAACACGGCTCGCCCTGCACCTCTCCGACGTGGTGGTGACCGAGGCCGGCTTCGGCGCCGATCTCGGCGCGGAGAAATTCATGCACATCAAATGCCGCATCGCCGGGCTCCGGCCCGATGCGGTGGTGATCGTGGCCAGCCTGCGCGCGCTCAAGATGCATGGCGGCCTGCCGCGTGCCGCCCTGGCGCAGGAGGATGCGGCGGCGGTGCGGCGCGGGGCGGCCAATCTGCTGCGCCATATCGAGAACATCCGCAAATTCGGCCTCGATCCCGTCGTCGCGCTCAACCGCTTCGCCCAGGACAGCCCGGCCGAGCTCCAGGCGCTGCAGGAGGCGCTGGCGCCCGCGGGCAGCGAGGCGATCGCCTGCACGCATTGGGCCGATGGCGGGGCGGGGGCGGTCGCCCTGGCCGAGGCGGTGATGGCGCGCATCGCCGCAGGCGGCGGCGCGGGCTTTGCGCCCCTCTACAGCGACCATGTCTCGCTCTCGGACAAGATCGCCACCGTCGCGCGCGACATCTACCGCGCCGAGCATGTCGACTTCGCCCCCGCCGCGGCGGAGAAGCTCCGCCGCTTCGAGGAGATGGGCTTCGGCCGCCTGCCGGTCTGCATCGCCAAGACGCAATATTCCTTCGCCGCCGACCCGAACCTGCTCGGCGCGCCGGTGGGGCACAGCCTGCCGGTGCGCGATGCGCGGCTCGCCGCCGGAGCGGGCTTCGTGGTGGCGATCTGCGGCGAGATCATGACCATGCCCGGCCTGCCGCGCGTGCCGGCGGCAGAATCCATCCGCCTCGACCAGGAAGGGCGGATCGAAGGCCTGTTCTGACGCTCCGCAGCCGCTCTATGATGCGGCGCAACAAGGACGATCCATGCCCGCCCCCCGCAACCTCGTCGAGCTCGAGGCCGATATCGCCCGCGATCTGGAGCTGACGGCCCATCCGCGCGCCCCCTGGCTCACGCCCAAGACGGTGGGGGGCGCGCCCTGCCTGGATGTGCTGATCATCGGCGCCGGGCAATGCGGGCTTGCGGTGGCCCATGCGCTGCGGCGCGACCAGGTGACCAACATCCTCTGCATCGACCGGGCGGAATACGGGCGCGAGGGGCCCTGGGTCACCTACGGGCGGATGAAGGCGCTGCGCTCCTGGAAAGACCAGACCGGCCCCGATCTGCGGATGCCGAGCCTGACCTATCAGGCTTGGCACGAAGCCCGCTTCGGCCGCGCCGACTGGGAGGAGATGCGCTGGATCCCGAAGGAATACTGGAACGACTATCTGCTCTGGTTCCGCCGCGTCACCGGCATTCCGGTGCGCAACGGGATCGAGGCGGGGCGCATCTCTCCGGCCCGGACGGATGATGGGCTGCCGGCGCTCAGGGTGGAGACCAGCGCGGGCCCGATGCATGCGCGCAAGGTGGTGCTAGCCACCGGGCAGGAGGGGGTGGGGGGGTGGTGGATGCCGCCCGAGATCGCGGCCCTGCCGCGGCCCTTCCGTGCCCATAGCAGCGAGATGATCGACTTCACCCGCCTGCGCGGGAAGGTGGTGGCGGTGCTGGGCGCCGGCGCCTCGGCCTTCGACAATGCCGCGGTCGCGCTCGAGGCCGGCGCGGCCGAGGTCCACCTCTTCTGCCGTCGCGCCGAACCGGTGGTGATCCAGCCCTATCGCTGGCTGACCTTCGCCGGCTTCCTGCGCCATCTGGGCGAGATGCCGGACGAATGGCGCTGGCGCTTCATGTCCTACATCCTCGGCCTGCGCGAGGGCTTCGCCCAGGACCACTACGACCGGGTGCGGCGCTTTCCCAACTTCCGCATGCATGTCGGCGCCCCGTGGGAAGCGGCGCGCATCGAGGAGGGACGGGTGGTGCTGACCACCCCGCGCGGGGAGTTCCGGGCCGATTTCTGCATCACGGCGACGGGGGTCAGAATGGACCCGACCCTTTGCCCGGAACTGGCCGAATGTGCGCACAACATCGCGCTCTGGCGCGACCGCTACACCCCCCCGCCCGAGGAGGCGAACGAACGCCTCGGCTGCTTTCCCTACCTCAACCAGGACAGTGCCTTCGTCGAACGCCGCCCGGGAGAGACGCCCTGGATCGCCGACATCCACCTCTTCGGCATCGGCACGACGATGAGCTTCGGCCCCTCGGGCAGTTCGATCAACGCGATGGCGATCAGCGCGCCGCGCTTGGCCGCCGGGGTGACGCGGGGCCTGTTTCGCGCCGATCTGCCCCGGCTTTATGCCGAACTGCGCGCCTATGACGTGCCGCAGGTCGAACTCGACCTGACGCAGCTCGCGGCGGAGTGAGGGCCTAGCCCCTCAGCGCCGTTCGATCAGCTCGACCAGCGTCCCGTCCGGCCCGGCGACGAAGCAGATGCGCACCCCGGGCCGGGGCGATGTGACCGGCCGAGCCAGCTGCCCGCCCTTGGCGGTGATGTCGGCCGCCGCCGCCTCGATGTCATCGACCGCAAGGCCGATATGCTCAAGGCCGCGATGCGGCGCCGGCGGGGGGCTGCCCGCGCCCTCCGCCACCTCCTCGACGAAAATGTCCTGCCCGGCGAGGCCGAGGATGATGCGCAGCGTGCCGGCGGGCGTGGTCAGGCGCGCCTTCTCCTCGGCGCCGAACATTGTCTTCCACCATGCGGCCGCCTCTTCGGGGCGAGGGGAGCGGTAGTGGAGATGGTCCATCCGGTAGCGGGGCGCGCTCATCGCCTCGCACGCTAGCCCTCGCCCCCGGGGGCGGCAACCCCGCCCCGGCATGGCCGGGTGAGCCCTCCGGGGCTAGCCTTGGGCCGGCCATATCCGCATGGGGTTAAGGGAGGTGCCCGCGCGATGAGTGAGCAGAACCTGGCCGTGCTGCTGCGCCGCCGCCCGGTGGGGGCGCCGGTGGAGGAGGATTTCGAGATCGTGGAGCAGCCGATCCCCCGCCCCGGCGAGGGGCAGGTGCTGGTGCGCGCGCGCTACCTCAGCCTCGATCCCTACATGCGCGGCCGCATGTCGGATGCGAAGAGCTACGCCAAGCCGGTCGAGATCGGGGCGGTGATGGAAGGCCAGACGGTGGGCGAGGTGGTGGAGAGCCGCCACCCGGATTTCGCCCCGGGCGAGTGGGTGCTCGGCGGCTATGGCTGGCAGCGTTATTCGGTGGTCGGGCCCGAGCGGCTGTTCAAGGTCTCGCCCGAGGATGCGCCGCTGTCCTGGAATCTCGGCGTGCTCGGCATGCCGGGGCTGACCGCCTGGGTCGGCCTGCAGGACATCGGCTGCCCCAAGCCCGGAGAGGTGCTGGTGGTCTCCGCCGCCTCGGGCGCGGTGGGGCAGGTGGTGGGGCAGCTCGGCCGCATCGCCGGCTGCCGGGTGGTGGGCATTGCCGGCGGGCAGGAGAAATGCCGCTTCGTGCGTGAGGAGCTGGGCTTCGATGCCTGCCTCGACCACCGCGGAGACCTGCCGACGCAGCTCGACGCCGCCTGTCCGGAGGGGATCGACATCTACTGGGAGAATGTCGGCGGCGCGGTGCAGGCGGCGGTCTTTCCCCGGCTGCGCGATTTCGGGCGGATGGTGATGTGCGGCATGATCGCGCAGTACAACATCGCCCCGGGCGCCGATGCCGCGGGCGCACCACCCGGCCCGAACCTCGGCCCCGTGGTGCGCAAGCGCCTGCGCATCCAGGGCTTCATCGTCAGCGATACGGGCTGGCAGCGCTATCCCGCCTTCCGGGCCGAGATGCTGGGCCATCTGCGCGCCGGCCGGATGAAGGTCAGGGAGGATATCGTGGTCGGCCTGCGCGCCGCCCCGCGCGCCTTCATCGGCCTGCTGGAGGGGCGCAACTTCGGCAAGCTCGTCGTGCAGATCGACGCCTGATCTGATCCAGCGCAAGGCCGGCGCCGCCGGTCCGCCCCAGATTGTCCGAGACGGAGGTTTGGCCCGATGACATCACCCGACGGCCTCAAGCACATCGTGCTGCACTTGGCCCGCTGCAAGGAGTTCCCGAACGGCAGCACGGCGCACGGCTATTCCCTGCGCGCCCCGCTCACCGAAGATGGGCACATCGACGCCGAGGCCTGGAAGCGCCAGCGCGAGCACTGCGTGGTCCGCCGCTTCTGGGCCGGCCAGCCGGACGAGCACGGCTTCCTGGTGCACAAGCCGGGCGGTCCGGGCGGGGCGACCTGGGCCTTCGACTACGACCTCGACAGCAGCGAGGATGACGAACCCGGCTATCGCCTGGGCCAGCACCGCTTCGTGCCGGGCGAATACGTCTCGATCCGCGGGGCGGATGGGCAGATGCACACCTACGTCGTGGCCAAGGTTGAAGGCTGAGGTCCTGACCGCGGCGGCGATGCGCGC
>JANWYF010000092.1 GCA_025057055.1 Rhodovarius sp. | reverse complement strand
CCCAACGCCACGGCGGTGGGCGAGCGGATCCGCCTGACCGGCCGCATCATCGATGGCGATGCCGCGCCGGTGGCTGATGCCATGGTCGAGCTCTGGCAGGCGGGGCCGGATGGCCGCTACGACGGCAGCTTCCATGGCTTCGGCCGCTGCGCCACCGATGCGGATGGGCGCTTCGCCTTCACCACCTTGCGGCCCGGGCCGGTGCCGGGGCGCGGCAATCAGCTGCAGGCGCCGCACATCACGCTCGCGATCTTCGCCCGCGGGCTGATGCACCACCTGACCACGCGGGCCTATTTCGCGGGCCATCCGCTGAACGAGACCGACCCGGTTCTCGCCCTGGTGCCCGAGGCGCGGCGGCACACCCTGCTGGCCCGCCCGCTCCCCGAGGCCGGGCACTGGCACCTCGACATCCGCCTGCAGGGGGCAGAGGAGACCGTCTTCCTGGATATCTGAGCATGACCGTCAACCCAGCCGATGCGCCGGTGCTCGGAGCGCTCTACGGCAGTGATGCGATGCGCGCCGTCATGGGCGAGCGCGCCTTCCTCTCCGCCATGCTGCGCGTCGAGGTCGCCCTGGCCCGCGCCCAGGCCCGGCTTGGCATCATCCCGCCCGCGGCTGCCGAGGCCATCGCCGCCGCCGCCGATGTCGACCGGCTCGACCTGCGCGCGATGGCGGAGGCGACGCGCAACACCGGCTATCCGGTGGTGGCGCTGGTCAGGCAGCTCTCCGCGCTCGCCGGAGAGGAGGCCGGGCGCTGGACCCATTGGGGCGCGACCACCCAGGACATCATGGACACCGCAACGGTGCTGATGATGCGCGATGGGCTGGCGCTGATCGATGCCGACCTCGCCCGGCTCAACGCGGCGCTCGCGCGCATGGCGGCGGCACATCGCCACACCGTCATGGCCGGGCGGACGCATCTGCAGCACGCGCTGCCCGTCACCTTCGGCTACAAGGTGGCGGTCTGGCTCTCCCCCCTCATCACCATGCGCGAGCGCATCGCGCAGTGCCGGCCGCGGCTCGAGCGGCTGCAGTTCGGCGGCGCCGCCGGCACCCTGGCAAGCCTCGGCGAACAGGGCCTTGCGGTGCAGCGGGAGATGGCGGCGGAGCTCGGCCTCGCGGTGCCGGACATCCCCTGGCATGTGGCGCGCGATGGCGTGGCGGAGGCGATCTGCCTGCTCGGCCTGCTCTGCGGTGCCCTCTCCAAGATCGCAACCGACGTCATGCTGCTGATGCAGACGGAAGTGGCCGAGGTGGCCGAACCGCATGCCCCCGGGCGCGGCGGCAGCTCGACCATGCCGCAGAAGCGCAACCCGATCGCCTGCGAATATGTGCTCGCGCAATCGCGCGGCGTGCATGCGCTGGTGCCCTTGATGCTGGGGGCGATGGCGCAGGATCTGGAGCGTGCCACCGGCCCATGGCAGGCCGAGCCGCTGGCGGTCGGGCAGGCCTTCAACCTGGCCCATGGCGCGTTGCTGCAGGCGCTCGTCATCGCCGAGGGGCTGTCGGTCGATGCCGCGCGCATGCGCCGCAACCTCGACCTCACCGGCGGGATGATCGTGGCCGAGCAGGTGATGATGGGGCTTGCCCCCTATCTCGGCCGCGGGCGCGCCCATCACCTCGTCAACGCGGCCTGCGACCGGGCCCTGGCGGAGGGCCGGACCCTGGCCGAGGTGTTGGCGAGCATGCCCGAGGTCTCCGCGCATCTGACGCCGGAGGCGATTCGCGCGCTGACCGACCCCGAAGCCTATCTCGGCTCCGCCGTGGCCTTCATCGATCGTGTGCTGGCGCGGCTGGGCAGCGGCTGAGCGCCCTGCCTGCCGGCTGGGCAGCGGGGATGGGCCGCAGCCCACGCGGCGGCGGGCCTTCGGCTTGCCAGCCGGCGATGCGGCGTGTTGAACCCGTGGGCATGGGCAAGCCGCCCCGG
>JANWYF010000047.1 GCA_025057055.1 Rhodovarius sp. | reverse complement strand
ACCGGAGCTTCCACAGCCTGCCTGTCTTCGGGATCGTCCAGGTCGATGGCGAGGAGGAGGCCGGTGCCGCCGAGCAGGTGGACCTGACGCGGCTATGAGCGGCACGCTGCTGGCACCGGGGGATTTCTGGGTCGCCTCCGGCCATCATTTCTGCGACCTCGACGAGCGCGGGCGGCTTGTGCCGACGCCGGATCTCTGGCGCCTCTTCCTCGCCCGGCCCGAACTCCTCCCCCCGCCCGAGGCCTGTGCGGCAGAGCGCGCGCTGCATGCCCGGCTGCTGGCCGATCCGCTGGCCCCCGCCTCGGCCGAGGGCTTGGCCGATCCTGACGCGGCCGAGAACTGGCGCCTCTTCCTCACCTTCCGGGACCGGGTGGCGGCGCATGCGACGCTCGAGGAGGCTTGGTGCGCCCTCTACCGCGAGGGGGTGTCGGGCATTCCGCCGCTGCTGCTGCAGATGCTCACCCATCTCGTGGTGCGCGCTGCGCTGCAGGGCGTGACGGATCCGATCGCGCTGCGCGCCGGGGAATGCCTGTTTCGCCCGCAGCGGGTGGCGATCACCCCGTCCGGGACCCTGCTCGCCGACCAGGAGGTGGTGGAGGCGCGGGCCGCCGCGGCTGATCTCGGGCCGCTCGGGCGGCTGCTCTCCGAGGCCGGGGCCGCCCCGCGCGAGGTCGAACTCGACGTGATCGGGGAGGGGAATGCGCATCTCTACTGGGCGCGGTCGGATGCGCATGACTTCGCCCTCGACATCGCCGAGGGGCGGGCCGGGGCGGCCGCCCTCTGCCGGGTGCTGGAGGCGCTGCTGGCCCATCTGCTCGACCTCTCCGTCAGCATCCGCCATGTGCCGCTGATCGAGGACAAGGCCTGGTCCTGGCATATTGGCCTGGATGCCGAGGCGATGCGGATCGCCAATGCGCTCTGGGAGGGGCGGAGGGTGAGCCAGGCGGAGCTCGCGCGCATCCTCTGGCTCGGCATTCTGGAGGTGGCCGATCAGGCCCGCGTGCTGCCGCGGCTGCGCGGGCGACCTATCTATCTGGTGCTGGCGATGGATGCGGCGCAGGTGGTGCGGATGAAACCGCAGAATCTCGTCATGGGGCTGCCGCTGGCATGAGCAGCGTCGCCCCTCACGCCTCGATTCCGGTCGGTGTCCTGGCGGAACGCCGGCCCGCTTCCAACCCCTGGGCCGAGGAGGTCTGGTCGGTGCGCGAGCTCTTGCTCGATGCGCCCGACCTGCCGGCCTGGACCCTGCTGCGGCAGGAGGGGGGGCGGGCGCTGTTCTATGCCGGACAGGCCGAGATCAAGCTCTTCCGGACCGAGACGGCCAATCTGCGCGAGAATCTGGCAGCCGATCCGCCGCGCATCTGGGTCGTGCTGCGCCCGACCGCCGAACCGCCGGGCATGGCGCTGCAGCTCGCCACCGCCGATCCGGGGGAGGCGCATCTCTTCGCCGATGCCGGCCAATATGTGCTGGAGGCGCTGCCCATGCCGGAACCGATCCGCGCCGCGATCGAGGCCTTCGTGGCAGCGCATCACAAGGAGGAGCCCTTCCTCAAGCGCCGGCGCGATCGCGCCGACCCGGAGGCGCTGGCCCGCCGCGCCCGTGTCGGGACCGACTTCGATGGCTGAGGGGTTTCTGACCCGCTGGTCGCGCCGCAAACGCGGCGAACTCCTGCCCGGGGAGGAGGAAGGCCCCCCCGCCCCGGCGCCTGCTGCGGCGGCAGATACGACGCCCCCCGCCGCCCCGGCCGAGGCGGTGACGGCGGAGGATCAGGCGGGTCCACCCACCCCCGCCCCGGCCAGGCCGCCGGCGGAGGGAGAGGCCAGGGGGGCGAGCGATGACGAGGAAGCGCCCTTCGATCCCGCGAGCCTGCCCGATCCTGAGACTCTGACCGCCGAGAGCGACTTCACCGTCTTCATGCGCAAGGGCGTGCCCGAGGATCTGCGCCGGGCCGCGCTGCGCCGTGCCTGGTCGGTGGACAGCGCGATCCGCGATTTCGTGGGGCCGGCCGATTACGCTTGGGACTTCAACGCCCCGAACGGCGTGCCCGGCTTCTCCCCGACCCTGGCTGGGGATGTGGCGCGCATGGTGGCCGAGGTGGTGGGCCAGATGCTCGATGCCGCCCCGGCCCAGTCCGAAGGGCAGGCCGAGGAGGCGCCGGCCTTCCTTCCGCCGGGCAGCCCGCCCCCGCCGGAGAGGCCGCCCGAGGAGCCGGCGCTCGCTGCGGAACCGCCCTCGCCCCTGCGCCTGCCTGGGGAGCCGCCGCCCGCCCCGCCGGCGGCGGTGGCGGCGCGCCCGCCGGGGGAGGGGGCGGAGGTGACGGCCGAACCGCCGCCCCCCCCTGCCCGTGCCGCCGAAGCCGGGGCCGCGCTGCCGCGCCGGCGCCACGGCAGCGCCATTCCCAGCTGATCCGCACGGCATCGCCTAAGACTTGTCTTATGTTGCGATGCGGGATAGGTTGACGTAACGATCTTCAGCTTCGCTTGACGCTGGTGCAGGTTTTTTGCACCGATGTGCCCGTGGAAGTCAGAGCGCACATGGCGCCCGCGGGCAGCGTCCCGATGGGGATCAGCCCCGGGGTCAAGACGGGGGAGGAGAGCGCCGAGCCGGCAGCGGGAGTGGCCGCCTCGGCCATCGACCGCGCGATCGAGGCGGCAGGCGGGCTGGAGGCGTTCCGGAAGCTGCTCGGCGTCTCGCGGCGGACTGTCTTTCATTGGAAGCAGCACGGGGTGCCCGCCGAACGGGCGCCGGAGATCGAAGCGGCGACCGG
>JANWYF010000248.1 GCA_025057055.1 Rhodovarius sp. | reverse complement strand
CTCGCGCGTCAACTGGCCATTGGCCACGGGATCATAGCCGATGATGCCCTGCGCCACCTCGCCATCCGCGATGGCCTGGACCTCGAGCGGGTGCATCTTCACGAAATCGGCGATTTGCTCGAAGGACAGCGAGGTCTTCTCGATCAGCCACACGGCGGTGGCCTTGGGCATCAGGGGCTGGGCCATGGAAGGGTCCGTCAGGTCTCGGGGCGGGCGCGGCGCGGCGCGGTCCGGGGCGCGCGCCCCGCATTCGCCCTATAGTGCGCGGACCGGACGGGGCCAAGCCCCGCGATTCGCAGGAGAGCCCCGCATGTTCGAGGAGGAGCCCCGCCCCCGCCGCCCCGACAGCTTCACGCCGGCCGCACTCGAGGGCTGGTCGGAGGAGGCGCTGCGGGCCTATATCGCGGCGCTGCGGGCCGAGATCGCCCGCACGGAGGCCGCCCTGGCCGCACGGCAGGCCCAGCGGGCGGCGGCAGAGGCCCTGTTCCGCACCCCGTGAGACGGCGCGGTCAGATCACCCGGCGCAGATAGCGCACCGTCTTGCCGGTGCGCGGATCCTTCCCCTCGCCGGCCGGGAGGAAGCCGAGGCGTTGGTGGAAGGCAAGGCCGGCCGGGTTCGGCGGATCGAGGTTGACCTCGACGGCGAGCAGCGGGATCCGCTCCGCCCGCGCCAGGGCGGCGAGGTCCTCGTAGAGCGCCCGTGCCACGCCCTGTCGCCGAGCCCATGGCGCCACCACGACGCGGTCCACATACGCGAAGGCGCTCTCGCGTGCCGTGAACCAGGCGTGGTTCGGGCCCTGCGGCGGGGTCGCATGATCGAAGGCGATGAGGAAGCCCGCACCGGTCTCGGCCACCCGCGCGGCGAAGGCAGTGCGCAGCAGCCCCTCGAACCCCTCGCGCGAGAGCGCGTTCACCGCCTCGGCCTCGGCATTGTTCAGGGCGAGGAGGACCGGGATGTCCGCTTCGGCGATGTCGCGGATGCGCATAGGCGAAGGCTCGCACGGTCCGTCCCGACTGGGGAGCCCCGCGGGCGGCCCCCTGCGCATGATCGCTGATGCCAGCCCGACGCCATTTGTTCTAGGGTCCGCGCCGATGAGCTTCCCCTCCCATCCGCAGCGCGAGGCGCTGACCGGCGAGCTGCATGCGCGCCCCGCCGTGCCCATCCAGGCGCCCGCCCGCCTCTCCCGCCTCGCCATGGTCGCGCCGGATCGCGCGGCCGAGGAGGCGCATCTCGCCGCGCTCTGCGCCTGGCATGGGGTGGTTCCGCCTGCGCCTGGCGCCACCTGGTTCATGGCCGATTTCGGCGCCTTCCGGTTGCGCTTCGAGCGGCACACGGAGTTCACCGGCTGGAACTTCCTCGCCGCCGGGGCGGATCCCGAGCGGCCCTTCGAAGCGCCGGCGATCGCCGTCCTGCCGCCGGAGTGGCTGGCCAGGCTGCCGGGCCAGGCCGTGGCGGCGATGCATATCGCGCTGGTGGATACCCGGGTGGAGCACTGCGGCTTCGTCACGGACAGCATCGCCGGGGCGGCGGTAGCAGAGCAGGCGGCGATGGTCTTCACCGATTTCCGCCTCCACCCTGACGGCTTCACGCGCATCCTGATCGCGGGGCAGCCGGCCCCGATGGTCGCGGGCCGGCTCGCCCAGGCGCTGTGGGAGATCGAGACCTACCGGGCCATGGCGCTGCTTGCCCTGCCCGTCGCGCGCGGAGTGGGGCCGCAACTCGCCAACGCGTCGGAACAGCTCGCACGCCTTTCGGCCCGGCTGCCCAGCCTCAACGACCTTGCGGCGGAGCGCGCGGCGCTCGAGGAACTCACCGCCGTGGCGGGCGAAATCGAGCGCGCCAGCGCCGGCACGGCCGAGCGTTTCTCGGCCAGCGCCGCCTATCACCGCCTGGTGCTGCGCCGGCTTGCCGAACTCGGCGAAGTGCCACTGCATGGCATCCCCACCCTCTCGCGCTTCCTCGATCGGCGCATGGAGCCCGCCATGGCGACGGTGAGCGCGACCGGGGCGCGCATCGCGGCGCTCTCGGTGCGCGCCGCGCGGCTTGTGGATCTGTTGCGGGCACGGGTGGTGGTGGCGCAGGAGGCGCAGGCGGAGAAGCAGCTCGCCACCCTGGCCGCCACCGGCCGTGCGCAGCTCCGCCTGCAGCAGACGGTGGAAGG
>JANWYF010000152.1 GCA_025057055.1 Rhodovarius sp. | reverse complement strand
ATGTCGGCCGGGCTGTCGCGCCGCAGCTCCTGGCCCAGTGCGGTGCCGAGGGCGGCGGCCTCGCTCGCCGGCCCCTCGATGGTGCGGCGCAGCAGGAAACTGCCATCGGCGCGCGCCGTCAGCCCCTCGAGCCGCAGCCGCCCCCCGGGCAGCAGCGTGGCATGGCCCGCGATCGGGGTGCGGCAATTGCCGTCGAGGGCAGCCAGCAACGCCCGCTCCGCGCGGGAGACGGCGGCGGCGGCCGGATCCTCGATGGCGGAGAGGAGTTCAGCGAGCTCCTCATCGGCGGCGCGCACGGTGATGCCGACGATGCCCTGGCAGGCGGCGGGCAGCATGAGCTCGGTCGGCAGGATCGCCGTCGCCTCCCCCTCCCGGCCCAGGCGCTTGAGGCCGGCCAGGGCAAGCAGCGTGGCCCCGACCTCCCCGGCGCGCAGCTTGGCGATGCGCCCCTCGACATTGCCGCGGAAATGAACCACCCGCAGGTCCGGGCGCCGGGCCAGCAGCTGGGCCTGCCGGCGCAGGCTCGCGCTGCCCACCACCGCCCCGGGCGGGATCGCGCGCAGCGGATCGGCCGGGTCGACCGCGGCGGGGGGGCCAATCAGCAGGGCATCGCGCGCATCCTCCCGCGCCAGGGTGCAGGCGAGCAGGATGCCGGGCGGAAGCTCCGTCTCCAGGTCCTTGAGGCTGTGGACGGCGAAATCGATCCGGCGATCGAGCAGCGCCTCGTGGATCTCCTTGGCAAAGAGGCCCTTGCCGCCGATCTCGGCGAGGGCGCGGTGCTGGATGCGATCCCCGGTGGTGGTGATCGGGTGCTCCTCAAAGGCACCCATATTCTGCAGCACCGGGCAGATGCGGGTCAGTTGGGCCAGGAACTGGCGCGTCTGAACAAGGGCGAGGGGGCTGCCGCGCGTGCCCACCCGCAGCGGCAGCCCCGGCATGCGGCCATGTGCGCGCATGCCCGCGCGTGCTGCCGTGGCGGATTCCATGGAGCGCCTATAGAACCGCGCCATGCAGCGCGAAAGTGTCATCAGCGGCATATCCCGGCCCGCCGGGCCCGCCAGGCTCGCCGGACCGGTGCTGGGCATCGAGACCAGCTGCGATGAGACCGCGGCCGCCCTCCTCGCGCCGGACGGGAGGATCCTGGCCGAGGCGCTGCATTCCCAGCTCGCCGATCACGCGCCCTATGGCGGCGTCGTGCCCGAGATCGCGGCGCGCGAGCATCTGCTGCGCCTGCCCGGACTGATCGCGCGGGTGATGGAGCAGGCGGGCCTCGATGTCTCGGCCCTGGGCGGGGTTGCCGCCACCGCCGGGCCCGGGCTGATCGGCGGGCTGGTGGTGGGCAGCAGCCTGGCCAAGGGGATCGCAATCGCCCGCGGCCTGCCCTTCGTGGCGGTCAACCACCTCGAGGCCCATGCCCTGACCGTCACGCTGACCCATCCGGGCACGGCCTTTCCTTATCTGCTGCTGCTGCTCTCGGGCGGGCATTGCCAGTGCGTGGCGGTGGAGGGGCTGGGCCGCTACCGCCGCCTGGGCAGCACGCTCGATGATGCGGTGGGCGAGGCCTTCGACAAATCGGCCAAGCTGATGGGCCTGCCCTGGCCGGGCGGGCCGCATCTGGAACGCCTCGCCGCCGAGGGGGATCCCGCCGCGGTGCCCCTGCCCCGCCCGCTGCTCGGCCGGCCGGGCTGCGATTTCTCCTTCTCCGGCCTCAAGACCGCGGTGGCGCAGGCGCTGGCGCGCGGGGCCCGTCCGGCCGATGTGGCGGCGGGCTTCCAGGCGGCGGTGGCCGAGGTGCTGGCCGACCGCGCCCGCCACGCCCTGGCCCTGCTGCCCGGGGCGCGCGCCCTGGTGGTGGCGGGCGGCGTGGCGGCCAATGCCGCGCTGCGCGCCGCCCTCTCGGCCGTGGCGGCGGCGCATGGCCTGCCGCTGCTCGCCCCGCCACCCAGGCTGTGCACCGACAATGCGGTGATGGTGGCCTGGGCAGGGGTGCTGAGGCTCGCCGCCGGCTGCCGGGACGGGCTGGATCACGCCCCCCGTCCGCGCTGGCCGCTCGAGGAGCTGAGCCCCTTCTGACGCGGCGGTCAGGTCCGCCGCGGCGGGCCCACGGGAAGGCCGGGCAGGGGCGGTGCGGCCTCCTCCGCCCCCTCGCGCAGCGCAAGCAGCGCGTGGACCGCAAAGCCGGCCGCTTCGGCCAGCGCATCGGGCGTATCGAGGGTGCGGACATGGATCACGGCAAGCCGCCCACGCACCACCCCGGCACACCAGAGGCCGAGCGGCGGCTCCGACCCGGCGTCGAGATGCAGCACCTGCCCGCAGCGGAGCAGCGGCTGCCCATCGCGCGACAGCAGCCCGTCGCCGCGCAGCGCCAGCGCCTCTCCATGGCGGGCGGCCGCCTTCGCCACCCCCTCGAGCATGCGTCGGAAGACGCGTTCAAAGCCGGCGCCCTCCACCGCCAGGGCCGCCGGAGACAGCGCGCCCTCGAGCAGCGAAACGGTGGCCCGCCCCGGGCCATGCTGCTGGCGGAAGGGCATGATCGCCCCGGCCGTCTGCCCACCCCCGACCAGCGGGGAGGGCGGTCCGGACGGCCGATAGGGCCCACCCCCGCCGGGCCCGAGCACCGGCGCCGTCGCGCCCGCGGCCGGCGGCGGCATGGCCGGGGCGCAGGCCAGCAGCAGGGGCGATAGCAGCGCGAAGACGAGGAGGGGCAGGCGGCGCATCGGTCCATCATGTCGCCGCGCCGCCGGAGCGGGCAAGGCAGCGCGATTGACAGGCGGCTGGCCTGCGGTCAGCCTCCCGCCCATGACGATGCCGGCTTGGCCCCGGCCCCCCTCCCGCCGATGAGCAGCCTGCCGCGGCTGGCCGTCGACATCGGCGGGACCTTCACCGACCTTGTGCTCGACATCCCGGGGCGGGAGGCGCTCTCGGCCAAGCTTTTGACCACCCATGCCGCGCCCGAGCGCGCGGTGCTGGACGGGGTGGCGGCCATCCTCGGGCAGGCGGGCCTCGCCCCGGCCGAGATCGGCCTCGTCATCCACGGCACCACCCTCGCGACCAACGCCCTGATCGAGCGCAAGGGCGCGCGCACGGCGCTCCTCACCACCGACGGTTTCCGCGACAGCCTCGAGATCGCCTACGAGCACCGCTTCGAGCAGTACGACCTCTACATGGAGCGGCCCGAGCCCCTGGTGCCGCGCCCCTGGCGCTTCGAGGTGCCGGAACGCCTGGCGGCCGATGGCAGCGTGCTGCTGCCGCTTGATGAGGCGGCCCTCGCCGCCCTTGGCCCCCGCCTGGTCGAGGAGGGGGTGGAGGCGCTGGCGATCTGCTTCCTGCATGCCTATGCCAACCCCGTGCATGAGCGGCGCGCGCGCGAGCTGCTGGCAGGCTGGTTGCGGCCGGAGGCGATCTGCCTCTCCTCCGAGGTCTGCCCCGAGATCCGCGAATACGACCGCGCCTCGACCACCGTCGCCAACGCCTATGTGCTGCCGCTGATGGAGCGCTATCTCGGCGCGCTCGAGGCGGGGCTCGCCGCGCTGGGCTGCCGCGCGCCGCTGCTGATGATGATGTCCTCGGGCGGGATGACGACCCTGGCGACGGCGCGGCGCTTTCCGATCCGCCTGGTCGAATCCGGGCCGGCCGGCGGCGCCATGCTGGCCCGCCTGATCGCCGCGCAAAGCGGCATCGAGCATGCGCTCGCCTTCGACATGGGCGGGACCACCGCCAAGCTCACCCTGATCGACGACCTCGCGCCCCAGCAGGCGAGATCCTTTGAGGTCGCGCGGGCCGCGCGCTTCCTCAAGGGCAGCGGCATTCCCCTGCGCATCCCGGTGATCGACATGGTCGAGATCGGCGCCGGCGGCGGCTCGATCGCCCGCGTCGATGCCCTGGGGCGCCTGGCCGTCGGGCCGGAGAGCGCCGGTGCCGACCCCGGCCCGGCCTGCTACGGCCGGGGAGGAAGGGCGGCCACCGTCACCGATGCCGATCTGCTGATCGGCCGGATCGATCCCGAAGGCTTCGCGGGCGGCCGGATCAGCCTCGACCCCGCGGCGGCCAGGCGCGCGGTGGAGACGGATGTGGCGCTGCCGCTCCGCCTCGGGCCGGAGGCAGCGGCCTGCGGCATCACCGAGATGGTCTCCGAGGCGATGGCGGCTGCCGCCCGCGTCCATGCCGCCGAATGCGGCAAGGAGACCGCAGGGCGGACGATGATCGCCTTCGGCGGGGCGGCGCCGCTGCATGCCGCCCGCCTGGCGCAGCGGCTCGGCATCAGCCGCATCGTGGTGCCGCGCGGGGCGGGGGTCGGTTCGGCGCATGGCTTCCTGGCCGCGCCGCTCTCCTATGAGGTGGTGCGCAGCCGGCTGATGTCGCTCGCTGAGCTGGATGCCCGAGCCCTCGATGCCCTCTTTGCCGAGATGCGCGCCGAGGCCGAGGCGATCCTCGCCCCCGCCGCGCCGGTCGCCAGCCTCGAGGAACGGCGCCAGGCCTTCATGCGCTATCGCGGCCAGGGGCATGAGGTGGCCGTACCCCTGCCCCCCGGCCCCTATGCCGGGCGCGATGCCGGCCGGCTGCTGCGCGCCGGCTTCGAGGCCACCTACCGCGCGCTCTATGGCCGCCTTATTCCCGGGCTGGAGGTCGAAGCGCTGACCTGGACGCTGTCTCTGGCCGAGGCCAAGCCGCTGCCCGCCCGCCTGCCGCCCCTACCGCCCGCTCCTGCCCCCGCAGCGGCGAGGCAGAGGCGGATCATCGACCCCGCCACCGGCGCGGTGGTCGAGGCGGATGTCTTCGACCGGGCGCAGCTGCCGCCCGGGGCGCGCATCCGCGGCCCCGCCCTGGTGCAGGAGGAGGCGACGACGACCGTCATCCCGCCCGGCTTCAGCGCCGCCCATGACGCGGCGGGGCACCTCGTGCTGGAGGCGGAGGCTGCAGCATGAGCGGGGCACCCTCCGAGATCGCGCTGCAGATCATCTGGAACCGGCTGATCGCGGTGGTCGAGGAGCAGGCGCAGACCCTGGTGCGCACGGCGTTTTCGACCTCGGCGCGGGAGGCCGGCGACATCTCGGCCGGTGTGTTCGACCCCGAAGGCCGCATGCTGGCCCAGGCGGTGACCGGCACCCCGGGCCATGTCAACTCCATGGCGCGCAGCGTGGGGCATTTCCTCCAGGCCTTCCCGCCCGCCAGCCTGCGCGAGGGCGACATCCTGATCACCAACGACCCCTGGAAGGGCACCGGGCATCTCTTCGACCTGACCGTCGTCACGCCGGTCTTCCTCGCCGGGCGGCTGGTCGCCCTCTTCGCCAGCACGACGCATGTCGTGGATATCGGCGGACTGGGGGCCAGCGCCGAGGGGCGGCAGATCTACCATGAGGGGCTCTACATCCCGCTCATGCATCTGGCCCGCCAGGGAGAGCTGAACGAGGATCTGCTCGCCCTCGTGCGGGCCAATGTGCGCGAGCCGGTGCAGGTGCTGGGCGACATCCACGCCCTCATCGCCTGCAACCGCAAGGGCGCGGAGAGGCTGGTCGCGATGATGCGGGAGTTCGGGTTGACCGACCTCTCTCAGCCGGCCGAGGCGATCATCGCCCGCTCGCGCCGCGCCATGGGCGAGGCGATCGCTCGGCTGCCGCAGGGCAGCTGGTCGGCCAGCATGACGATCGACGGCTTCGAGGCGCCGGTCACCCTGGCGGCCAGGCTGACCATCGCGGGGGATCGCGTGCTGGTCGATTATGCCGGCACCTCCGGCCTCTCGCGCTATGCCATCAACTGCCCCCTCTGCTACACGGAGGCCTACACCTGTTTCGCCATCAAGGCGGCGATCGCGCCCTGGATCCCGAACAACACGGGCACGCTGGATGCGGTGGTGGTCACCGCACCCGAGAACAGCATCGTCAACGCCCCGCATCCGGCCGCGGTCTTTGCCCGGTCGGTGATCGGGCACATGCTGCCTGATCTGATCTATGGCTGCCTGGATCAGGCCCTGCCCGAGACGGTGCCGGCCGAGGGCACCTCGAGCCTGTGGAATCTGACTCTGCTTGCTGGCCACGGGCTCACCGGCAGCGGCGGCAGCGCCACCCGCGCCTTCACCGTCACCACCTTCCACTCCGGCGGGGCGGGGGCGCGGCCGCGGCAGGATGGGCTGTCGGCCACGCCTTTCCCTTCGGGCGTGCGCAATGTGCCGGTTGAGATCACCGAGGCGATCACCCCGCTCGTGATCTGGCGCAAGGAGCTGAGATGCGGCTCCGGCGGCCCGGGGCGGCAACGCGGTGGGCTCGGCCAGCGGATGGTGGTCGGCCGGCGCGACGGAGAGGCCTTCGCCCTGCAAGCCCGCTTCGAGCGCGTGCGCTTTCCGGCGCGGGGCCGGGCGGGCGGCTGGCCGGGGGCGGCTGGGCGCCTCTCCCTCGCCTCCGGCGCGCCGGTCGCTGCCAAGGGCCTGCAGGTGATTCCGGCCGGGGATCGGCTGGTGGTCGAGATGCCGGGCGGCGGCGGCTATGGCGACCCGCTGGACCGCGACCCCGCCCTGGTCGCGCGCGACCTGCGCTACGGCCTGATCGAGGAGGCCGAGGCGCGCGAGGTCTACGGCGTCATCCTGGGCCCCGACGGAGAGCCCGACGGCCCCGCCACCGACCGCCAGCGCGCCGCGCTGCGGACAGCCCGCGCCAGCGCCGCAGACCCGGGCTGAGGCAGCGGCGCCCTGCCACCCCGGCCGGCCGGGGCGGGCGCAGCCCCCAGCCGAATGCCCTCGCCCCTCAGCCCTGGCCGGCCGGCCCGATCAGCCGGCGCAGCGCCGCCAGCATCGGCGGCTGGTCCCAGGCGGCCTCGCCCTCGAGCCGCGCCACCTCCCGCCGGCTGCGGTCGATCAGCACGGTGGTGGGCAGGCCGCGCACGCCGAGCGCCCGCTGCGCCGCCCCGCGCGGGTCGAGCAGCACCGGCAGGTGGCGGATGCCCACCCGCCCGTAGAAGGCGCGCACCACCTCGGCCCCGCCGCGGTCCGAGGAGAGGGGCAGCACCGCCACGCCCTCGGCGGCCAGGATCGCCTGGGCACGGTCCAGCGCCGGCATCTCGGCCACGCAGGGCGGGCACCAGGTCGCCCAGAGATTGACCAGCAGCCCCTGCCCCGGGAAATCCTCAACCGTCAGGCTCCGCCCCTGTCCATCGAGGAAGGAGAAGGCCGGCAGGGGCCGGGACTCCTCCCGCAGGCGGGAGAGGCCGCCATCGGCCGGGGCGGCGGCGGCTGGACGCGGCAGGGCCGCTGCTGCAAACAGCCCGGGCGCCAGCAGGCGGCGCGAAATCGGCAAGGGAGCAGACATCGCCGTGTCCATAGCGAAGCCGGCCGAGGGCGGGAACAGGATGTGGGGCGGGCGCTACGCCGAAGGCCCCTCCGCCATCATGCGCGAGATCAACGCCTCGATCGGCTTCGACCGCAAGCTCTGGCGCCAGGACATCCGCGGCAGCCTGGCCCATGCCCGGATGCTCGCGGCAACCGGCATCATCTCGGCCGAGGATCTGGCCGCGATCGAGGGCGGGCTCGCCGCCATCGCCGCGGAGATCGAGGCCGGCCGTTTCCCCTTCGACGAGGCGCTCGAGGACATCCACCTCAACATCGAAGCCCGGCTGACCGAGCGCATCGGCGAGGCGGGCAAGCGCCTGCACACCGCCCGCAGCCGCAACGACCAGGTGGCGACCGACTTCCGCCTCTGGGTGCGCGATGCGATCGATGGTCTTGCCGCACAAATCGAAGATTGCATGCGCGCCTTCCTCGAGGTGGCGGAACGGCACACCGCAACCCTGATGCCGGGCTTCACCCACATGCAGCCCGCCCAGCCGACCACGCTCGGCCATCACATGCTCGCATATGTCGAGATGCTCTCGCGCGATCTCGGCCGCTTCCGCGATGCGCGGGTAAGGCTCAACGAATGCCCGCTGGGGGCCGCCGCCCTCTGCGGCACGGGCTTTCCGATCGACCGGCACATGACCGCGGCCGAACTCGGCTTCGACGGGCCCACGCGCAACAGCCTCGATTCCGTGGCCGCGCGCGACTTCGCGCTCGAGTTCCTCTCGGCCGCAGCGATCTGTGCGAGCCATCTCTCCCGCTTCGCCGAGGAGCTCGTGCTCTGGACCAGCCCGGCCTATGGCTTCGTCCGCCTGGGCGATGGGCTGACCACCGGCAGCTCCATCATGCCGCAGAAGCGCAACCCCGATGCGGCCGAGCTGGTGCGGGCCAAGACCGGGCGCATCACCGGCGCCCTGGTCGGGCTGCTCATGGTCATGAAGGGCCTCGCGCTCACCTATGCCAAGGACATGCAGGAGGACAAGGAAGGCGTCTTCGACGCCGCCGCCTCGCTCTCGCTCTGCCTGGCCGCCACCGCGGCGATGCTGCGCGACATGCGGCCCGATGTCGACCGCATGGCCGCGGCCGCCGGCGCCGGCTTCTCGACCGCGACCGACCTGGCGGACTGGCTGGTGCGCGAACTCAAGCTGCCCTTCCGCGAGGCGCATCACATCACCGGCCGCCTGGTCGCCAAGGCCGAGTCGCTGGGCTGCGACCTGGCCGGCCTGACCCTGGCCCAGATGCAGGAGGTGGAGCCGCGCATCACCCGCGCGGTCTATGACGTGCTGACCCCCGCGGCCTCGGTCGCCTCGCGCCGCAGCTTCGGCGGCACCGCGCCCGAGAACGTCGCGGCGATGGTCCGCTTCTGGCGCGAAAGGCTCGGCTGATGCGCGCCCTGCCCTGGCTGCTCATCGCGCTGCTGCTCGCTGGCTGCGGGAAGGTGGGCGATCCGCGGCCGCCCGGCCCGCCCGAGAGGGTGACCTTTCCGCGCATCTACCCGGCACCCTGAAGCAGGCCTTTCGCATCCCCCCGCCGCGTCTTGCGGCCAGGTCCGGGGGCAGCTTCGCCCTGCCGGCCCCATCCGGGCTGTGGCGATCTCCAGCGGGGTCCGGCGCTGCGCCGGTCGGGGCGGCGCGTCGCGACGGCTGACCCTTCACACCCTCTTCCCCCGGCCCGCGCGGCGCCGCACACTGACGCCCGCGATCACGGAGGAAACCCCATGCTCACCCGCCGTCTTGCGCTGTTCGGCGGTCTTGCCGCCCCCGCCCTGGCCCTGGCCCAGGCCACCGACTGGCCGAACCGGCCGGTGCGCGTCATCGTCCCCTGGCCGCCCGGGGGCAGCACGGATGTGCTGGCGCGGCTCTTGTCGGAACGCCTGGCGGCCACGCTGGGCCAGCCCTTCCTGGTCGAGAACCGCCCCGGCGCGGGCGGCAATATCGGCACCGAGGCTTTGGCCAAATCCGCCCCCGACGGCTACACCATGGGGCCGGTCACGGTCGGCGGCTGG
>JANWYF010000215.1 GCA_025057055.1 Rhodovarius sp. | reverse complement strand
GGCGAGATGATCCGCGCCCTCGGCAGCCGCGGGGTCAGGGTGCCGGGCGGCTTTGCCACCACCGCCGAGGCCTTTCGCGATTTCATCGCCGCCAACGGCATCGGGCCCGCGATCGCCGCGCGCCTCTCCGCCCTGCGCGAGGGAAGGGCGACGCTGGCCGAGACGGGGGCTGCGATCCGCCGCCTCATCCTCGACGCCAACTTCCCCCCCGCCACCGCCGAAGCGATCCGAAACGCCTATCGCGAGCTGGCGCGGCGGCAGGGGGTGGCCGAGCCTTCGGTCGCGGTGCGCAGCAGCGCGACCGCCGAGGATCTGCCGACCGCAAGCTTCGCCGGCCAGCAGGAGACCTTCCTCAACGTGGTCGGCGAACGCGCGCTGCTCGACGCCTGCCGGCACTGCTACGCCTCGCTCTTCACCGATCGCGCCATCTCCTACCGCGAGATGCAGGGCTTCGATCACCTGAAGGTCGCGCTGTCGGTCGGGGTGCAGCTGATGGTGCGGGCCGATCTCGGCGGGTCGGGCATCATGTTCACCATCGAGACCGAAAGCGGTTTCCCGGGCATGGTGGTGATCAGCGCCTCCTGGGGCCTGGGCGAGCCGATCGTGCAAGGGGCGGTCAATCCCGACCGCTATCTGGTGTTCAAGGCGGCGCTCTCCGACCCCGCCAAGCGCCCGATCCTCGACAAGCAGCGCGGCGAGAAGGCGCGCAAGATGATCTATGCCGAAGGCGGCAGCGCGCGAACCGCGATGGTCGACACCACCCGGGCCGAGCGCGATGCCTTCGTCCTCTCGGACCAGGAGATCCTCGAGCTCGCGCGCTGGGGCGTGATCATCGAGGAGCATTACGGCCGGCCCATGGATATCGAATGGGCCAAGGACGGGCAGACCGGCGAGCTGGCGATCGTGCAGGCCCGCCCCGAGACGGTGCACGGTCGGGCAGCGCGGAGCACACTGCGCACCTGGCGCCTGAAGGCCCGCGGCGCCGTTCCGCTGCTGCGCGGTGCGGCGGTGGGAGAGGCGATCGCGACCGGACCTGCGCATCTGGTGCGCGAGGCAACGCCGGAGGCGATCGAGTCCTTCCCCGAGGGGGCGGTGCTGATCGCGGAGATGACCGATCCCGACTGGGTGCCGCTGATGCGCAAGGCCGCCGCCATCGTCACCGACCAGGGCGGCGCGACCAGCCATGCCGCCATCGTCTCGCGCGAGCTCGGCGTGCCGGCGGTGGTCGGCACTGGCCGCGCCATGGCCACGCTGACCGAGGGGCAGCTCGTCACCGTCTCCTGCGCCGAGGGCGAGGAGGGGCGCGTCTATGACGGCGCCCTGCCCTTTGAGAGCGCGGAGATCGACCTCGCCACCATCCCGCGCACCCGCACCGCGATGATGCTCAACATCGCCACCCCGGCGGCGGCGCTGCGGGCCTGGAAGCTGCCGGCGGCAGGGGTCGGGCTGGCGCGGATGGAGTTCATCATCTCGGCCGTGGTGCGCGCCCATCCGATGGCCCTGCTCTACCCGGACCGGATCACGGACCGGGCCGCGCGGCATGAGATCGAACAGCTCACCCGCGGCTGGCGCGACAAGGCGCGCTATTTCGTCGAGACGCTGGCCCGCGGGGTGGCGCGCATCGCCGCCCCCTTCCACCCGCGCCCCGTGATCGTGCGGCTGTCGGACTTCAAGAGCAACGAATACGCCCATCTGCTGGGCGGTGCCGCCTTCGAGCCGGTGGAGGAGAATCCGATGCTCGGCCTGCGCGGGGCGGCGCGCTATTCCTCACCGCGCTACCGCGAAGGCTTCGCCCTGGAGTGCCAGGCGATGAAGATGGCGCGAGAGGAGATCGGCCTCGACAACATCATCCTGATGGTTCCCTTCTGCCGCACCCCGGCCGAGGCGGACCGGGTGCTGGCGCTGATGGCCGAATACGGCCTGCGCCGCGGCGAGGCCGGGCTGCAGATCTATGTGATGTGCGAGATCCCCTCCAACGTCATTCTGGCCGAGGAGTTCGCGGCGCGCTTCGACGGCTTCTCGATCGGGTCGAATGACCTGACCCAGCTCACCCTCGGCGTCGATCGCGATTCGGCGGAGCTGCGCGAGCTGTTCGACGAGCGGGACCCGGCGGTCAAGCGCCTGATTGCCGATGTGATCCGCCGCGCCCATGCCTGCGGCGTCAAGGTCGGCCTGTGCGGGGAGGCACCATCCAACCACCCGGATTTCGCAGCCTTTCTGGTCGAGGCCGGGATCGATTCGATCTCCCTCAATCCCGACAGTTTCATCGCGGCCGCCCGCGCGGTGGCGGCGGTGGAGGCGCGGGGCCAAGCCGCCGTCGCCACTGCGGAGGCCGGCGGCGACGGCTGAGGAGGCGGCGCCTGCCTCTCGCCTCACGCGCGGCCATGGCGCCGGAGTTCGGAACCCAGGCGGCCGAGGGCGGCAAGCCCCGCCATTCGGATATCCGCCCGCAGCGACCAGAGCGGATAGCGGAAGGTGGTGGGGCGATTCCGCTCGATCAGCAGATGCGACAGCCAAGCCCCGCCATAACCCAGCACGGGGGCGCAGAGGATCAGCCACCACGGCCCCAGGATGAGGCCGAACAGCAGCAGCACCGCGGCGCTCCAGGTCGCGCCGACATGCACGGCACGGGTCAGCGGCTGCGCGTGCTCGGCCAGGTAATGGGGCCAGAACTCCTCGAAGCTGCGGAAGCCCTCGGCCATGACGCCCCCCCGCAGATCAGCCGCCGGGCAGGCTAATGCGCGATCGGTGCCCAGGGCAAGCGCGAGCTGCAGCCGTCCCTCCGCCGCTGGCTTGGCATGCGCCGCCGCGCAGACCGGGACAAGCAAGGGATAAGCGGCTGGCGCCCTCAGCCCCGTGCTGCGCCCGACACATCCCCGCCCCTTCACCGCCCCGAAGCGGCCGCGGGCGCAGAGAGTGGCGAAAGCCCCCTGCGGTGCGCACGAGGCCCCACACCCCGGGCGAAAGCCGGCCGGCGGGGCGGAGAGGGGCCGCTGGGGAGCCGATCGCCTCCCCGCCCATGGATCGCTGCACCGCGGCT
>JANWYF010000151.1 GCA_025057055.1 Rhodovarius sp. | reverse complement strand
ACCGCCGTGACATGCACCGCCACCGCTCCGAGCAGCCAGTAGAACAGCCGCACATGCAGGGCACTCGCCGCCTCCATCACCGGCTCGGGCACCCGTTTGGCGAGCGGGCCATAGGTGAAGATCTGATCGTAGGAGAACAGGCCGCTGCCGGCCTGAAGGAGCAGCATGCAAAGCAGCAGCAGCACCATCCAGCCGCCGGCGGCATTGTGGGTCGGCTCGCGGTCGGGTTCGGCCTTGGTCAGGCCGCGCAGCTGCCGCCAGGCCGCGGCGGGGCTGCGCAGGAAGCGGGCGAAACGGGCGCTCTCGCTGCCGAAGAAGCCCCAGAGGATGCGGAAGATGACCAGGGTGAGGATCGCGTAGCCCGAGAGCATGTGCCAATCCATGCGATGCGCCCGCGCGGTGGCGTAGCTGACCGCCATCAGTGCCAGGATCAGCCAATGATGGAGCCGCACGAAGACGTCCCAGACCTTGACGTAGTGGTAAGCCATGCTCGCCCCTGCCGGAGTGCCGGCCGCATCAAGCATGGGCCCGCACGGGCCGGCAAGCAGGGCGCTCGGCCTCGCCCCGCCCTGCTCTGGAGGCTGGCGTGATCGGCCTCCTCCTGCCCCCGGCCCTGGCTGCCGGCGCGCTGGCGGGGCTTGGCGCGCTGGTTGGCCGCCTCGGGCGCCATTGGCGGCTCGGCGCCGGGCTTGCCGCGCTGGCCTTGCCGGTGGGCTTCGCCTGGCTGATCGGCAGCATCCAGGCGAGCCCTCGGCAGCTGCCGGAACGCCTGCCCATGCTGGCCCTGCTGCTGCTGCTGCCGGCCTTTGCGGCGGCGCGCTGGCCGCGCGGCCTGCCGGCCGGCCTCGCGGCGGTCGCTGGCGCCCTCGCCGGCGGCTGGTGGATGGCGGGTGCACCGCTGTGGGGGCCGGATCTGCTGCGGGTGGCGGGGCTCGGCGCAGGCCTGGCTGCCGCCGCGGGGGTCGGCATGCTCGCCCTGCGCGGGGCTTGGCAAGGGCTGCTGCCGCCGCTGGGCCTCGCCCTGATGATGGTCGTGCTGGCCCCTCCCGGGCCCTGGGCGGGGCTGGGCATCGTCCTCGCCGCGGCGGCGATCGGGGCGGCGGGATTCGGCGCGCGGCTGCCACCCCCGCTGCAGATCGCCTTCGGGTCGGTGCTGGCCGCCATCGCGCTCGGGCCGGCCCTGGCGCTGGGGCGCGGGGTAGACCTGGTGCCGCCGATCGCCCTGCTCTGCTCCGCCCTGCTCGCCTGGCTGTGGCGGCCGCGCCGGCGGGCTGGGCTGGTGCTCGCTGGCCAGGGGGTGATTTTCCTGGCGGCGGCGGCTGGCTTGGCCCTGCTCGCCTGAGGCGGCGGACAGCCTGCCGGCCCCCGCCTGCTCCGGCCTCTCGGCGCCGCCCAGGCCCTAGCCGGCGATGCCGAGCCCCTCCATCACCGCGGCCCAATCCTCCGCCCGCGGCACGGCGACGATGCCCCCGCCCGTCTCCAGCGGCGTATAGGGGCTCGCATCGAAGCGCGCGGAATAGCCGCCCGCCTCGCGATGCAGCAGCCAGCCGGCGGCATGGTCCCAGGGCAGCAGCCGGTTGTAGACGAGAAGATGCAGATGCCCCGCCGCGGCCAGCCGCCATTCATGCGCCGCGCAACGCAGGTTCTGCACCCCGGCCAAGCGAGCGAGGCGCGGCAGGACGCGGGCGCGCCGTTCCGGTGTCATGAACCCCCAGGCTACCGCGCCCAGCATGGACTCGAGCCCGGCCGCGGGTGCGACGCGCAAATCCCGCCGCTCGCCTTCGGCCGAGACGCTCACGGCCCCCTCCCCGCGCAGCGCCATCGCCATATCGCCCGAGACGGGGTCGAGCAGCCAGCCCGCCACCACCTCGCCTGCGCGCAGCGCGGCACAGATGACGCCGAAGAGCGGCAGCCCGGCGGCAAAATTGGCGGTGCCGTCGAGCGGATCGACCACGAAGGCAAGCGGCGCATCGGCCAGCCGGCCAAGCAGGGTGGGATCGGCCGAGGCCGCCTCCTCCCCCACCACCACGGCGCCGGGAAAGCGCTCCAGAAGCCCGGCCGAGATGGCGCGTTCGGCGGCTTCGTCGGCGTCGGTGACGAGATCGAGCGCCGAGCCCTTGCTGCGCACCCCAGCCGGCCCGAGCCGGCGGAAGCGCGGCATCACCTCCCGCTCGGCCGCCTCGCGCAGCAGCGCCGCGACATCCTCGAGCGCCCGGTGATCAAGCCTCATCGGTCGTTGGCGGTGGCCGGCAGATCGGCGCCGAGCGGCGGGATGCGCTCGAAGCGCGCGCGCGCAGCGGCCGGGATCCGCACCGTGATCTCGAGCTCCTCGCCCTCGGCGCTGGTCGAGAGCACTTCGGCATGCCGATGCAGCCAGGCGATGCGTGCCCCGTCGGCAGCGGGGATGCGATAGGCCACGACCTCCTGCCCCGCGGCGAGCCGCTCGTCGATCGCGGCAAGCAGCGCGGGCAGCCCCTCGCCAGTGAGGGCGGAGATGCACAGGCCGGCCGGCTTCTCCTCCCCGAGCAGGTCGCATTTGTTGAGCACTTCCAGCACCCGGGATGGCCAGTCCTCATCGAGGGTGGCATCCGGCCCCTCGGCCATCTCCGACAGCACCTTGAGCACATCGGCCTTCTGCGCCGCGCTGTCGGGATGCGCGGCGTCGCGCACATGCAGGATGATGTCGGCTGCCGCCACCTCCTCGAGCGTGGCGCGGAAGGCCTCGACCAGCTGCGTCGGCAGTTCCGAGATGAAGCCCACCGTATCCGACAGGATCGCGGTCCGCCCCGAGGGTAGGCGGATCTGGCGCATGGTGGGATCGAGCGTGGCGAAGAGCTGATCCTCGGCCAAGACGCCGGCCCCGGTCAGCGCGTTGAACAGGGTGGATTTACCCGCGTTGGTGTAGCCCACCAGGGCGACGATCGGATAGGGCACGCGCTCGCGCGCCCGCCGATGCAGGCCGCGGGTGCGCCGCACCTGTTCGAGTTCGCGCTTGATGCGCACGATCCGCTCGTCGATCAGCCGGCGGTCGATCTCGATCTGGCTTTCGCCCGGCCCGCCCAGGAAGCCGAAGCCGCCGCGCTGGCGCTCGAGGTGGGTCCAGGAGCGCACCAGACGCGTGCGCTGGTAGGACAGATGCGCGAGCTCCACCTGCAGCGCGCCTTCGCGGGTGCGGGCGCGTTCGCCGAAGATCTCGAGGATCAGGCCGACGCGATCGATCACCTTGACGCCCCAGGCCCGCTCCAGGTTGCGCTGCTGCACAGGCGTCAGCGCGGCATCGACCACGGCCAGCGTGACGTTCTGCTCCGCCAGCGCCTGGCGGATGGCCGCCACTTGCCCTTCCCCCAGCAAGGTGGAGGGGCGCCGTTCGCGCAGGGGGTGAATCGCGGTGTGCACGATCGTCACCCCGATCGAGGCGGCAAGCCCGACCGCCTCGGCCAGACGGGCTTCGGCCGCACGCACCGTCCCGGGCGCGGGGGCCTCCGCACCGCCGCGGGCGGGGCGTTCATAGGGCAGGATGACGGCGGCGCGGGTGGGCGCGCGGGCCGCGTCAATCATTCCCGGCAGGGGAGGGCTCCCGCGGGGTGATCGTCAGGGTCGGCCGGCGCGGCGCCTCCCCGCCCTCGCCATGCGAGGCAGCGGCCTGCTGCTGCTGTTGCTGGGCGGCGGGGTCGAAGAGCATGATCGGGGCGCCCGGCATCACGGTGCTGATCGCATGCTTGTAGACAAGCTGCGTATGGCCGTCGCGGCGCAGCAGCACCGAGAAGTTGTCGAACCAGGTGATGATGCCCTGCAGCTTGACGCCGTTGATGAGGAATACGGTCACCGGCGTCTTGGACTTGCGGACATGGTTGAGGAACACGTCCTGCACGTTTTGGGACTTTTCGGCGGCCATCACGGCACCCTTTCTTTCATTGTGTCTTCGCCCGGCCTCTCGTTCGCGACCTGGATCGCACGCCCCGGCTTCGCCCCGTCCGGCACCGGCCCGGGCCGAGCCCGAAGGCCCGCTGCGGGAGGCAGCGCCCCGCCCGGCCTCAACCCGACCGTGCGGGAAGATCAGACAGCGGGCCCGAAATGTCCAGCGTTGCGAGGTGCGCCGCCAACGCAGAGGCTGAGTTGAAATGGAGATCGGGTGCGGCGCGTGCAACGCCTCCGTCATGCGCCGCATCGCCGACCAGCACGGCGCGCATGCCTGCCGCCCGCGCCGCCTGCATATCGAGCGCTGTATCGCCCACATACCAGGCCTCGGCCGGGTCACTGACCCCGCAGGCGGCGAGAGCGAGCCTGAGCGGGGCCGGATCGGGCTTGTCGGCCGCGGCGTCGCCCGCGCCTATCACGGCGCAAAACATGCCCTGCCAGGAGAGATGCGCGACTTCGGCGCGCAGCAGCGGGCCCTGCTTGTTCGAGACGACGGCAAGCGGGCAGACCGCCCGGGCCGCGGCGAGCACGGCCTCCGCCCCCGGCATGGGGGAGAGCACCTCCAGATGCCGGGCGCGCACCGTGGCGTAGAAGATGTCACGCGCGCGCGGCCAATCGGGCCCGAAAGTCTCGGGGAAGGCATCGCGCAGGGACCGGCGGGTATTGGCCAGCACCATGGCGCGGTCCCACTCCGGCATGCCGAAGGCGCGGAAGGCGGCATTCAGCCCCTCCTCGATCGCCGCCCAGCCGTCGGCGAGGGTGTTGTCCCAGTCGAAGAGGATGGCGCGGGGCCGCAAGGCTCAGCTGTTGTCCGGGGAATGCAGACCGAGGAACTTGAGCTTGCGGTGCAGCGCGCTGCGTTCCATGCCGACGAAGGTGGCGGTGCGGCTGATATTGCCCCCGAAGCGCAGCAGCTGCGCCTCCAGGTATTGGCGTTCGAACAGCTCGCGCGCATCGCGCAGCGGCAGGGTCATGATCTCGCTCGACCGGTCGAGCTTGAGCACCGCCGGGGCCGCTCCGCCGACCTCGGGCGGGAGCATGTCGGCGCGGATCGGGCTGCCGGCATCGCCCGGGGCCATGATCAGCAGCCAGTCGATCAGGTTGCGCAGCTGCCGCACATTCCCGGGCCAATCATAGGCCTGCATGGCGGCCATCGCATCCTCGCTGATCTCGCGCGGGGCGAGGCCCGAGGTCTCGACACTGCGCGCCATGAAGTAGCGCGCCAGCACCGGAATATCCTCGCGCCGATCGCGCAGCGGCGGGACGCGGAGCGGCACCACCGAGAGGCGATAGAACAGGTCCTCCCGGAAGCGGCCGGCCTGGATTTCCGCCTGCAGGTCCCGGTTGGTGGTGGCCAGCACGCGCACATCGACATCGACGCGAGAGGTGCCGCCGATGCGGTAGAAGCCCTGATCCTGCAGCACGCGCACGATCTTGCCCTGGGTCTCCTGCGGCATATCCGCCACCTCATCGAGCAGGAGCGTTCCGCCATGCGCCCGCTCCAGCAGGCCGGCGCGGCGCGGCTGATCGCCTTGGGCCTCGATGCCGAACAGCTCCTCCTCGATGCGGGCAGGGTTCATCGTCGCGCAGTTGAGCGCCACGAAGGGCCCGCCGGCGCGGCGCGAACGCGCGTGGATCATGCGCGCCACCACCTCCTTGCCCACCCCCGGCGGGCCCGAGATGAGCACGCGCGATCCGGTGGGCGCCACCTTCTCGATCGCCGCGCGCAGCTGCGCGGTCTGGGCCGACTGGCCGATCAGCTCGGTCTCGGCCCCGGCGCGCAGCCGCAGTTCGCTCACCTCGTGCTTCAGCCGCGCAGCCTCGAGCGCGCGCTGGACGACCAGCACCAGCCGGTCCGCCTGGAAGGGCTTCTCGATGAAATCATAGGCGCCCTGCTGGATCGCCTGCACCGCCGTCTCGATGGTGCCGTGGCCGGACATCATGACGCAGGGCACTTGCGGCTCCTCGCGCTGCATGATGCGCAGGATGCCAAGCCCGTCGAGCTTGCTGCCCTGCAGCCAGATGTCGAGGATGACGAGGGAGGGCCGGCGGGCGCGGAAGGCGGCAAGCGCCGCATCGCTGTTCGCTGCCTCGCGGGTCGAAAAGCCCTCATCCTCCAGGATGCCCCGTACCAGCGCGCGAATATCCGGCTCGTCGTCCACGATCAGGATGTCCTGCGCCATCCTGCCCCCCTCATCCGGCACTCCTTGTTTCGGCAACGCTGCGGGCGCGCTCCATCGCATGTTCGCCCGACCCGCGCCAGGGCAGCACCAGGCTGGCCTGCGCCCCGCGCCCGCCCGGGGCATCCGCCAGCAGGAGCCGCCCGCCATGATCCTCCAGGATCTTCTTCACGATGGCGAGGCCGAGCCCGGTCCCTTTCGGTTTATGCGTGACATAGGGCTCCGTCAGCCGCTCCCGCTCCTCTCCCGCGGGCAGGCCGATCCCGTCGTCGGTGACCTCGATCACCACCGCCTCCGCCCCCGCCCGGATCGCCACCGTGATGTGCCCGGCAGGGCCGCTGCGGGCGGCGGGCAGATCTTCGGCCCCGGTGGCCCCGACCCCATCCTGCCCCTCCGCCGCCCCGCTTTCCGCCGCCTCGGCCGCCATGCGCATGGCGATCGCATCGGCGGCATTGGCCAGAAGATTGGTCAGCGCCTGCCCGATCAGGCGCCGATCGCAGGGGACAAGCAGGGGCAGTTCCGGCACATCCAGCGCATAGGCGATGTGCGGATGGGCCTCGCGCTGCAGCACCAGCGCCTCCTCGATTATGCGCGCGATCGGTTCGGGCTTGATCACCGGCTGGGGCATGCGCGCGAAGCCCGAGAACTCATCCACCATCCGCCGCATATCGCCCACCTGGCGGACGATGGTGTCGGTCATCTGCAGGAAGGTGTCCGGATCCTCCGTGATCTGGCGCAGGTAGCGGCGCTTGAGCCGCTCCGCCGAGAGCTGGATCGGGGTGAGCGGGTTCTTGATCTCATGCGCGATGCGCTGTGCGACATCGGCCCAGGCGGCCTGGCGCTGGGCGGCCAGCAGCGCGGTGATGTCGTCGAAGGTGACGACGAAGCCGGCCCGGCCGGAGCCCTCCGCCGCCTCGGGCGCGATCCGGGCAAGCAGGGTCCGCCGCGCCGAGGGCGGGCCGATCCGCACCTCGAGCGTGCCGGCATCGCGCCCCGCCGCCGCCTGTTCAAAGAGCGGGGCAAGCTCGGGCACCGCCTCGGGCAGCGGGCGGCCGAGCGCGGCGTCGAGATCCCGCCCCAGCAGCTCGCTCGCGCGGCGATTGGCGAGCTCGATCAGCCCATCGGCATCCAGGCCGATCACGCCCGCCGACACGCCGGCCAGCACGCCCTCGGTGAAGCGCCGCCGCTCATCGAGCTGGCGATAGGCCTCCATCAGCTCGTTGCGCTGGGCGGCGAGTTCGTTGGTCATGCGGTTGAAGGCGCGCGAGAGGGTGGCGACCTCGTCATCGCCGCTGCCCTCCTCCACCCGCACCGCCAGATCGCCCTGGCGGACGCGTTCGGCGGCGCGGATCAGCCGCCCGATCGGCCGGGCGAGCTGATTGGCCAGCACCAGCCCGATCAGGATCGCCGCCAGCAGCACGAGCAGCGCGGCCACCGCGAAGATCATGACGAAGGTGACCTGCAGCCCCTCGCGGTTGCGGTCGAGGTTCTGGTAAGCCTCGACCGCCGCCTCGGTGCGGCGCATATGTTCGATCACCTGCGGATCGACCGGGCGGGCGATCATCAGCATCAAGCCGGTCGCGGGCGCCAGGCTGACCACGGCGCGGGCGCGGTCGCTGTCATCGCCGGCCAGTACCGCCACCTCCCCCATGCGGGCGAGCTCGACCGCCTCGGGCGGCGGGGGCTCGAGCAGCATGCTGGTCGAGACGCCGGCATGGGCGATGACGCGGCCAAGCACCGGCTCGAAGACCACGGCCTCGGTCAGGCCGCGCACCCCGGCCTGGGTGGCCAGGACGCGGGCGAAGGTCATCGCCTGCTCGGGCAGCAGCACCACCGCCCGATTGAGGTCATTGGCCATGGCCAGCGCATCGGCCCGGATGTTCTGCTGATGTTCGGCAAGATAGGCGCGGGAGGCGGCCAGGCTCTCATGCAGGGCGACGCGCACCCGATCGCTGAACCAGGCCGAGATGCCGACATTGAAGAAGAAGGCGGCGAAGCCCGCAACCAGCAGCGCCGGCACGATGGCGACCGCGGCGAAGAGCACGACGAGACGCGTATGCAGCCGTGATCCCGCACGGCCCTGCCGCCGCTCGACCCAGACCCGCACCAGCCGCCCGGCCAGCGCGGCGAGCAGCAGCAGCACAAAGGCGGTGTTGGTCAGGACAAGCCCCACCACGAGCCCCGGGTGGGTCGGGCCGAAGGGGCTGCCGTCGGCGAGCACCACGAAGGTGGCGATGGCGAGCACCAGGGCGCCCACCGCCAGGCCGAGCGTGACCCCGCCGCCCAGCAGGATGTCGGTCAGGCGGCGCAGCAGGCCCGGCCCCTCCTGCCCCGGGGCGGGGGCGGGTGCAGGCGGGAGTCGGCTATCCGCCGGCAAGGGGAGGCTGGGGCTGTGCTGCATCGCTTCACTATGACCTGGCCGCACCGGCCAGCCCCATGGGAGTAGGCACGAACCCCCACCCGCCGCAAGGGCGGCCGACCC
>JANWYF010000123.1 GCA_025057055.1 Rhodovarius sp. | reverse complement strand
CGGGGGTGGCGCGCTGGGCCAGCAGATCGGGCCGCGGAGTCTCCGGCGGCGGGGCCAGGCTTTCGGCGCGGTTGGCGGGGCGGGCGGGCGGCGGCGGCTGGGTGGTCATGCCCTCTGGCCGGACGCGGAAGGGGCGCGGTTCGGCCTCGATCACCGGCGCTTCGCGCGGGCCGGAACGGCCGATCGCCCAGATGATGCCGGCGGCCAGCAGCACCGCCCCGGCCAGCCCGGCCCCGATCAGGACCAGCCGGCGCAGCATCGGCCCTTGCGCCAGTGCGGGCAGGCGCGGTCGCACCCGCGCCGCTGTCGCCGCGCTGGAGAGGCCCATGCGCTGGCGCGGCGTTTCGGCCCAAGGCGGGGTGCGGTCACTCACCGCCCCCTCCCGCGCCGTCGGGCGCCCATCATCGTCGGGGCACGCCGCCAGCCCCGATCGGCACCGCGGCGGGCCGTTTCAGACCCGCGCCACGGCTTCCCCCTGCCGTTCATCGCGCAACTCCTCGACCGGGGTGACCCCCATCACCCCGAGTGCCGAACGCAGGACCATCCCGGTGGCCGCCACCAGCGCCAGCCGCGCCTCGGTGCCCGCGGGATCCTCCGCCCGGATGAAGCGCAATGTGGCATCTTCGCGGCCGCGATTCCACAGCAGATGAAAGTCGGCCGCTAAATCGTTGAGGTAGAAGGCGATCCGATGCGGCTCGCGCGCCGCCGCCGCGGCCTCGACCGTGCGCGGCCAGAGGGTGAGGCGCCGAATCAGGGCGAGCTCTGCCGGGTCGGTCAGCCGATCGAGGTCGGCGCCTGCCAGTCGCGCCGGATCCGGCTCGCCCGCCGCGCGCAGCACGCTGCGCACCCGCGCATGGGCATACTGCACGTAAAAGACCGGATTGTCGCGCGACTGTTCGACCACCCGTTCCAGGTCGAACTCCATCTGCGCATCGGCCTTGCGCGTCAGCATGGTGAAGCGCACCGCATCGCGCCCCACCTCCTCGATCAGATCGGCCAGGGTGACGTAGCTGCCCGCGCGCTTGGACATGCGCACCGGCTGCCCGCCCTTCAGCACATGCACGATCTGGGTCAGCACCACATCAACCGACACCCGCCCGCCCGAAAGTGCCGCCACCGCCGCCTTGATGCGCTTGACGTAGCCGCCATGGTCGGCACCCCAGACATGCACCAGCTCGTCGAAGCCGCGTTCGATCTTGTGCAGGTGATTGGCGATGTCGTTGGCGAAATAGGTGCCGGACCCGTCGGATTTGCGCAGCGGACGGTCGATGTCGTCGCCGAAGGCGGTGGCGCGGAACAGCACCTGCTCGCGCGGCTCCCAATCCTCGGGCAGCTTGCCCTTGGGCGGCTCCAGCACCCCGCGATAGATCAGCCCCTGGGCGGCGAGGATCGCCTCCGCCCGCTCGAGATCCCCGGCCGCAATCCGCTCGGCCTCGCTGACGAAGACGTCGTGCCTCACGCCGAGGGCGGCCAGATCCTCGCGGATGCTGCGCATCATCGCCTGCACCGTGAAGGCCCGCACCGGCTCGAACCAGCGGTCCGGTCCGGCCATGCCGATGCCGTGCAGCGCATGGGGTTCGGCGAGCGAATCGCCGTAATGCGCAACCAGCGCCTCCCCGACCGGGATCAGGTAGTCGCCGCGATACTGCAGCCCGCCGGGGATGAGCTGGGCGTATTCCTCCTCGGTCATGCCGGTGCCGAGCGCCTGCAGGTAGCGCCAATAGGCGGCGTAGGCGAGGGCCTGCACCTGCGCCCCGGCGTCGTTGATGTAGTATTCGCGCACCACCTCATGCCCCGCCTTGGCGAGCAGCGAGGCCAGCGCATCACCGACCACCGCACCGCGGCCATGGCCGACATGCATGGGCCCGGTCGGGTTGGCCGAGACATATTCGACATTGACCCGCCGCCCGGTCGGCGGAGCCTGGCCGTAATCCTCCCCCGCCGCCAGGATGAGCGGGATCTGCGCCCGCAGGAAGGAAGGCTTGAGCCGCAGGTTGAGAAAGCCCGGGCCGGCGGGGCTTGCGCTGTCCACCTCGGGCAGGGCGGAGAGGCGGGCGGCCAGTTCGGCGGCAAGCCTGGGCGGGGCCATCCCGGCGGCCTTGGCCGCCACCATCGCGGCGTTGGTCGCCATGTCGCCATGCGCCGCCTCGCGCGGGGGCTCGACCGTGATGCGGCGCCGCAGCTCCTCGGGCGCATCGGGCAGAATGCCGGCCAGCGCGTCCAGCACGCGCGCACGCAGGGCAGCGAAGATGTCCATCGGTCAGAAATCCAGGTTGTCGTAATCGGGCGAGGGCGGGATGCCGCTCACCCGCTCCGCCAGCAGCGGGCGGAAGGCGGGGCGGGACTTGATGCGCGCATACCACTCCTTGGCGGCGGGCTGCAGCGACCAGTCGACATCGCCCAGATAGTCCAGCACCGAGAGATGCGCCGCCGCCGCGAAGTCGGCCAGACTGATGAAGGCCCCGCCGAGCCAGGCCCGCTCCTCCGCCAGCCGGGCGATCACCGCCAGATGCTCCTTGAGCTTGGCATAGCCCGTCCGGATCGCCCCCGCATCCGGCTGGCCGAGGCCGAGCAGGCGCTTGAGGTGGCGTTCCCAGACCAGGTTGCGTGTCACCTCGGCACCGAACTTGAGGTCGAACCAGGCAACCAGGCGCCGCACCTCGGCCCGTTCGGCCAGGGTGCGGCCGAAGAGCGTGATGTCGGGATAGGCCTCGTCGAGATATTCGCAGATCGCCGAGGATTCGGCGATGCACAGCCCGTTTTCGTCGAGGAAGACCGGCACCGTCCCCGCCGGGTTCATGGCCAGGAACTCGGGCCGGCGCTCCCAGACCTTCTCGATCCGCAGCTCGAAAGGGATGCGCTTTTCGGCGAGCGCCAGCCGCACCTTCCGCGCATAGGGCGAGAGGGGCAGATGATAGAGGACGCGCATGGGGCCGCCTATGCCACCCGGGGCCGGGGTTTGGAACCGCTCCCGGCTCAGATCACATAGGTGATGGGCTCGGCCGGAGCGGGGGTCAGGCCGATCGCCGCCGCCCGCCGCAGCAGCTGATCGAGGGTGACGCCATCGAGCCGGGCCAGCGTCTCTTCCGCCACCTCCGCCCAGAAGGGGGCGATGACGCCGCTGAAGAGGGGGTTGTCCTCGCCCTCGGCCGGTGGGGAGGGCGGGGGCAGCACGGCCCGCACCACCTCGCCCACGCTGATGCCGCGCCGTGGCCGCGCCAGGCGATAGCCGCCCGCCGGGCCGCGGCTGGAGGAGAGGACCCCAGCGCGCGAGAGGGCCTGCAGCAGCGGCTCGAGCCCGCGCCGCGACAGGCCCAGCCGGCCTGCGATATCGGCCGCACTCACCGTCCCTCGCCCGGCATGCAGCGCGACGTCGAGCACCACCGCCAGCGCCAGCGCCGGCCTGCCCTGCAACAGCATGACCGATGCCCCCTCTCCCCCCTGGGAAAGACTGTCACCCTGCGCCAAATATACGCGCCATGATCGTGAAACGGGAGATATGCCGATGGATGTCGCACCGGCGGAAGGCCAGATCGCACGCGGCCTGATCGGGGCCATCGGCAACACGCCGCTGATCCGGCTCGCGCGCGCTTCCGCCGCCACCGGCTGCGAGATCCTCGGCAAGGCGGAGTTCATGAACCCGGGCGGTTCGGTGAAGGACCGCGCGGGCCTCGCCATCATCCAGGCGGCCATCGCCGATGGCACGCTCAAGCCTGGGGGCACCATCGTCGAGGGCACGGCGGGCAATACCGGAATCGGCATCACGCTGGTGGCCAATGCCCTGGGCTTTCGCAGCGTCATCGTGATGCCCGAGACGCAGAGCCGCGAGAAGATCGAGTTCCTGCGCATGATCGGGGCCGATCTGCGCCTGGTGCCCGCCAAGCCCTACAAGGATCCGGGCAACTACGTCCATGTCAGCCGTCGCCTCGCGGAGGAGAACGGCTGGGTCTGGGCCAACCAGTTCGACAACCTGGCCAATCGGGAAGGACATCGGACCACCACGGGGGCCGAGATCTGGGCCCAGACCGGCGGGCGCATCGATGCCTTCACCTGCGCCTGCGGCACCGGCGGGACCCTGGCCGGTGTCGCCATGGCGCTCAAGGCGCGCAACCCGGCGGTGCGCATCGTGCTGGCCGACCCGATGGGCAGCGCCCTCTATTCCTGGCACAAGTTCGGCACGCTCGAGATCGAGGGCAGCTCGATCACCGAAGGCATCGGCCAGTCCCGCGTGCCCGGCAACCTGATCGGCGCCCCGATCGATGATGCCCTGCGCGTCACCGACGAGGAGGCGCTCGAGCAGGTCTTCGACCTCACGATCCACGAGGGGCTGTGCGTGGGCGGCAGCGCGGGCATCAATGTCGCCGCGGCGATCAAGGTCGCCCGTGAGTTGGGGCCGGGTCATACCGTGGTCACCATCCTCTGCGACGGGGGCGCGCGCTATCAGTCCAAGCTCTTCAACCCCGCCTTCCTGCGCGAGAAGAATCTGCCGGTGCCGCCATGGATGGCCTGAACCGCCCCGGGGCAAGCCAGGCCGCCGCCTCCGCTGCCGCGAGCTTTCGCGGGCGCATCTACGACAGCGTGCTGGAGACGGTGGGGGCGACGCCGCTCGTCCGCCTGCCCAGGCTGTCGGCCGCGCTCGGGCTGGCTGCCGATCTCTGCCTCAAGCTCGAGGCCTTCAACCCGATGGCGAGCGTGAAGGACCGCATCGCGCTCGCCATGGTGCGCGCCGCCGAGGCCGAGGGGCTGATCGCCCCGGGCCGGTCGGTGCTGATCGAGCCCACCTCGGGCAATACCGGAATTGGGCTGGCCTTCGTCGCCGCGGCGCTCGGCTACCGGCTGATCGTGACCATGCCCGAGGGCGCCTCGACCGAAAGGCGGCGGATGATGCGCCTGATGGGGGCCGAACTGGTGCTGACCCCGGCCGAGCAGGGCATGGCCGGGGCGATCGCCCGCGCCGAGGAGATCGCCGCCGCAACACCCGGGGCCTGGATGCCGCGGCAGTTCGACAACCCGGCCAACCCGGCGATCCATGCCGCGACCACGGCCGAGGAGATCTGGGCCGACACCGGCGGAGAGGTCGATGTGGTGGTGGGGGGCCTTGGCACCGGCGGGACCATGACCGGCATCGCGCGGGCGCTGAAGCCGCGGCGGCCGGGGCTTCTCGCGATCGGGGTGGAACCGGCCGAATCGGCCGTCCTCAACGGCGACGAGCCAGGGCCGCATGGCATCCAGGGCATCGGGCCCGGCTTCCGTCCGGCGGTGCTCGACCTTGCGCTGATCGACCGGGTCGAGGTCGCCTCGGAGCGGGAGGCGATCGCCACCGCCCGCCGCGCCGCGCGGGAGGAGGGCCTGGCGATCGGCATCAGCTCCGGCGCAGCCCTGGCGGTCGCGCTGCGGCTCGCCGCTGATCCTGCGCTGCGGGGCAAGCGCATCGTCTGCATCGCGCCCTCCTTCGCCGAACGCTACCTCTCCACCGCGCTGTTTCAGGGGCTCGACTGATGGAGATCATGGAACTCGCCCGCTCGATCCGAGAGCGCGACCCGGCCCGGCCGAGCCTGCCCGAAGTCATCTTCGCCTATCCCGGCCTGCATGCGGTGCTCTGGCATCGCTTCTCGCACGCGCTCTACCGCCGCGGCTGGCGTGGGCTTGCCCGCTTCTCGGCGCATCTGGCGCGGATGTTCACGGGCATTGAGATCCACCCCGGCGCGCGGATCGGACGGCGCCTCTTCATCGACCACGGCATGGGCGTGGTGATCGGGGAGACCGCGACGGTTGGTGACGATGTGACCCCCCCCCCCGGTGTCACCCTGGGTGGGCTGTCGCTCAAGCCGGGCAAGCGCCATCCGGATGTGCTGGATGGCGCCACCATCGGAGCGGGGGCGCAGGTGCTGGGGCCGATCACCGTCGGGCGCGGCGCCAAGGTGGGCGCCAATGCGGTGGTGGTGAGCGATGTTCCCGACCATACGACCGTGGTCGGCATCCCGGCGCGCAGCCCGAAGGATTGCGACGACGTCTCGGCCGGCTATGGCCTGCCGACGCGCCCCGCCGCTGACCCCCTGGGCGAGGAGGTGGCAGCCCTGCGCGCCGAGGTGGCGGCGCTGCGCGCCCGGGTCGAGGCGATGCTCAAGGACCGCGCGGCCTAGAACCGCTCCGCCCGCCCAGCCCGCTTCCGGGGCTTTCGGGCCTCGCTTCGTCTTGCCTGTTGACGCACGGGGCTGATCGCCGCCTTGCGCGACCGGCTCGCCCGATCGGCGCAACCGGGCCTTGCCCATCCGGCGCCTCCGGTCAGGCGCGGCCCGACGCCCGGCGGCAGCGGCCGGAGCTGCCTGCTCTCTGCCTCGCGCTGCCCCTGGGCCCTCGGCTCGGCGGGCCCGCGGCGCTGCGGCCCGCGCCCCGCCTCGGGGGCTGCCCGCGGCAGCCTCCTGGCCTTGGTTGGCAGCGGCTGACGGGGCGGGCAGCTATCCCGTCGCGCGCGCGGTCTTTGCCCCGTGCCGTGCCTGCCAGAAGAGCAGCGCGGCCGCAGCCGCCAGGGTGGGCAGGATCGCCAGGTTGAGCACCTGCCAGCCGAAGGCGGCATGCAGATAGCCCGAGAGGAAGGCGGTGCAGGCCACGGTGCCGAAGACGATCACGTCATTGGCGGTCTGCGCCTTGATCCGCTCCTCCGGGGCATGGGCGGTGGCCAGCAGCGCGGTCGCGCCGACGAACATGAAGTTCCAGCCGACCCCGAGCAGCACCAGGCCCACGACGAAATGCCAGTAGCTGGAGCCGGCCACCGTCACCGCCGCGCAGGCTGCGGTCAGCACCGCGCCTGCGATCATCACCGGGCGCATGCCGAAGCGCTGGATCAGCCGGCCGGTGACGAAGCCCGGGGCGAACATCGCCACCGCATGCCACTGGATGACCGCGGCGGAGGCCGAGACGGAGAAGCCGCAGAGCATCATCTCGAGCGGGGTTGCGGTCATGATCAGGTTCATCGCGCCATAGGCGACGAGCCCGGCGACCGCGGCGGCGACGAAGGCCGGCCGCGCCAGGATCGGGCCGAGGGGCACCGGCTGCTTGGGCCGCGGCGGGGGCGGCGGCAGCCGCGTGCCGGCCAGCAGCAGCAGGCAGATCAGCGGGAGCACCGCAAGCAGCAGATAGGTGGCGAGGAACAACCAGGGCAGCAGCAGGTCGTGCGTCTGCTTGACCAGTTCGGGCCCGAGGAGTGCCGAGAGGATCGGCCCCGCCATGACGAGCGAGATGGCGCGCGCCCGATAGGCCGGGGAGGCGACTTCGCTCGCGGCGAAGCGGTAGTGCTGGGCGATGCCAAAACCTGCGCCGGCGAACACCGCCCCCAGGCAATAGACCAGGAAATCGCCCAGATAGACGCCGGCGGCGAAGAGCAGGCTGCCCGCGATCGAGGCCAGCGCGCCGGCCACGAAGCCCGCCTTGCGGCCGAGCCGGGCGAAGAGGATGCCGGCCGGGATGGAGGCCGCCATCACCGCCGTCATCTGCACCGCCATCGGCAGGGTGGCGAGCGTCGCATCGCCCGAGAGCGAATGGCCGACGAGCGGGGCCATCGCCACCTGGCCGACCACCGCCCCCTGCATCAACGCCTGGCAGAAGAAGAGGCGCCAGACGGTGGCGCGCATCGCGCGTTCGGCGGCATCCATCAGCGGTGGCTCCATCCGTGGCGGGACAGCGGCAGCACGGCCCCCTTCGCGTCGAGGACCGTGACCTCCGGCGGGCCGGCGATGAAGCGCCCGATCCGGGTGGCGCCAAGTTCGGCGACCGGCGCCTCGGGCGGGGCGGCGAAGAGGAGCTCGTAATCATCCCCGCCTGCGATCAGGTCGCGAATGTCCGCCCCCGCGGCCCAGGGCGAGAGGGGGATGCGCGCCGCCTCGATCACCGCGCCGCAGCCCGAGGCGCGGCAGATATGGCCGAGGTCCTGCACCAGCCCGTCCGAGACATCCATGCAGGCATGGGCGATGCCGATCAGCGCCCGCCCCTCCGCGAGCCGCGGCGTGGGCAGCCGATAGCGCGCCGCGATCCGCGCTTCGGGGTCGGGCAGCTCTCCGCGGGCGGCGCGCAGGCCGAGCCAGCCATCGCCGATGGTGCCGGTCACCCACACCGCATCGCCCGGCCGTGCGCCGGCGCGGCGCAGCGCGCGACCGGGCTCGACGCTGCCCAGGATGGTCAGGGACAGGACAAGCGGCCCGGAGGTCGAGACGGTATCGCCGCCGAACAGCGCCAGGCCGAAGCCGCGCTGGTCCTCCGCCAGGCCGCGCGCGAAGGGGTCGAGCCAGTCCTCCCCGATCTCGCGCGGCAGGGCGATGGTCATCAGATAGCCGATCGGCTCCGCCCCCATCGCGGCGAGGTCGGACAGGTTCACCCGCAGCAGCTTGCGCCCGACCGTCTCGGGCGGGTCGTTCGGCAGAAAATGCACGCCCGCCACCATCGCATCGGCGGCCAGAACCAGCTCCCGCCCTGCCGGAGGGGTCAGCAGGGCGGCATCATCGAGCAGGCCCAGGCCGCCCGGATGGGCGAGCGGGGCGAAGTGCCGCGCAATCAGGGCGAACTCGGCAGGCAGGCTCACGGCGCCAGCTCATCCGCGCGCAGGGTATGGGCCATCGCATCCATCACCCCGGCGGCGAAGCGCGGCTCCTCCCCGGCCAGGAAGCCGTGCGCGATGTCGAGATACTCCCGGATCACGACCCGCGCCGGCGGGTCCGGGCGGTCGCGCAATTCGGCCGCGGCGGCGCGCAGCAGGGCGCGCAGCACCGGATCGAGCCGCTCCAGCGGCCAGTTGGGGGCCAGATGGGCGGCGATGATGCGGTCGAGCCCCTCGGGATCGGTCGCCGCCTTGCGCAGGATGCCCACGAACAGCCCGGGATCGGCCTCGGGTATGCGACCCTCTTCGAAGCCCTCGCCGGGGACGGGCTGGAGGCGATAGCGCAGGAACTCGGCCATCACCGCCTCGAGCGGCTGGCCCGAGGCCTCGGCCTGGAACAGGGCCTGCACCGCCGCCACCCGCGCCCCGGTGCGCGGCCTGCCGCGCTGCTGCGGCTTGCCCGTCACGCGAGGCCCCATCGGCGGCGCAGCGCGAGCTGCGAGAGGAGGGCGAACATCGCCTCGCGCCCCTTATTGCCGGGGCCAGGGGCGGCGCGCGCCTCGGCCTGGGCCAGGCTGTGCACGGTAAGCAGCCCGAAACCGACCGGCAGCCCGGTCGCGGCGGCGATCGCCATCACGCCCGAGCAGGCCTCTCGGCAGATGTGGTCGTAGTGGTCGGTCTCTCCCTTCACGACGCAGCCCAGGATCAGGAACCCGTCCCAGCGCCGCGCCGGCCCCTCGCCATTGGCCTCGATCGCCATGCGCAGGGCGGCGGGCAGTTCGAAGGCGCCGGCGACATCCACCACCTCGAGCGCCGCCCCGGCCTGATCGGCGAGCTCCCGCGCACCGGCCAGCATGCCGGCCAGGATCTGGGCGTAATAGGGCGCCTGGATGCACAGCAGCCTAGGGGCTGGGCCCGGAATGAGCGGCAGCGGGCGGTCCGGCGCATCGGCGGTGCTCATGGGCCTGCCATGTGGCAGAGGGCGCGCCGGATGGGAACCCTGGCCCGGGCCTCTGCCCCGCAGGCGCCGGCAGCGCGTGCCGCGCCTGCCCGATCATTCCGAGCCGGCCCCCGAAGGGGCGCCGGGAGATGGCGCGGGGCGCCCGCTGCTGGCGTGCGCGGCGAGGCTGCCTTCGGCCTCCGCCCGACCGGCGCCACCGGGGCGCCCGCCACCTCGCGGGTTGCAGTCCGCAGCTGGGTGCAACCGGCGGGGCGGAGCGGATAGCGGGCGGAGCTACGGCGCCTCCTCGGGCAGCAGGATGACGGTGGCACCGCGCGCCGGCCGCGCGGCTTCGCTGCGGGTGAAGCCGGCCACCCGCGCCTCGGCCCGGATGCGCGCGGGATCGACCCCGCCCGCGGCCAGCCGAGCAGCGACCGCCCGGGCCCGCGCGGCGGCCAGGCGCTGGCCGGTCTGCGCGCCGCCCTCGCTGGCCAGCGCGTGGCCCAGCACGCAGATGTTGCGGCGCGGCGACTCGAGCGCCCAGGCGAGGGCGGTGGCAAGGGCGCTCTCGGCCGCGGCATCGGGCCGGTCGCTGCCATGCGGAAAAGGGACGGCCACCTGCGCATCCTCCAGCGCCTCGACCCCGACGCAGGAGAAGGGCCTGACCTGGGCTGCGGCAGGGGGCGCGGCGCCGGCCGCGGCGGCCAGCAGGAGCAGGGCAAGCCCCGGCGCCGCCTGCATCACGCCGCGACCAGCAGCCCCGCGCCGAGCAGCCTCTGAAGCAGCGCCTTGCCGTCCACCCCGGGATGCGCCTGAGCGAGCTCCGCCTCGGTCACCTCGGACCGGGCGAGCAGCCAGGCGGCGGCCTCGGCCTCGGCCGGGGAGAGGGGCAGGGGGCCGCGTTCGGTCTTGAGGATCCAGTCGGCGCCGCGACGCACCGGCTTCGCGCCACCGGCGATGACGCGAAACCCCGGCGCCTCGGCAGCCTCGGGCGCGGCGGTGGCGCCGGCTGGAGCCATCCCGCGCCAGCCGAGCAGATCATACTGGCCGCGGTTGTAGCGGTAGGAGGCGATGAAGCCCTCGAGCACCTGCAGCAGCCGCGGATCCTTGCAGAGTTCCGCCAGCCGCTGCCCGAGCTGGGCCACCCGCTGGGTGAGCGCGAATTTCGCCGCCGCGCTGCCGTCCTGGCGCGGCAGGGGCTGGCGGAAGGCGGGTTCGTAGAGCACCCGCTCGAGCAGGATGTTCATCAGGTCCATGCCGAGCACGGCATGGGTGCCGTAGGCGATGTGGACCGAGGCCGGCGCCTCGGCCAGCGCATCGTGATACCAGCCGCGCGGCAGATAGAGCAGATCGCCCGTGCGCAGCGTCACCTTCTCGCGCAGGCGGCCCTTCGCCTGCTCGTGATGGGCCTGGTCCTGGCTGCGGAACAGCGGGTGGCTGATCGGCCATTCGGCGCGACCTTCCCAGATGTTCCAGGTCTTCTCGCCCTCGACCTGCACCGCCCAGACGTCGTGGGTGTCGTAATGGGCCGGAAAGGCCTTGTGGCTCTGCCAGGAGATGTAGACATTGGCCTGCGCCTTGCCGAGGCCGGCATTCTCGAGCGCGAGGGAGACCGCCTGCAGCCCGGGGGTGAGGCTGTCGACGTCATTCAGCACGAGCGAGGCGCCGCGCTTGACCCATTCGGCTACCCGTGCCGCCACCGGCTGCATCACCTGCTGCGCATCGCGCGACAGCGCCTGGGTGCAATACTCCTCGGGCGGGATCAGCCGGCCATCGAGCACCAGCTTGAGCGACTGCGACGACCACATATGGGTCATGTCGAGCAGCCGGTTGATCTGCCGCCAGGAGAGAACCTGCGCGAACTTGGCCGGGCTGCCCTTGATGTGCAGCGGCTGTCGGTCGTGATATTCGCGAAAGAAGGTCTCCACCGGGACCGGTGCGATCAGCTCTTCGAAGGTCATGGGCCAAGCCTAGAGCAGATCGGCCGCCGCTCAACCGCGCTCGCTGGCCGGCGGGCGCGGCCGGGCGCTGCGGTGGCTTGTGGCGAGGGCGGGCCGGGGGCAAGACTGCCGGCAGGAAGAGGAGCGCCAGCATGCCCGATGCCGGGGCCGCCGCCCCCGATCCGCTGCGCGAGGAGGCGCTGCGCCTGGCCCAGGCCGCCCTGCCGCCGGGCCTGCCGCAGGCCGCCGTGCTGCTGGCCGCCCTGGCCGCCCCGCTCTCGGGCCGCGAACTCGCCGCGCTGGCGCCAGAGCGGCTGGCCGCCATGGCGGTCTCCCTGCTCGGCACCCTGCGCCAACGCCTGCCAGGGCAGGCGCGCATCCGCCTGCTGCCACCCGGCCGCTTCCCCGAGCCGGTGGTCGAGATCGCCACCGACGACATGCCCTTCCTGGTCGATTCGGTGCTGGCCACGCTGCAGCGCCTGGGCCGGCACCCGCGCCAGGTGCTGCACCCGATCCTGAAGGCGCGGCGCGATCCCGAAGGCCGCCTCCTCGCCCTCGGCGAGGGCGAGCTGACCGAGAGCGTGATGCGCATCGCCCTCGCCGGCCCCGTCCCCGATGCGGCGGCGCTGGAGTCCGCGGTGGCCGCCACCTTGGCCGATGTGCGCCGGGCGGTGGAGGATTTCCCGGCCATGCTCGCGCTGCTGCGCGAGCAGGCCGCCCGGCTCGAGGGGGAGGATCGCGCCTTCCTCGAATGGCTGGCGGCCGAGAACTTCGTGTTGACCGGCCATCGGCGCCTCGTCGCCCTGCCCGATGGCGGGTTGCGGGCGGAGGCGGAGCTCGGCGTGCTGCGGGGCGGGCCGCCGGTGTTCGATGCGCTCGCGGCTCTCTCGCAGGTGCCGGCGGCGGTGCGCGAGGCGCTGCTCAACGGCCCGCCCGTGACCGTGGCCAAGGCCAATCTGCGCAGCACGGTGCATCGGCCCCAGCATGCCGATGTGGTGGCCGTCCGCCCGCCGCGGGCGGAGGGAGAGGCGCCTGCGGTCAGCCTCTTCTTAGGCCTCTTCGCCGCGGCGGCCTACAACCGCAACCCGCGCAGCATCCCGAAGCTCGCCTCCAAGGTCGAGCGGATCCTGGCGGCGGCCGGCGTCTCGCCGGAGACGCATGACGGCCGGGCGCTGCGCCACATCCTGGACACCTGGCCGCGCGATGAGCTGTTCCAGGCCTCGGAGGAGGAGATCCTGGCCGCCGCCCGGCGTGCCCTGGCGCTTACCCTCACGCCCCGCCCGGCGCTTGTGCTGCGGCGCGACCCCTTCGGCCGTTTCGTCTCGGCCATCGTCTGGGTCCCGCGCGAGGGCTTCGACACCCGGCTGCGCCAGAAGCTTGGGGAGATCCTGGCCCGTGCCCATGGCGGGCGGCTGTCGACCTTCTACCTCGCGATCGGGGATCAGCCGCTGGCCCGCGTCCATTACATCATCGGCACCGACCCGGCCCAGCCCGTCCATCCCGACCCGGAGGCGCTGGAGGCGCTGATCGCCGAGGCCGCCCGCGCCTTTCCGGAGAAGCTCGCCGCCGCCCTCGCCTCCGCCCACGGGGAGGCCGAGGCCGCACGGCTGATGGCGCGCTGGGGCGATGCCTTTCCGGCCGCCTGGCGGGAGGCGGAGAACCCGACCCAGGCGGTGGCCGACCTTGCCCTGGCCGAGGCCGCGCTGGCCCAGGGGCGCGCTGCCGCAGCCTTCGAAACCCCGCCCGACGCGCCGCCGGGGCGGCTCGCGCTGCGGCTCGCCCATCCCGGCGGGCCGCTGCCGCTCGCCTCGGCCCTGCCGCTGTTCGAGAGCCTCGGCCTCAAGGCGGTGGAGGAGACACCCTATCGCCTGCAGCCGGCCGATACAGCGCCCGTGGTGCTGCACGTCTTCCAGCTCGAGGCTGCGCAGCCGGTGCCCGAGGGGCGTTTTGCCGCGCTGCGGGAGGCGCTCTCTGCCCTGCTCGAGGGGCGGGCGGAGGCCGACGGGTTCAATCGCCTGGTGCTGGCGGCAGGCCTGTCCTGGCGGGAATGCTGGCTGCTGCGCGCCATCTTCCGCTGGCTTAAGCAGGTGGGCTTCCCCTTCGCCCAGGGCGCGGTGGAGGAAGCCCTGGCCGCCGAACCCGAGGTGGCGGCGCTGCTGATCGCCCTCTTCCGCGCCCGCTTCGACCCCGCCGCCAGCACGCAGCCGGAGGAGGAAGCGGCGCTCTCCCGCCGGCTCGATGCCGCGCTCGAGCGCATCGCCGATCCCGATGCCGAACGCATCCTCTCGCGGCTGCGGCAGGTGATGGATGCCATCCTGCGCACCGATTTCTTCCTGGACCGCCCGGCGATCGCCTTCAAGCTCGACTGCGCCGCGGCGGGAGAGATGCCAAGCCCCAGGCCCTGGCGTGAGATCTTCGTCCATGCTCCCGGCATGGAGGGCTGCCACCTGCGGGCCGGCCCGGTGGCACGCGGCGGCATTCGCTGGTCCGACCGGCGCGAGGATTTCCGCACCGAAATCCTAGGCCTGATGAAGGCGCAGGTGGTCAAGAACGCGATCATCGTGCCGACCGGGGCGAAGGGCGGCTTCGTGCTCAAAGGCCCCCTGCCTGCCGATCGCGCCGCGCTGCAGCAGGCGGGGATCGCGGCCTATCGGCTGTTGATCGGGGCGATGCTGACGCTGACCGACAATCTGGTCGACGGCCGCGCGGTGCCCGCCGCCGGGGTGCGCCGGCGCGACGGGGATGATCCCTACATCGTCGCCGCCGCCGACAAGGGCACCGCGACCTTCAGCGACATCGCCAACGCCATGGCCGAGGAGGCGGGCTTCTGGCTGGGCGATGCCTTCGCCTCCGGCGGTTCGGCCGGCTACGACCACAAGCGCATGGGCATCACCGCGCGCGGTGCCTGGGTGATGATCGCCCGGCACTTCGCCGAACGCGGACAGGACATCCAGGCCGAGCCCTTCACCTGCGTCGGCGTGGGCGACATGTCGGGCGACGTCTTCGGCAATGGGCTGCTGGTGACGCGGCAGGTCCGGCTGCTCGCCGCCTTCGACCACCGCCACATCTTCCTCGATCCCGATCCCGACCCGGCCGCCTCTTACGAGGAGCGGGCGCGGCTGTTTGCCCTGCCGCGCTCCTCCTGGGCCGATTACGATCCGGCACGGATCAGCAAGGGTGGCGGCGTCTACCCGCGGCAGGTCCGCCAGCTCACCCTCTCGCCCGAGGCGCAGGCGATGCTCGGGCTCCCCTCGCCCCGCGCGAGCCCGGCCGAGGTGATCCGCGCCATCCTCACCATGCCGGTCGATCTTCTCTACTTCGGCGGGATCGGCACCTTCGTGAAGGCGAGCCACGAATCCCACGCCGCCGTCGGGGACCGCGCCAATGATGCGCTGCGCGTCGATGGCCGGGCGCTGCGGGCGCGGGTGGTGGGGGAGGGGGCCAATCTGGCCTTCACCCAGGCCGGGCGGATCGAGGCCGCGCTCTCCGGTGTGGCGCTCAACACCGATGCGCTGGACAACGCGGCGGGCGTCGCGACCTCCGACCGCGAGGTCAACATCAAGATCCTGCTCGCTGCGGCCGAGCGGGCGGGGCGCATCACCCGGCCGCAGCGCAATGCGCTGCTGTCCGCCATGACCGAGGAGGTGGCCGCGCTGGTGCTGGCCGAAAACCGCGCGCAGTCGCTCGCGGTCAGCCTGGAGGTGGCGGCGGGCGCGGCGGCCTGGCCTGCGGCCGGAGCCTTGATGGCGCGGCTCGAGGCGGCGGGGCTGCTCGACCGCCGCTTGGCCTGCCTGCCGGACGAGGCGGCGATCGCCTCCCGCGCCGCGGCCGGCCCCGCCATCACCCGGCCGGAGGCGGCAGCCCTCCTGCCGCTGGCCAAGCTCTGGCTCACCGATGGGCTGCTGGCCTCCGACCTGCCGGGGCAGGAGGTGTTCCTGCCCTTGCTGCTCGCCTATTTCCCGACCCCCCTGCGCGAGGCGCATGCCGATCTGATCGCCCGCCATCCGCTGCGGCGGGAGCTGCTCGCCACGCTGCTGGCCAACCGGATCGCCAATCTGCTCGGGCCGGCCGCCCTTGGCCGGTTGTCGGCGGAGGCCACGCCGGCGGCGCTGGCGCGTGCGGCCTGGCTGGCGGCGGAGGGGCTCGGGCTTGCGGCGGCGATGGATGCCGCCGATGCGGAAGCCGCACCCTGGCCAGATCGTTGCGCGAGGCTGCTTGCGCTGCGCGCCGATCTCGAACGCGCCGCGGCGCATCTGCTCGCCGATCCCGCACCGGTCGAGGAGGCGCTGCGACGCCTGCGCGAGGGGGCGGGGGTGATGGCGCTGCTCTCCGCCCGCGGCGATGCCCCGGCGGTGCTGCGGCTGGCGGCCGATACCGGCGCAAGCCCTGCCGCCGCGGCCGCGGCCTGGGAGGAGGTGGCGCGGCACTTCCACCTGCCGGCCCTGCGTGCGGCGGCCGAGGCCGCTCCCGCCCCCGGTCCCTTCGGCCAGCGTGCCCGGGCGGGGCTGCTCGCCGGGCTTGATCGGGTGCAGGGCCGGCTCGCCGCCGCCCGGCTCTCGGGCGCGGCTGTCGGCCCCGCCGCCGAGGAGGTGGCACGGCTCTGCGCGGAGGCGGCGCGGCTGCCGGAGCTCTCGGCCGGGATGGTGGCGCTGGCGGCCCTCGACCGGCTGGCCTGAGCGACCTCAATCCGCCAGATCGACCCAGATCGGGGCGTGGTCGGAGGGCTGCTCCTCCGCCCGGGCCAGGAGATCGACGCCGAAACCCTGGAGCCGTTCGGCCAGTTCGGGGCTGAGCAGCGCATGGTCGATGCGCAGGCCGCGATTGGCTTCGAAGGCGGGGCCATAATCCCAATAGGTGAAGGGATGCTGGCCGAGCGCCGCCGCGGCATCGGTCATCCCGGACCAGAGCAGGGCGCGGAAGCGGGATCGCACCTCGGGGTGGACCAGCGCATCGGTCGGCGCGAGCAGCCCGGGGGCGAGATCGGCATCGGTTGGGCAGACATTGAAATCGCCGAGGATCGCGAAGGGGCGGAAGGCGTCGAGATGGGCGCGGGTCTGCGCCAGCAGCCGCTCCATCCAGCGCAGCTTGAAGGCGAAGCCGGCTGCACCGCCGGAGTTGCCGTTGGGCAGGTAGATCCCGGCCATGCGGATGCCCGCCGCCTCGATCTCGAGGTAGCGCGCCTCCTCATCCGCCGGATCGCCGGGCAGGGCTTCGGCCGTGACCGCGAAGGGCAGGCGGGAGAGCACGGCAACCCCGTTGCGACCGCCGGCTTGGCCCAGCGCATGCATGGCATAGCCGGTCTCCGCCAGGTCTGCCGTGGGGAACTGTTCGGTGCGGCATTTCAGCTCCTGCAGGAACAGCACATCCGGCGCATGGCGCGCCAGGAAACGCCGCAGATGAGGCAGGCGGACGCGGATCGAGTTGACGTTGAAGGAGGCGAGCCGCAAGGCCGGCTCACACCGCGAAGCTGGCGCCGCAGCCGCAGCCGCTGACCGCCTGCGGGTTGTCGACCTTGAAGTGGCTGCCCATCAGGCTCTCGTGCCAATCCAGGGTGGCGCCGTCGAGGAACTCGAGGCTCACGGCATCAACCAGGACGCGCACCCCGTCCTGTTCCACCACCAGGTCGTCGGCCTCCGGCGCATCGGCCAGGTCGAAGCCGTATTGCAACCCCGAACATCCGCCGGCCGAGACGGAGACGCGCAGCGCCGCGCCGGGCCGGCCCTGCCGTGCGGCGATGGCGGCAATCTCCTGCGCGGCGCGGGGGGTGACGTGGAAGACGGGCATGGCGTGCAGGTTTCTCCTTGCCCCGCAAGATAGGGCAGATCGGTCGCTGCTCAAATCGGGTGCGGCGGGGGCGGTGCCGGTGGGTTTGCCATGTGTTCGGGTTGCGGCCCGGCGCTGCGGGGTGTTACCGCCAGCCTCATGGCTGGTCCCTCCTCCCGCCCGGCCGCCCCGGGTGGCCGCAACCTTGCCCCCTGGGCGGTGCGTGCCGAGACCTCCCGCGGGCGGCTCTACCCTGAACCCGAGGATCCGACGCGCAGCCCCTTCCAGCGTGACCGCGACCGCATCCTGCACTCCCGCGCTTTCCGGCGGCTGCAGTACAAGACCCAGGTCTTCGTCTACCACGAGGGCGATCATTTCCGCACCCGCCTGACCCACAGCATCGAGGTCGCGCAGATCGCCCGGGCCATCGCGCGGCGGCTCCGGCTCGATGAGGATCTGGCCGAGGCGCTGGCCCTGGCCCATGACCTGGGCCACCCGCCCTTCGGCCATGCCGGGGAGGAGGCGCTGGATGCCGCGATGCGCAGCCATGGCGGCTTCGACCACAATGGGCAGAGCCTGAAGCAGGTCACGATGCTGGAGCGCCGTTACGCCGGCTTCGACGGGCTCAATCTGACCTGGGAGACGCTGGAGGGCATCGCCAAGCACAACGGCCCGGTGCGCAACCCGCGCGGCTATATCGCCGAATACGATTTCCGCCACAGCCTCGACCTCTCGAGCCATGCCAGCGCCGAGGCGCAGGTGGCCGCGATTGCCGACGACATTGCCTACAACAACCATGACCTGGAGGATGGGCTGCGCGCCCGGCTGTTCACGCTCGAGGAGGTGGCGGCGCTGCCCCTGCCGGGCGAAGCCTTGGCCGAGGTGAAGCTGCAGCACCCCGGCGTGAGTCCGGAACGCCTGGCGCCCGAGATGGTCCGCCGCGTCATCGGGCGCATGATCAATGATGTGGTGGCCGAGACCGAACGGCGCATCGCCGCGCTCGATCCGCCGGATGCCGATGCGATCCGGGCGGCGGGCCGGCCGGTGGTGGCCTTCAGCGAGGCGATGGCGGAGGCCAACCGCGCCGTGCGGGAGTTCCTCTATGCCCGGATGTATCGGCACTGGCGGGTCAACCGGACGGCCAACAAGTCGAAGCGGGTGGTGCAGATCCTCTTCCAGCTGCTGGTCGGCAGCCCGCAGATGCTGCCCGACGGCTGGCGCGAGCGGGCGGGGGCGCCGGGCAGCCCGGCCTGTGCGCGCGCGGTGGCCGACTACATCGCCGGCATGACCGACCGCTTCGCGCTGGAGGAATACCGGCGGCTGACCGATCCGGCCCTGCCGGGCTGAGGCCGCGGCCCGCACCCGCGAGGCCGCGGCGCCCTGGCCCGGCAGCGGGCCGAAAACAGGCAGGCGCGATGCCCGCTGGCAGCCGAGGCCCGCCGCCGCGCGCCGGTCCCTCGGGCCGTCGGCGGGGCAGCGCCTGCATCGCGCGCCGGGCAACGGATTCTTCACCCCGATGGTGTCTGGCTGCCGCACGGGCCACCGCTGCGGGCGGCCGGGATCACAGAAAGGGGTAATCCGGCAGATGTTTTCCGTGAAAAACTGGCAAATCCTGCCCAAGGCGCTGCTCGCCATGGGCATGCTGGCCCTGGCCGGTATCCTGGCCAGCGGCTATGCGATTTGGACGCTGCGCGCTGCCGATCGCAGCTACAGCGCGCTCATCGAAGGTGATGCGACGGCCGCGATAGCGGTGGCGCGGGCCAACCGCAACCTCAGCGAATATCTCGGGCTGACCTGGCGTGCCATCCTGGCCGTGCATGATCCGACCTTCCGCGGGGTCGTCGCGCGTGAACGCGAGGAGGCCCTGCGCCGCTTCGCTGTTCGGCTGGAGGAGGCGAAGGCCGCCCAGCCCGCGCTCGGGCCCCGCCTTGCCGCGATGGCCGAGGCGGTGCGGGCGCTCGAGCCGATCGAACGCCGCGCCTTGCGTGCGGCCGAGACCTCGTTCGATGAGGCGCGCCGCATCATGCGCGAGGAGTTCCTGCCTGCGATGCGCCCGATCCAGGACAGCGCGGTGCGGCTGAACGACGAGACCCGGGCGGCCATGCTCGCCGAGAGCGCGCGCAAGACCGCCGCCACCGACGAAGCTGTGGCGACAGTCGCTCTGGTGCTCGCGATCAGCATCGTGGCGGCCCTCGGCCTTGCCTATTGGCTGCTGGTGCATGGCACCTCCCGCCCGCTCGGGCAGCTCGCCCGGGCGACCCAGCAGCTCGCGGCGGGGGATCTGTCGGTGGCGGTGCCGGGTGTGGGCCGCAAGGATGAGGTGGGCGCGCTGGCCGAGGCCATCGCGGTGCTGAAGGCGAACAGCGAGAAGGCGAAGGCGCTGGAAGCCGAGGCCGCGCGCCAGCGCGAGCGCGCCGAGCAGGAGCGGCGCGAGGTACTGCGCGCCACGGCCGCGAAGCTGGAGCAGGCGCTGAACGCGGCTGCTGCCGCGGTGGCCCATGGAGCGACCGAGCTGCGCGCCTCCGCCGATTCGCTCGCTGCGAGCGCCGAGCGCACGGTCAAGGAATCGCAGGCGGTGGCGGCTGCCAGCCAGCAGGCCAACGCCAATGTCGCCACCGTCGCCGCGGCGGCCGAGGAGCTCTCCGCCTCCATCGCCGAGATCACGCGGCAGGTGGCGGAAAGCGCGCGGGTGGCCGCCGGCGCGGCCGAGCAGGCGCGGCAGACCGACGCCACGGTGCAGGGCCTGGCCGAGGGTGCGCGCCGCATCGGCGAGGTGGTGGGCCTGATCAGCGATATCGCCGGTCAGACCAATCTGCTGGCGCTCAACGCGACGATCGAGGCGGCCCGCGCGGGAGAGGCCGGCAAGGGCTTTGCGGTCGTGGCGAGCGAGGTCAAGAGCCTGGCGAGCCAGACCGCCAAGGCGACCGAGGAGATCAGCGCCCAGATCGGCGCCATCCAGGCCGAGACGGAGCGTGCGGTGGCGGCGATTCGCGGCATCGCCTCGGTGATCCAGGAGGTCAACCAGATCGCCTCGGCGATTGCCGCGGCGGTGGAGGAGCAGGGCGCGGCGACGCGGGAGATCGCGCGCAACGTCCACCAGGCGGCGGAGGGAACGGGCGAAGTTTCGCGCGCCATCGAGAGCGTCCGCGCCGGCGTCAACGAGGCGAACGCCTCGGTCTCCACCCTGCGCAAGACGGCCTCGGATCTGGCCCGACAGGGCGAGGTGATGCGCAGCGAACTGGCGCGCGTGGTGGCCGACCTCAAGGCGGCCTGACGGGTCGACCCGCCCGGCCGCCTCAGGTGAGCGCGTCGGGCGGGGTCTGCCCCCGCAGCAACAGTGCATCGAGGTTGTCGAGCGCGCGTCGGCCCATCGCATCGCGCGTCTCGACCGTCGCGCTGCCGAGATGCGGCAGCAGCACGACGTTCTCGAGCTCGAAATAGCCCGGGAAGATCCGCGGCTCTCCGTCATAGACGTCCAGGCCGGCGGCGCGGACATGGCCGCTGCGCAGGGCGGCGACCAGCGCAGCATCATCGACCGAAGAACCGCGGCCGGTGTTGACCACGATCGCACCGGGGCGCAGCAGCGCCAGCCGTTCGGCATTCAGCCAGCGCCGCGTCGCCTCGCCCCCCGGCATGTGCATCGACAGCACATCGATTGCGCCGAGGAAACTCGCATCGCTGTCGTGATAGATCGCGCCCTGCGCCACCTCGGCCGGGGCGGGGCGGAGGTCGCGGTAGTGGATCTCCATCCCCAACCCCCGCGCCATGCCGGCGAGCGTCCGTCCGATCCGACCAAAGCCCAGGATGCCGAGGCGCTTGCCCTCCAGCGTGACGCCGAGGAGCTGCGTCGGGGCCCAGCCCTCCCAGGCGCCGGCGCGGACCAGCCTCTCTCCCTCCCCGGCGCGGCGGGCGGCCATCAGCATCAGCGTCAGCGCCAGTTCGGCCGTGGCGAAGGAGAGCACCTCCGGCGTGTTGGTGACGACGATGCCGCGCGCGCGGGCCGCCTGGAGGGCGATATGGTCGGTGCCCACGCTGAAGGTGGCGATGATGCGCACCGAGGGCGGCAGCGCGGCGATCGTCGCCTCCCCCATCGGGTCGCCGGCGGCGCAGAGGATGCCTGCTGCTTGCACCTCCCGCGCGCGGGCGGCAATCGCGGCACCGTCGCGGAACCAGGGCGCATCCTCGCTGTTGAGGTGTGCTTCGTAATCGCGGGCGGCGCGGGCCTCGATGGCAGGCGGCAGGCGGCGAGTCACCAGCAGGGCGGGTTTGGGCATGGATCCGGACTCTCAGTCAGGCGATGCGGCAGCGGTGATAGCCGAAGTCTGCGGGCTGCCTAGGGGCCGAGGATCAGCGCTGCGCCCGGGCGCGGTGGAGCCTTGGCCAGATCGGTCGATGGCCTGCTGGAGACTGGCCGTCACCTGCGGTGGGCGGGCGCGCTCGGCATCGGGCCGGCGCCGCGTCGGGCGCTGCGGCGGACTTGGGGCCGGCGCGGCCGGGGCAGCGTGCTGTGGGCGAGCGCGAGGATGCCCTGCTGCAGCCTGCTGGGTCTTGCGGGTTCGCCCGGACGGTCGTGGGCGGTGCTGGTGCGGGCCCGCGATGCGGTCGTCGCACGGCTTCTGGATCGACGAGCGCTCGCGGCAGGTGGCGGTCGCCTCGCGGAATGTGCTTGCGGAAGGAACCCGAGATGCGATACGCAGAGACCGCCATACGATACAGCGCTGGCCGGACGTCCGGCCGATGGGAGGAACGATCGCATGCCGGTGACCGTTCGCGGGATCGCTTTCGAGGCCAATCGCGACAATGCGATGGGTCTGGAGTTTTACGATCTGTCGCATCGCTTCGGCTTCCAGACCCCGAACTGGCCCTATTTCCAGGATGTGCAGATCGAGCGCATCCACTACATGGCCAAATCCGGCGTCTTGTCGCAGCGCATCACGACCACCATGCATAACGGCACCCACATCGATGCGCCGGCGCATGTGGTGGCGGGCACGCCCTTCATTGACGAGGTGCCGCTGCCCCACTTCTTCGGTTCGGGCGTCGTGCTGTCGATCCCGAAGCAGAAGTGGGAGCAGATTACCTATGACGATCTCGAACGCGCGGGCGGCAAGGTGGTGCGCCCGGGTGACGTGGTGATCATCAACACGGGCTGGCACCACAAATACGAGGACAATGAGGAGTATTTCGCCTACTCCCCCGGTCTTGTCCCCTCGGCCGCGCGCTGGCTGATCGAACGGAAGGTGAAGGTGGTGGGGCACGACACCCAGGCCAATGACCATCCGCTGGCCACCGCGATCGGGCCGCACCGCAACGGCCCGCTGCTGCCGCACCTCGCCAAGGAGTATCTGGAGTGGTCGGGTGGGCGCAGCTGGGAGCAGGATTTCCCGGAATGGGAACCGGTGCACCGCATGCTGTTCAAGGCCGGGATCCTCGGCATTGAGAATGTGGGTGGGGAGCTCGATGCCGTCACGGGCCGGCGCGTCACCTTCGCCTTCTTCCCCTGGAAATGGGAGCGCGGTGACGGCTGCATCGTCCGCCTCGTGGCGATCGTCGACCCCTCCGGCTCATACCGCATCGAACGCGGTGAGGCCTTCTGATGCTGGTCAAGCGCTTCGCTGAGGCGAAGCCCTATCAGGCGCCCAACCATTTCGACATGCGCTCGCTGCGCCTGCAGGGCTTCGAGGAGGGCGGTCCGCGGGGATTCTGGGTCGGGCTGTCCCATTTCCTGCCCGGCGGCGGTGCCGGTCCGGACGGATCCCCGCTCGAGAAGGTGTATGTCGTGCTGGCCGGGCACATCACCGTGCGCGCCGAAGGGAAGGAAGTGGTGCTCGGGCCGCTCGACTCCTGCTGCATCGGCCCCGATGTGGTGCGAGAGGTGCGCAATAACAGCAACGAGGTCGCGACCATGCTGGTCGTGATGCCCTATCCGCCCGCGGCTGTGTCATGAGCGGCGCAAGCCCCGACTGGCTGCGCGACCCGCGGCAGCTCTTCGATGTCACTGGCAAGGTCGCGATCGTGACCGGCGCCTCCGGGGCCTTCGGTGCGCTGGCGGCAAAGGTGCTGGCGGCGGCCGGCTGCCGCCTCGTGCTGGCGGCGGGCAATGCCAAGGCGCTGGAGGAGGTGGCTGCCGAGTGTCGCGGCCTTGGCGCGGAGGTCGAGGCGGTGCCGCGCCGCCCCGCCTCCGAGGCGGATTGCGAGGCGATCTGCGAGGCCGCGACGGGGCGCTTCGGACGCATCGATATCCTGGTCGTCGCTTCCGGCAAGAACGACGTCGCCAAGATCACGGAGATGTCGCCCGAACGCTTCCTCGACGTGATGGATGCCAATGTCACGCAGTCCTGGCTGATGGCGCGGGCGGCGGGCCGGCGCATGCTCGCGCAGGGCGAGGGCGGCAAGGTGGTGCTGATGTCCTCGGCGCGTGGGCGCCTCGGCCATCCTGCGGGATATACGGCCTATTGCGCCTCCAAGGCGGCGGTGGACGGCATCACTCGCGCGCTCGGCTGCGAATGGGGCCCGACCGGGATCACGGTCAATGCCATCGCGCCGACGGTCTTCCGTTCCCCGCTCACCGCCTGGATGTTCGAGGATACGGAGCGCGCGCGCAGCGTGCGGGAGGGGTTTTTGCAGCGCGTGCCGAAGGGGCGCCTGGGTGAGCCCTCGGACCTCGCCGGGCCGCTCTTGTTCCTGGTCTCTCGTGCCTCGGATTTCTACACGGGGCATATCCTCTATGCGGATGGGGGGTATACGGCGGGATGATCGCGGCCGGGGCACCCGTCGCAGTGATCGGCGCGGGCCTGATGGGCCATGGCATCGCGCAGGTCTTCGCCGCGGCGGGCCATCCCGTCTCTGTCTACGATCCGCTGCCCGCCAGCCTGGAGCGGCTGCGCGAGCGTGTGCGCGCGATCTGCCGTGATCTGGAGATCGACGAGAAGGCAGCGGAGCGGGTGCAGCCCGTGCCGGTGCTGGCCGAGGCGGTGCGCGAGGCGGCTTTCGTCGTCGAGGCGGCGCCGGAAGACCTGCCGCTCAAGCAGCGCCTGTTCGCCGAGATCGAGGCGGCGGCACCGGCGCAGGCGATCCTGGCCAGCAACACCTCCGTCATCCCCATCACGCGCATTATGGCGGGGCTGCGCGACCGCTCCCGAGCCCTCGGCACGCATTGGTGGAACCCCCCCTATCTCGTGCCGCTGGTGGAGGTGACCGGCACGGAATGGACCTCGCCGGAGGTCATGGAGGCCACGATCGCGCTGCACCGCAGCCTCGGGAAGACTCCCGTCCATGTCAGGCGCGACGTCGCAGGCTTCGTCGGCAACCGTCTGCAGCATGCCCTGTGGCGAGAGGCGATTGCGCTGGTCGAGCAGGGGATTTGCGACGCGGAGACGGTGGATACGGTGGTCAAGGCAAGCTTCGGCCTGCGTCTGGCGGTGCTCGGGCCGCTCGAGAATGCCGACCTGGTCGGCACCGATCTGACGCTGGCCATCCATCGGACGGTGCTGCCTGAGATCGATTCGCGCCCTGCCCCCTCGCCCTATCTGGAGCGGCTGGTCGCCGAGGGGCGGCTCGGGATGAAGACGGGCGAAGGCTTCCGGCGCTGGACGCCGGAACAGCAGGAGGAGCTGAGGAGGAGGCTGACCGAGCATCTCAAGCGTTCGCGCTGAAGCTACGCCGCCTCGAGCGGCGAAGGGAGGAGACAGATGAACACCAACAACCAGCGCATCACCCGTCGTAGCGTCATGGCTGCGGGTTGGGCCAGCACCCTTGCGGCACCCGCGCTCGGGCAGGGCGCGAACCGCCCGATCCGGATCGGCCATGTGAGCCCGAGGACCGGACCGCTGGCCGCCTTCGGTGAGGCCGACGCCTTCGTGCAGGAAGGGATCCTGCGCGCGATCGGCCAGGGGATCCGCGTCGGCAACCGCATTCATCCGGTGCAGATCCTCTCGCGTGACAGCCAGTCCAACCCCTCCCGCGCGGCCGAGGTGGCGGCCGAGCTGATCCTGCGCGATCGGGTGGACCTCATCACCGCTGCGGCGGCGCCGGATACGGTCAATCCCGTCTCCGACCAGGCGGAGGTGAACGAGGTTCCCTGCATCACCACGAACTGCCCCTGGCAGCCCTATTTCTTCGGCCGCCGTGGAGATCCGCAGCGCGGCTTCGAGTGGACCTGGCATTTCTTCTGGGGGCTCGAGGATGTCATTGACGCCTTCCTCGCCCTCTGGTCGGGTGCTGAGACCAACAAGGTGGTCGGCGGGCTGTTCCCTAATGATGCCGACGGAAATGCCTGGGGTGATTCCCGGCTCGGCCTGCCGCCGGCGCTGGCGCGCAACGGCTATCGCCTGATCGACACTGGGCGCTTCCAGCCTTTCAGCAACGATTTCACCGCCCAGATCTCCGCCTTCAAGGCAGCGAATGTCCAGATCGTGACCGGCAACCTGACGCCGCCTGATTTCGCGACCTTCTGGACGCAGGCAGGCCAGCAGGGCTTCCGGCCCAAGATCGTCACCATCGGCAAGGCGCTGCTGTTCCCCTCTGCGGTGGCAGCACTGGGCGAGCGCGGCCATGGCCTGTCGACCGAGATCTGGTGGACCCCGAGCCACCCCTTCCGGTCCGGTCTGACTGGGCAGACCGCGCGCGAACTCGCCGCCGCTTACACGCAGGCGACGGGCCGCCCCTGGACGCAGCCCGTGGGCTATCAGCATGCGCTGTTCGAAGTCGCGATCGATGTGCTGAAGCGCGCGGAGCGCCTGGAGCCGCGGGCGATCCTGGATGCCATCCGGCGCACCGATTACCGCTCGATCATCGGTCCGGTGCGCTGGGGATCGGGGCCGGTCAAGAACGTGGCGAAGACCCTGCTGGTCGCCGGGCAGTGGAAGCGCCGGCCGAATGGTGCCTTCGACCTGGTCGTGACCACCAACGCCACGGCGCCGGAGATCCCGGTCGGCGGGCAGCTCGAGCTTCTCGACTAGGACGGGCGCCCGCTTGTGCCGCCGATACTGGCCCTCGAAGGTATCGCCAAGCGCTTCGGCGCCGTGGTGGTGGCGGACGGCATCGATCTGTCCGTTCAAGCCGGTGAGGCGCTGGGCGTGCTCGGGCCGAACGGTGCCGGCAAGACGACGCTCTTCGGCATCATCACCGGCACTGTAGAGCCCGATGGCGGCCGCATCCTCTTCGCGGGAAGGGACGTCACGCGCCTCTCGCCCGCGCGCAGATGCCGCTTGGGGATTGCGCGCTCCTTTCAGATCCCGCAGCCCTTCGGCGGCCTCACCGTCTTCGAGAACCTGCTGACGGCGGCCTGTTTCGGGGCCGGCATCGCCGAGCGTGCGGCCTACGGCGAGTGTCTTGACATCCTCGACCGTTGCGGATTGGTCGAGAAGGCCAATCTGCGCGCCGGCAAGCTCACGCTGCTCGACCGCAAGCGCCTGGAGCTGGCCCGCGCGCTGGCTACGCGACCGCGCCTGCTGCTGCTCGATGAGGTGGCAGGCGGGCTGACCGAGCCCGAGGCACGCCAGTTGGTCGAGCTGATCCGGGCGCTGCGTTCCTCGGGCATCACCATCGTCTGGATCGAGCATGTGCTGCACGCGCTGGCCGCGGTGGTCGACCGCGTCGTGGTGCTGCACGGCGGTGGCGTGATCGCCGAAGGGTCGGTGGCCGAGGTGGTGCGCAACCCCGCGGTGGCCGAGGTCTATATGGGGATCCCGGTCGATGCCTGACCGGTCCTGCCCGCTGCTGGAGGTGGAGGGGCTCGACGCCTACTACGGCGATTTCCAGGCGCTCTTTGGCGTCTCGCTCACCGTCGCTGCGGGGGAGGTGGTGGCGGTGATCGGCGCCAACGGTGCAGGCAAGAGCACCTTGCTTAAGACCATCGCTGGCATGATGCCGGCACGCCTTCCGGCTTCCGTGCGACTGGAGGGCGAGGCGATCGGCGGCCTCCCTGCCAACCATATCGTCCGCAGGGGTATCGCGCTGGTGCCGGAGGGGCGGCGTCTCTTCCCCTCCCTCACGGTCGAGGAGAATCTGCTGATCGGCGGGCATCTTGGCCGCTCGGGTCGGTGGACCCTTGATGCCGTCTACGATGTCTTCCCCGCCCTGGCGCAGCGGCGGCATGTTCCGAGCACTGCCCTCTCCGGCGGGCAGCAGCAGATGGCGGCGATCGGCCGGGCCTTGATGTCGAACCCGCGCCTGCTGCTCTGCGACGAGCTCAGCCTGGGTCTCGCGCCGATCATGGTGCGAGAGATCTACTCTCGCCTGCCCGAGATCGCCGCCGAGGGGACTGCCATCGTGCTCGTCGAGCAGGACGTCAACCAGGCCCTGGCTGCGTCAGATCGTGTCCACTGTCTGCGCGAGGGGCGCATCGTGCTGGAGGGGAATGCGCGCAGCCTCACCCGCGATGCGATCACCGCCGCCTATTTCGGGGTGTGAGGTGGGCATGGACTGGGTCAACACCATCCTCCAGGGCGTGCTTCTCGGCGGCCTCTATGCGCTGTTCGCGGCCGGGCTGTCGCTCATCTTCGGCGTGATGCGGCTGGTCAACGTGGCGCATGGGGATCTCATCGTGCTGGCGGCCTATCTCGCCCTGGTCGTCACTGGCACGCTTGGTCTCGATCCGCTGGCGGCGCTGGCGGTGGTGGTGCCGCTGATGGCGCTTCTCGGCTACCTGCTGCAGAGGCTGCTGCTGAACCGCACGCTGGGCGATGATCTGCTGCCGCCGCTGCTCGTCACCTTCGGGCTGTCCGTGATCATCCAGAATGCCCTGCTCGAGATCTTCTCGGCCGACAGCCGGCGCCTGCAGGCCGGACCGCTGGAGGTGGCAAGCCTCACCCTGCCGGGTGGCCTTGCCGTCGGTGTGCTTCCGCTGCTGCAGTTCTTTCTCGCCGTGCTCGTGATTGCGGGGCTGCAGCTGCTCTTCTACCGCACCCCGCTGGGGCGCGCCTTCCGGGCAACCTCGGATGATCCTGCGGTTGCGCGCCTGATGGGGCTCGACAACCGGCATGTCTTCGCTCTGGCGATGGCGCTGTCGCTCGCCGTTGTGGCCGTGGCCGGCGTGCTGCTCGCGGTGCGTTCCAACTTCGATCCCGCGATCGGTCCGGCGCGGCTGATCTTCGGCTTCGAAGCGGTGATCATCGGCGGGCTCGGCAGCCTCTGGGGCACGCTGGTCGGCGGCGTGCTGCTCGGTGTCGCGCAGTCGGTTGGTGCGAAGCTCGATCCTGGCTGGCAGATTCTCGCCGGACATCTGCTCTTCCTCCTGGTGCTGGCGATCCGGCCGGAGGGTCTCTTCCCGAAGGTGCGCGGATGAGCGCTGAGCGGCCCTTTAGGATTGCCCGTGCCAGCACCTCGAGCCGGATCGGCCTGGGGCTGGTCGGCCTGCTTTTCCTGCTGCTCGCGGCTGCGCCGTGGTGGGCTGGTCGGCAGGATTTGCGGCTGCTGGCCGAAATCTATGCCTACATCGCCTTGGCCAGCCTCTGGAACCTGCTCGCCGGCTATGCTGGCCTGGTCTCGGTCGGGCAGCAGGCCTTCGTGGGCCTCGGTGGCTATGCGCTGTTCGCCCTCGCGCTGTTCGGTGGGGTAGGGCCGCTGTGGACCATTCCGCTTGCCGGGCTGATCGGTGCCCTTGTCGCGGTGCCGGTTGCGCTCCTCGTCTTCCGACTGCGCGGGGCGTATTTCGCGATCGGGACCTGGGTGGTCGCCGAGGTGTTTCGCCTGCTCGCCTCGCAGATCTCTTCGCTTGGCGGAGGCTCCGGGACCAGCCTGCCGGCGGCGGTCGTGACGTCGATCGCTGCCACTCGCCATGCGCGCGAGCAGCTGATCTATTGGGTTGCGCTCGGTCTTCTCGTGCTCGTGCTCGGGGCGGTGGTCCTTCTGCTGCGATCGCGCCATGGTCTGGCGCTGGCCGCCGTGCGAGATGACGAGGTGGCAGCAGGCAGCTGTGGGGTTGAGGTCGGCCGCGCTAAGTTGCTGGTCTATGTGCTCGCGGCAGGGGGGGCAGCCATGCTGGGCGCGCTGATCTTCCTCCAGAAGCTCCGCATCTCGCCCGATGCCGCCTTCAGCGTGAATGACTGGACCGCGGTCGTCATCTTCATTGCGGTGATCGGCGGTCTTGGTCGGGTCGAAGGGCCGATTATCGGCACGCTGGTCTATTTCCTGCTGCGCGAGACGCTCGCGCCCTATGGCAGCCTCTATCTCCTCGTCCTCGGGGTGGTGGCGATCGCAGTCATGCTCTTCGCGCGCCAGGGAATCTGGGGCGCCATTGCCGACCGCACGGGCTGGCATCTCTTTCCCCTCGAACGGCGTGTCATTCTCCCTGCACGGTCGAGCAGCGCAGGGATCGGCCGGCCGGCTGCCGATCCGCACCGGGCGCACAGCTTTGCCTTGGCCGGTCTGATCGGTGGGGCTGCCCTGGTGATGGCCGGCGCCCAGGCCGCGGCGGATCGGATGGCCGACGGCAAAGGGCCATGGGCTGCCTGCCGCGGCCCCGAGTCCTGTTGCGGCAGCCCAGCACAGCCGGACCACGCAGCCATGGTGCAGGGCCGGTTGCGACCGGACAGTGATCCTGCTGCGCGTGGGGTGCTGGAACCGCCGCCGCCCCAGTCCCCGTCCAGCTGCGGAGGGCACGCGCGGGCGTGCCGCTCGCCCAATGAGCCGGGATGAAGCTGCCATGACCCTTCGCCCGATGCGGCAGACCGAAGCGCGGCCAATACCCGCAGGGGCGGTCGATGTGCACGCGCATGTGCTCGTGCCCGAGGTGTATGAGCAGACGCGGTCGCACAGCCTCTTCACTCTGATGGCGGAAGATCCTGCCGCGTCCGGTGAGATGCGCGCACAGCTGCGCGCCCGCAGCGCCGATGTGGAACGGCGCATGGCCGATGTCACAGAGCGCATCGCCCGCATGGACGAGATGGGGGTGAGCCTGCAGGTGCTCACCGCAAGCCTCGTGCATCAGTGCAGCTATTTCGCCGCACCGGAGCGCAGCCTCGCTCTCGAGCGCACATCGAACGATCGTATCGCCGCCATGGTGGCCGCGCGTCCCGATCGTTTTCTGGGGCTGGGCGGCGTGCCGCTGCATGCGCCGGAGCTCGCGGCCGAGGAGCTCGAGCGCTGCGTGACGGAGCTCGGCCTGTCTGGCGTGCAGATCTCGACCCGGGCGGGCGAGATGGAGATCGGTGACCGGCGCTTGCGTCCCTTCTGGGCGCGGGCGGAGGCGCTGGGCGCCGTGGTCTTCGTTCATCCCGCCGGCAATCCCGATGCACGGTTGCGACCCTGGCAGCTGTGGAACAGCCTGGGCCAGGCGATGGAGGAGGCCTTCGCCATCGCCTCGCTGATCTATGAGGGCATCCTCGAGAGCTATCCCGCCCTCAAGATCTGCATCTCCCACGGCGGGGGCTATATGCCCTACTACACGGGGCGAGTGGAGCGGAACTACGTCGAGAAGCCGGCGACACGCGTGCACATGCGCCGTCCGCCCGCCGACTATCTCCGCATGCTCTACTACGACAGCTGCGTCTATGACGCGAAGACGCTGGCGGTCCTGATCGACAAGGTCGGGGCAGATCGGGTGCTGCTCGGCTCCGACTATCCGGTGGGTGAACCCCGCCCCATCGATTTCGTGCGCAGCACGCCGGGCCTCAGTGCTGCCGAGCAGGAGATGATCCTGCGCGGCAACGCGCTGCGCCTGTTCGGCCTTGCGGAGCGGAGGGAGGCATGACCCAGCGCGCGATCAGCCGCCGACGATGGATGGCCGCCGCGGCGGCGGCGCCGGTTGTGGTGCGGGTGGCGAGCGCGCAGCGGCTCTCCGGGCGGCCGGTGACGATCATCGTGCCCTTCAGCGCCGGCAGCGGCCCCGATCTGGTTGCGCGCATCTTCGCCGAGTGGATGCAGCGGCGGTGGAACCAGCCCTTCATCGTGGACAACCGCGTGGGCGCGAGCGGCAATATCGGCACCGCCGCGGTGGCGCGCGCAGCACCCGACGGGCATACCCTGTTGCTGACCGCGAACACGCTGGCGATGAACGTTAGCCTGTTCCGGTCCCTTCCCTACGATCCGATCGCCAGCTTCGCACCTGTGGTGATGCTGGTCGAAAGCAGCTTCGTACTGGTCGCTGCGGCCTCGGCACCGGGTGATCTGCGGGGCTTCCTTGAGCTGGCGCGCCGCCGCCCGGGAGAGGTCACCTACGCCTCGCCAGGGATTGGCACGCCGCATCACCTCGCGATGGAGCTGTTCCGTCGCCGCGCAGGCATTGACCTGACGCATGTGCCCTATCGCGGGCTGGCCCAGGCGGTCTCGGACGTTACCGGAGGGCAGGTCGCAGCGATGTTCCTGCCGGCGAGTGCGGCGCTCGAGCTCGCACGCAGCGGCCGGGTGCAGCTGCTTGCCGTCGCGGCTGCGCAGCGGCTGCCGATCGCACCGCAACTGCCCACGCTGGCCGAGCTCGGGGTAGCGGGCGTCGATGTGGACAACTGGTGGGGCCTGCTTGCGCCCGCCGGTACGGCCGATGCGATCATCGCGCAGCTCAACGGCGCGGCCAATGAGATGCTCGCTGATCCTGCCATCGCGCAGCGTCTGACGGATCAGGGCCTCACGCTGCGCGGCGGCCCGCCCGAGCTGCTGCGCCGACAGATCGCCGCTGATCTGATCCGCTGGGCGGCGGTGGTGCGGGAGGCGGGAATCACGCCGGAATAACGGCCTCGATCAGGCAGGACGGAACGGGAGGAACGGACATGAGATCAGGCAGCAGGATATCGAGAAGAGGCACCCTCGCTGCGGGCATAGCAGCAAGCCTTCTGCCGCCGTCCGGCGCGGCTTCGGCGCAGACAGCTCAGGCCTGGCCGGTGCGGCCGGTGCGCGTCATCATCCCGCAGCCGCCGGGCGGCGTGCTCGATACGCTGATCCGCTCCCTGGCCGAACCGATGCGGGCCCAGCTCGGCCAGCCGATCATCGTCGACAACCGTCCGGGCGGAAACAACGCCGTGGGGCTGGAGGCCTGCGCGCTGGCGCCGCCGGACGGCTACACTCTCTGCGCCGTTTCGGTCGAGGTGATGTCGATCTATCCCCACGTGGAGCCCCAGCTCTACGCACGCTGGGCCTCGCTGCAGCCGGTGACGCTGATTGCGCGCAATGCCGGTGTGCTGCTCGCGCATCCCTCGCTGCCGGTCGATGATCTCGCGGGTTTCGTGCGCTGGGCCAGGGGACGGAGGGATCTCAACTACGGCTCTTCCGGGGAGGGGTCGGTGGCGAATCTGCTCTACGAATGGCTGAAGCAGCGCGAGGGCCTGCAGATCGAGCATGTCCCCTACCGCGGCATCGGGGAGGCCTTCAACGAGCTCGCCGCCGGGCGTGTGCAGGTCTCCTACATCGCCCTGGGCTTCGCTCTGCAGCACATCCAGGCCGGGCGGGTGAAGCCGCTCGCGGTGCTCGGCGCGCAGCGGTCGCCGCATCTGCCCAACACCCCCTCGCTTGGGGAACTCGGCTATGATTTCCCCTATGACGGCCCGTGGTGGGGTTTCGCTGCCCCGGCGAATACCCCTCTTTCCATCATGGAGCGCATCGCCGCTGCGACCAGGGCCTCGGTTCAGGATGCAGAGTATCGAAGTCGCTTCCTGGATCCGCAGGCCTATGAGGGCGTCGGCAGCACACCGGCCGAGTTCGCATCGATCGTCGAGGCCGAACGCCGCCGCGGGGTCGAGATCGCGCGCGCGGCCCGCCCGCGGCGCGACTGACGGCGCCGCCGCCCCATGGCGACCGAGGTCCTGATCCTCGAGAAGGAGGCGGAGATCTACGTCTCACACCTCGCCCCGCGTTTCCCGCAGGCCGGGTTCCGCGCGGCGACGGACGCGGAGGCGGCAGCCGCGATCGGGCGGGAGGCGGAGGTGCTCTTCGCGCTTGCGCATGAGGTTCCGGCCGGGCTGCTTGCCGCCATGCCGCGGCTGCGCTGGATCCAGGCGCTGACGACCGGCGTGGACCATCTCCTCGCCCTGCCGAACCTACGGCCAGAGGTGCTTGTCACCAATGCCCGCGGCATTCACGGGCCGCAGATGTCCGAGATGGCCTTCCTGCATATGATGTCGCTGCTGCGCGACTTCCCGCGCATGCTGGCCAATCAGCGTGCGCATCGCTGGGAGCGCTGGCCGCAGAGGCTCCTTCTGGGCAAGACCGCGGTGCTCATCGGCATCGGCGCGATCAGCGAGGAACTTGCGCTGCGTTGCCGAGCCTTCGGCATGCGGGTCATCGGGGTGAGTGACGCGCGCAGCGAGGCGCCGGGCTTCGATCTGGTCCTGCCGCGGGCGCGCCTTGCCGAAGCGGCGGCCGAGGCCGATGTGCTGATTGTCCTCGTGCCGCTCACTCCGGCGACGCGCCACATGATCGACCGGAGCGTGCTTGCGGCCATGCGGCCGGAGGCCATCCTGATCAACCTCGCGCGCGGGCCGGTGGTCGACGAGCAGGCGCTGATCGAAGCCCTGCAGGAGGGCCGCATCGCAGGCGCGGGCCTCGACGTGTTCGAGACCGAGCCGCTGCCGCCTGACAGCCCGCTCTGGGACATGCCCCATGTCGTCGTCACCCCGCATGTCGGCGGGATGAGCGACGTCTACGCCCGCCAGATCCTGCCGCTGCTCGAGCAGAACCTCCGCGCCTACCTCTCGGGCGATGTGGCAGGCCTGCGCAACCTCGTGCCAAGGTGAGGAATCTGGCCATGGACAATGGCACCGAACGCATCCCGACCCGCGTCTCGGAGCGGGAGCTTGCGCGACGGTGGTCGGCGGTGCGCGCCGTGATGGCCGATCGCGGCCTCGATGCGCTGGTCATGCAGAGCAGCAATGACTGGCTCGGCGGCTATGTGAAGTGGTTCACTGATATCCCGGCTCACAACGGCTATCCGCGATCTGTCGTCTTCTACGCCGATGGCCGTCCGATGAGCGTGGTCGACATGGGCCCCTTCCGGGGTCGGCGCGTCCTGGAGGGGCGCGATCCCGTGCACCGCGGTGTCGGAGAGATCCTCACCACGCCCGCCTTCCTCTCCATCGCCTACACGCACGACTATGAGGCGGAGCTGGTGGCCGGAGCGCTCGCGGCGCATGGCTGCCGCTCCATCGGTCTGGTGGCGCCGGGGGCCATGCCGTCGGGTTTCGTCGACGGGCTGCGCCGCCGCCTGTCGGGCCATGCCGGCTTCTCGGACGCCACGGAGGCGGTGGATCGGCTCAAGGCGATCAAGAGCGAGGAGGAGATCGCACTGATCCGCCGCTGTGCGCAACTGCAGGATGCGGTCTTCGCACGCGTGCTGGAAGGGATCCGCCCGGGCATGCGCGATGTGGAGATCACCGCCCTGGCGCAGCATGCGGCGCAGGTGCTGGGCAGCGAGCAGGGAATCTTTCTCGGCTCCTCCGCCCCGCTGGGGCAGCGGTCCTCCTTCCTGGGGCGGCACATGCAGGGGCGCAGGATCCAGAAAGGCGATCATTTCTCGCTGCTGATCGAGGTGAATGGCCCCGGCGGTTTCTATACCGAGATCGCGCGGACCATCGTGCTGGGCCGCGCCTCGCAGGAGCTGCTGGACGGCTTCGCCGCCGTCAAGGCAGCGCAGGAGCACACGCTCTCCCTCATCCGCCCGGGCGCCTCCTGCCGCGAGATCGCCGCGGCGCATGATGAGTGGATGCGCGCGCATGGCCTGCCGGAGGAAATGCGGCTCTACGCGCATGGCCAGGGCTATGACATGGTCGAACGTCCCCTGATCCGTGCGGATGAGAGCTGGACCCTCGAGGCGGGCATGTGCCTGGCCGTCCATCCCGGCTACGAGACGGAATCGCTCTTCGCCGTCATCTGCGACAACTACATGGTCGAGGCGGACGGCGTGAGCGCCTGCCTGCACGCGACCGAGAAGCGCATCTTCGAGGTCTGCTAGCGGGGGCGGACGGGCATGGGCCGCTGGCTGGCTGCAGGAGATGCCGTTCACCCGAGAGAGGGGCCGGCCGGGCGCACTCAGGCCGCATCCACAGCAGCCGTGGGACGGACAGGGCGCCAGCAGCACCCGCAGGCCGAGGATGGCGGCGTTGCGACCATTGCCGCGACCCGGGAGGTCGCATCACCAGACACCACGAAAGCGCCGGATCGCGCCTGTTCGCGGGCCGTGCCGGAAGGGAGGAACATGCGCAAGATCGCGCTCGAGGAGCATTTCATGGTCCCCTCCATGATCCCCTACTGGGAGGCGACCGTCGAAGATCTGCCGGAACAGCTCTACCGCACGGTGCTCGAGAGGCTGAGCGACTTCGGTGAGCGGCGGCTTGGCGCGATGGATGCGGCGGGGATCGCGATCTCCGTCCTCTCCCTGGCCGGTCCCGGCGTGCAGGTCGAACCCGATGCCGCCATCGCGGTGCGCCGCGCGCAGGAGGTCAACGACGCGCTGGCCGAAGCGATCCGCCGCCACCCGACGCGCTATGCGGGCTTTGCCCATCTGCCCGTCCAGGATCCGCCGGCCGCGGCGCGGGAGCTCGAGCGCTGCGTGCGTGAGCTCGGCTTCAAGGGGGCGCTGATCAACGGGCAGACGCGGGGGCTGTATCTGGATGATCCGCGCTGCTTTCCGATCTGGGAATGCGCCGAGGCGCTCCGCGTGCCGATCTATCTGCATCCGGCCGATCCGGAAGCGCCCTACGCGGGCTGGGCCGGACACAAGATCCTGAGCCGCGCCATCTGGGGCTGGACGGTCGAGACCGCGACCCATGCGCTGCGCATCGTCTTCGCCGGCATCTTCGACCGTTTCCCCGCGGCCCGGCTGATCCTTGGGCATATGGGAGAGACGCTGCCCTACCTGCTCTGGCGGTTGGATAGTCGCGCGCAGCTCTACAAGGCGGAACGGCCGCTAGCGCTTCCGCCTTCGGCCTATATCCGGCGCAATATCCTGGTCACCACCTCCGGCCAGTGCGCGGCCGAACCGCTGCTCTGCGCCCTCTCGGCGCTTGGGGCGGAGCGGGTGATGTTTTCGGTGGATTATCCCTTCGAGTCCGCGGACGTGGCGGCGCGCTTCATCGACACCGCGCCGGTTGGCGAGGAGGTCCGGGCCAGGATCTGTCACGGCAATGCGGCCGAACTGCTCGGCCTTGAAAGGGTGGAGGCATGACATGATGGGCAATCTCTCACGGCGCCGCTTCGGCGCCAGCGTGGTGGCCGTGGCCCTTGCCGGTCCGGCACGCGCGCAGGGGCTCTCCCGGCGCCCGGTGACGGTGGTGGTGCCCTATTCCGCCGGCTCGCCGCCCGATATCGTCGCGCGCTTGGTGGCGGAGGAGCTGCAGCGGCGATGGGGCCAGCCCTTCGTGGCGGACAATCGCCCGGGCGCCAGCGGCAATATCGGTACCGCCATGGTGGCGCGGGCGGCGCCGGATGGGCATACGCTGGTTGTCACCGCAGGCACCATGGCGATGAATGTCAGCCTGTTCCGCAACCTGCCCTACGATCCCGTGACCAGTTTCGCGCCGATCGCGCTGCTCGCCCAGGTGCCCTTCGCCATCATCGCCCATCCCTCGGCCGGAGCGAGCTTGCAGGAGTTCCTGGAGAATGCCCGTCGCCATCCGGGGCGGCTCAACTACGGCTCCCCCGGTGTGGGCACACCGCACCATTTGGCGATGGAGATGTTCAAGCAGCGCACCGCGATCCAGGTCGAGCATGTGCCCTATCGCGCGGTCGCGGGGGCGGTGGCCGATCTCCTGGCCGGGAATATCGGCGTCATGTTCATCCCGATCACGACGGCGGTGGAGCTCGCGCGCGATGGGCGGGTGCGCATCCTGGCCGTTGCGACCGAGGCGCGCCTGCCCCAAGCGCCCGATGTGCCCACGGTGGCCGAGGCCGGGGTGCCGGGGGTTGTGATGCGCGATTGGTACGGCCTCTTCGCCCCCGCCGGCACGCCGCCCGAGATCCTGCGGCGGCTCAACGAGTCGGTGAACGAGGTGCTCACGACCGCCGAGGTGGCGCAGGCCCTCACCGCGCAAGGCATGACGGCCATCGGCGGCCCGCCGGAACGTCTGCGCGACCGTCTGGCGGCCGATCTCCTGTTCTGGGCGGCCGTGATCCGCGAGGCAGGAATCACCGTCGACTGACCCGCCAGCACCGCAGCAGGGAGGAGGCCGCCGTGACAGGGCGAGACGCGATGATGCGGACTGCCGCGGCGCGGGCTGCCTGCAAGCCTGGCCGCGCGGCTGTCCGGCTGCCGCTGCGCTCGCCGAGGAACCACAAGAGCGCCGCGGCGGCGCCGCCTGCGGTCGGCCGGCAGAGGGGGGCGCAGGGCGAGCGGGCGGTCGGCCAGGGGCGGGCGGCCGGGCGATCCGGCCGATCGCCATCGCCCGGGAGGAGGGTTGGGCCATGAGGGATGAGCGCTGGCCCGGGCGGGTCGAGGATGCAGCGCTGCTGCAAGGCCTTGGCCGCTTCGGCGATGATGTCCGGCCGGCCGAGGCAGCAGCGGCGGTCTTTGTGCGCTCGCCCCATGCCCATGCGGAGCTGCTGCGGATCGACGCGGCGGCTGCGCGGGGCATGCCGGGCGTGCTGGGGGTCTTCACCGCCGCCGACCTGGGCTGTGCTGAGCTCGGCCCGGTCACCGCGCCGGTGCCGATGAAGGGCGCGGATGGCAGGCCCATCCTGCGCATCCACCGGCCTGTCCTGGCGCAGGGCAGGGTGCGCCATGTCGGCGAGCCGGTGGCGCTGGTGGTGGCGGAAAGCCTAGCCCAGGCCCTGGATGCGGCAGAGGCGGTGGTGGCGGATTACGCCCCCCTGCCGGCCGTGACCAGCGCAGCGGAGGCGCTGCGATCCGGCGCGCCGGAGCTCTGGCCTGGCGAGGTGCCCGGCAACCTCGCGCTGGACTG